>DATJVZ010000066.1:0-17553 GCA_035501575.1 Terriglobales bacterium | reverse complement strand
AACGTCGCCTGGACATACCCCGAGGAGGTCAACGCAGCTCTGCTGAAGTTCTTGGCGAAGGCTGGCGCGAAGGGGCAGGCGACGGCCCCAAAGAGAAAGGCCATCGCCTAGGATGGTGTTCGCGAGGCGGGCGATAGTTCAACTCTTGCGAGGAAGCAACCATTAAAACCAGTGTGGGTCACAGAGAAACTGTGACCCATTTGGCTTTGAAGTAATTTCCTTTCCTTCTACTTTCAGGGGCTCGTTTCTCGAGCGACAGCCGCCGTCGCGGCGACGCTCGACCAGTTCTTCATCAAGTTATTGACATTAACCGTGCCAATTCCCGTAGCAAAGTCCCAGCCGGGTGCTCGTACCGTAGGCTGGGGCGTACGAGCTATCGGAAGCCGAGAGCACCCCATCAGTCGCTCCGTCAAGCAAGCAATTGTGGCTGCCCAAGCAATTTACGTCCATGTCGCCCAGAGTCACATCATAGAAGGTACAGGTGCTGCCGACGCTCGCGCCGCTTGTGGAGTTCGAAGCGGAGGCGCCGCTGGTGCCATACTCGATTGCCGTTAAGACCATAGAATCCGACCCTTGCGGTGGCGATCCATCCGCCAATACTCAATATCAAGACAATAGATATAATGCGCTCCTGTGCTGAAGTAAGCGGCCTCAGTGCGAAGCCTGCAAACTGGAAAGCGGCAAACAGACGCAAAAAACTTCACGAAATGTCGGAAAACGGGAGAACCCATGATCCCGAAGGCTGGCGTTGCGTTGCCGCGCAAGCGTCGCCAAGAACACCTAGAGGTAATGCGACATTCGGGGAGAAATTCCCTCATCTGTTCTAATAAATGTTTGCAATAGTTACCGGAGAGGGCGGGCGGTCTGAATCACTCGAGCTTCGCGTACTCCGCCTTGGCTTGCTTCAGGATTGGGATGTCGGGGTCGGCCTCTTTCCACAGGGTGAGGAAATTCTTGTAGGCGGCAAGCGCCCGGACGCGAGCGGCATCGGCATCCGCACCTTGTGACGTTTTCGCTTGCAGGGCATTCGCCCGCGCCACGCCCAAGCGCGCCAAGGCTCCGGTCCAGCAGTTCCACACGAGGCCGCTGTGGTCGAGAATCTTCTGAAACTCAGCCGCCGCCGGCGCACCTTCTTCAGCGCCCAAATAAGCTTCGCCGCGAATGTAGGTCGGATAGAGGCAGGTGTTGGCGGCAAACGGGATTAGCGCAAACTCGATGACGGAAGAGGCAGCTTGTAGATCCTGGATCGCTTCCGCTGGATTTTTCCGCCGCAGGGCTATTTGCGCACGAATCGCGGGCAGCCAGAGAGATTGCATCTGCGTATGTATCGGGAAGCGCTGGTTAATGTCCTGCGCCAGCAACTGGGCCTGGGTCGGATCCCCGGCCATGGCGAAGGCAAGCGCGGCTTCGACCGAGGTGCCCGAGCTCGTGGGAGCGAGCCTTAGACCCTTGCCGGCTACCTGCTTTGCCTCCGCCAGGTTGCCGAAAGCAGCCTCGCGCAACGCCGAATTCTCCCACCAAATGGCCCCGGTTTCCTTGCTGTCAGCGCGAATGGCCGAATCGACTGCGCGCTTCGTCAGTTCCCGCGCCTGGACAAGATGGCCCGCGTAGGCCTCGGTGTCCGAGGCCAGTGAAAGCCCGTTGTTCTCTTCGGGCTTGCCGGCAAACCATTGCAGCTGTTCCGCCATGGCCGAAGAGTTTCCCTCAATAAATGCGAGGCCATAAAGAGCCTCTCGGAGCACGAAATCGTCCAGCTTGCGCGTCTGCGCCTGCTCGATAACCTGCCGGGCTTGGTCCAAGCGTTGGGAGGCAAGCAGGCTGAAGGCGAGATTACCGTATACGATGGCAGTGTCTGGAGTGAGACGGAGGTTTTCGCCATAGGCTTCGGCCGCTTTCTCGTGTTCTCCCTGCTTGCTGTACACGTTGCCCAGACCGATATAGGCCGGGATGTGGGGATAGCTCTGGATTTCCTCCTGATAGGTCTGCGCGGCTTTGTCCAATTCCCCAGTCACATTTTCGTAATAGGTAGTGGAGATGAACAGTTTTTCCAACTCGCTGGTATGCTCCCGCAGCTGAAAGGCCTTCGTGTAATACTCACTGGCTCGTCCGACCTCGCCCATTCCCAAGTAATCGGCGCCCACCGCCCGGTACGCCGCGGCAAAACCAGGGTCGAGCTCGATCGCTCGTTGATGGAAAGGCAGTGCGGCAGCTTCGCCTTGCTGATTGAGAGCCTTTCTGCCTAGGCTGTACGCTTTCAAAGCCTCGAGCGAAGATGTGGTCAGCTCGGGCAGGGGGACATCGAATTTTTGCACGGTAGTGAGTGATTCCCCGAGTTTTCGCCGCAACTTCGATGCCACCTCGCTCAGCGCGTCGAGCACCTTCTCCTTGGATTCCGCTGTGGCCAGTTCCTGCGCCAGAGTGTCGAGGGTCTGACAATTCATCGCTTTGAGCCCGACCACGTACTGGCTGCCCAGTTTGGCAATGGATCCGGCAATGTAAGCCCTGCTGTCGGAACGCTGGCAAAGCTCGTGCGCCACCTCGGGAGTAAGTTTCGTGTCGGGCGGGCGGGTCATCAATTTCAAAGTCTTCGCGACTTTGCTGTCCGAGAGCACGTTCAAGAACGGGGATTGCCGCAAGGATACGGTCAGGGCGGTTTTCAGCGTGTCATCAAATACCGCATCGCCTGTCGTGTTCGCGAAGTCGGCGAGAACGATTGTGTCTTTCTCGCTGAGGCGTTTGCTTGGCGGATGCGACCGATAGTAAAGCCCACCTAGCCCCAGAAGGATCAAAACCATCACGCCAAGCGACCAAGCCAAGGCGCGCGTGCCAGGTGTCTCGGAGGCGGGAAGCCCCCTCCCATCCCGGATCGCCTTCGCCACCTCATTGGCGGTCGCGAAGCGGCGAGAGGAAGCACGCTCGAGACAGCACAGAATCATCTTGTCCCATTTCCTGTCCAGCTCCGGCACGAGAGCCCTTGGGGAAGCAGGAGTCTCGTTCAGCCGACGTACCGCCATCGAAAGCGGTGTAGCATCGTCAAATGGCTGAGTGCCGGTTACCATCTGGTAAAGCACCAGGCCCAATGAATAGACGTCGGATGCCGGGGTCAACGCTTGGCCCTCCAGCTGTTCGGGAGACATGTACGCCGGTGTTCCGAAATTTGCCGAGCCGGTTTGCAAGGTCCTGCGCTTCCCGTCGCGGTCGGGTTGAACCGCCAATCCGAAGTCGGTGATCACTGCCCGTGTGCTTTTCGTGCCTGGTACCAGAATCACGTTGCTCGGTTTGAAATCGCGGTGCAGGATGCCGATCTCGTGCGCCGCGCCTAAGCCGTCCGCCATCTGTAACGCGATGGGAGACGCTTCGGGCCACGTCATTCGGCCCACGCGCTCCAGATATCCAGCCAGAGTCTCTCCGCGCAACAGTTCCATGCTTACCAGCAGGATGCTTCTATCCGCCGAGGTAGCGTGACGGAATAGGTCAAAGATCCGGCAAACATTGGGGTGCGTGACCTGTTTGGCGAGATGGACTTCGCGTTTAAACCGATCCAGGGCGTGGGTATCCTCGAGGACCTCGGAGCGGATGGTCTTGACCGCCACCTCCTCCCGCAGCTCCATGTCTTCCGCCTCGTACACTTCTCCCATGCCACCACGGGCGAGAAAGCGTCGAACGCGGAATCGGTCGGCCAGCAAGTCGCCTGGGGAAAATAACTGGGCCTCAGTGGTTGCATCCATGACAGCCGGACTGGGCAGCGGAGATATGCTCAGGAAATTGCCGGCTTCACTGTGGCTTCGGAGCAAGCGTCCAACCTCTTCGAGAACGGCCCGATCCTCGTTGGCCGATGCAAGAAGTGCGGATCGCTGTGCCGGGGGCTGCTCGAGGATTGTCTCAAATAGTGCTTTAACCCTCTCCCACTGTTCCGGCGTTAGTCCCATGCTGCTCATTCAACCAGGGCAACACGTTGGGCAAGC
This sequence comes from Terriglobales bacterium, assembly GCA_035501575.1. Classification (GTDB taxonomy): domain Bacteria; phylum Acidobacteriota; class Terriglobia; order Terriglobales; family Acidobacteriaceae; genus JAFAGX01. The sequence continues at coordinate 13,588 of DATJVZ010000066.1, read as the reverse complement.
CCATAAGGTGGGAGCTTAGGGGGATTGCGGCGTCCTCGGGCCTGGTGAACCAGGCCGACATCAGCGCCGCCCCGTCGAGGTAGCGTACCCATTGGCCGAAATGGTACGGCCAACATAGGAGATGGTCAATGGCTGGAAGGGGCAGGCTGTAACGCGAACCAGTCCGCCGTGAGTCACCACAAAACAATTTTGTTATGCATGATCCAACTAGCCTCCGTTTTGCGCTTTTCTTGGTAGAAGGCAATGTTGGTGGCCTTCAGGAAGCAAAAAACAAACGAGTGAGGAGGTGCGGAATGCCGTACTTTGATTGTTTCATGATAGGCGCATGGATGTTCGCCATGGGATGGTTTCTCGGAGCCGTCTACGTGCAAAACCATGAAGAGAAGACAGAACACCCAAAAAGAAGCCCGGAGGGTGAAGCATGCCGACGTGCGGTCTTAGCCAGCGCGAGTGCCGATTAATATTAATAGAAGACGACTGCGGGCAGAGCTAACTTAAGTTGTGAGGATCATCCACCCAATTGGCGTATCGAATTAAGTGCCGAAAAGGGAGCCGTTGTAGTGGTCGACGATGAACTCAACACAACTCCAGGCTGGCGTTCACCCGCAATTTTTATAACACCGATCGTTCTCTACAGCGGATATAGGGAACTTCATCAGACAGTGGTGGGCGGTCGATTCCGGGCTTTGCCGTAACCTGAGCAATGTCCACCAGAATCTCGCTCACTTCGTCGCCGCTTAGCGGAGCATCATCCTTCGAATCGCCGGCGTCGTTGCCGACCTTCCTTTGAGAGAGATGTAGACCCCGTTAAAAGAGGGCCAGGACGAAGACGGGTCGTCGATTGTCGGAGTCTGAGTTGGCGGTCTAGTGCTTCCATTCATGGGTGACCCCGCCTCCGTTGACGATAAACACGTCTCGCAACTTCCGGCTGATAAGTTTTGTGCTCATCTATGCCGTGAAGTCAGCGACTTACGAATAATCGGTAACTAGTCGTTTACGGCCTAACCGCCCTTTCGAGGGAAAAGATTTTTGGCAATCTGTGTGAGCCTTTTCGAGCTGCGATTCCGCGTATTCCAGTGAGGGCGAACAAAACAGCCTTCAATTTCGAAGACAAAAAGGGGAATAACCATGAATCGCATTCTTACTTCGAAAAAGGCACTTGCCGCGTTCTTAGGTACGGCGGTGGTCGAGCTCGCTACAAACCGCTGCATGAGTGTACTTCGGCGTTTGATTTTGACCATGTTGCTGGTATTTCCCCTCATGCTCCTGGCTGCGCCCCCCGTCAATACGGTTCCGCCCAGCCAGAGCTCGCACGCTTTTGTCTTTGACGTCGATCCATCGAAGTCCTGGAACGACACCAAAATCGACCTGCGTCTGGGTGAAAAACTACGCTTTGATGCAACCGGGATCGTCGGCTATCACCGCGGCAAGGAGTTCGGTCCAGAGGGCAAGCGCCGCGGCTTCAGCGACCTGGGCCGAAATTACGCTTTACCCGACGCCGGACACGGCGCGCTGATCGCCCGCGTGGGTTCGGGTGAGGGCACGCAGCCGCAGCTGATTGGCGAGAGTTTCGAATTGGAGGTGCCGGTGCCCGGTCGGCTGTATCTAGGTCTGAACCAGAGCGCTAAGGATGCCGAAAATGCCAGCGGCAATTTTCACGTCACGATCGCGGTATTGAATGCGGGAGGTTCCTTTCCAACGCCTCCCTCAAAACCGGGAGAGACGCGGTTGGCCGCGGTTCCCCGGAACCTTTTCGATGAGCTGCCGCGGCGGGTCACCGATCGCGGCGGCCAGCTCGGCGATATGGTGAACGTGGTGCTGGTCGGATACAAGGACCAGGTGCTCGAAATCTTCAAGGCCGCCGGTTGGGTTCAGGTGGATAGCTCGGTCGAAGGCACCGTGCTCACTGCTCTTTCCGATACGCTAGCGCGCAAGAATTACCTGACGATGCCGATGAGCCGGCTTTATCTGTTTGGCCGCTCCCAAGATTACGGCCTGGTTCACGCGGAACCGTTAAAGGTGGCAAAATCGCGCCATCACTTGCGGCTGTGGAAGTCGACGTACGAACTCGACGGGCGCCCGCTCTGGTGCGTGGCCGCCACCCACGACGTCGGATTCGAACGTGACAAGCGGGTCAAAGTCCTGCCTTCCCACAAGATCGATCCCAACGTGGACCAAGAGCGCGAGTACGTCAGTGAAACGCTGGCGGCCACCGGATTGGTGACGGAAAGCAGCCATATCAAACCTTCCCAGCCGGTTACGGACGCCGTGACCGCCAGCGGCGGCGATTTCCATTCCGATGGCCGGGAACTGGTTCTCGTGCTCCGGAATGACACGACCCAACCATGATGGCGGATCGGAGGCGGTTCATGAGTATGCGAAAGCTGAGCCGGGAAACTTGGAGAACAGCATCTGGTGGCCCAAGCCTTTCTCTAAGTTACGACCTCGCAGTTGCGGAGCCGTCTGCGCATCGGCGCAGGTTCACATCTTAAATTTTTTCGAACTTCAAATCGTCATGGGAATCAGCCGCTTCCGGAAGAACCCGGATTTCGCGACAGTGGAGCGGGCTTAGATCGAGCCAGCTTGGAGTTTCGCGAAATTGGTGGGATCATGGGGCAGCAGCCTGATATTTTCCCGGTCTTCGCCTGACACGGTAGGAAAGCGCAGTTGGGCTTGACCGGGAACCGGAGCCTAGGCATGCCTGCCGGATGGTTGTGCGTGTCTGCTCCCGCCCCTAACGGAAAGGAGATTCGATGGAACCGGGTTGATACCGGGCCATCTTTTGCGGATGCGCATCACCAGCCGGCGAAGGGCGACCATCTCATTTCTGATCCTCGGGGTTGGTCTGGCCGGGGTTGCGGTCGCAGTTGGGATGGGCTGGATCATCCTCAACTGGCGCGAAGGCATCAAGGTTTTTCTGGGCGTGGTCTTCTTTACCGCGATTACCGCGGGGCTCGTGCTTAACACCATATTTCTCCTGCGTGAAATCCGCCGCAACGAACAACACGACAGTTTCATCAATGCCGTGACTCACGAGCTGAAGACTCCAATCACTTCTATCCGTCTTTACTTGCAGACGCTGCAACGCCGCGAGGTCGCTGAAGCCGAACGTAAGGAATTTTACCGGCTGATGCTCGATGACACGGACCGTCTGCTGGGAACCGTGGAACAAGTGTTAAAGGCTGGCATCGCCGGACACCGGCGTAAGACGGTCGCACCCGTGGAGGTGGACTTGGAAGGTCTGGTGCGCGACTGCATGGAACTGGCGCGCAACGGCCGCGACCTTCCGCCCGAGGCGGTACGATTTGACCCCCCGGTGGAAGGACATCGGGCGGTGGTGAGGGGCGACCCTGATGAACTCCGCACCGCAGTTTCCAACGTCTTGGACAACGCGATTAAGTACTCGGGGGACAAGGTCGACATCTCCGTTCGCATCGAGTCTCCGGATGAGAAGCGCGTCGCCCTGAAGGTGCGCGATCGCGGGGTAGGAATCCCGCCTGCCGAATTGAAGCGTGTGTTCAAGCGGTTCTATCGCGTGCCGAACCGTACGCTGACCCATGTCAAGGGAACCGGACTGGGCCTGTTCATCGTGCGGGCCATCGCCCAAAAGCACGGCGGACGGGTCTTTGCCCAGAGCCAGGGAGACGGTACCGGCACCACCGTGGTGTTGGAGTTACCCAGGAGCGCGCGATGAGCCGCGTGCTGATCGTAGAAGACGAGACGCATCTCGTCAAAGGCTTGCGCTTCAACCTGGAAGCCGAGGGTCACTCCGTCGAAGTCGCGGTCGATGGAGAATCCGCGCTGGAATGGCTTTTAGGCGGTTCTCGGACTGGGGACAATCCGGGCAAGCCGGGGAGTGGTGAAAATTTCGACGCCGTCGTGCTCGACGTCATGCTGCCCGGCAAGGATGGGTTCGCCATAGCTGCGGAATTACGCGCGGCCAAGAACTTTGTGCCCATCCTGATGTTGACAGCCCGAGGCCGGCCGGAAGACGTGCTCAAAGGATTCGCCTCGGGCGCGGATGACTATCTTCCGAAGCCATTCGAACTGCCCATTCTCCTGGCCCGGTTACAAGGATTACTACGGCGCCGGGATTGGTCTCGCATGAGTGTGACGAGCGCTGATTCCGCCTCGCGATCGGGCGGAACTTCGGACCACGATGAGTTCCTGTTCGATGGGCGTGTGATCGACTTCGACAAGTTGGAACTGCGAGGGAAGGCGACCACGATCCAGCTTACCTTCATGGAAGCGCAGCTGCTCCGCTACCTGGTCAACAACCGTGGGCGCGTGGTCTCCCGCAAGTCGATCCTGGAGGACGTGTGGGGGTTAGACGAAGACACCGACACCCGCGCGATCGATAACTTCATTGTCCGGTTGCGGCGCTATATCGAAGAGAATCCGTCCAAACCCGAGCACCTGTTGACCGTGCGAGGGGTGGGTTATCGCTTCATTCCGGAGCCGAACAAGAGCGAAGCCCCATGATGTCGGTGGTTTCCAGTCGGCCGGCCTCGAACGTAATCAACTCAGGAGGGCAACCTGCGTGCGCCCACCATCCAGCTCTCTCGAAGCGCAGCGAATGTCGACCGGTCGCGCTGAAATGATCGGGAGTCAGCTTCGGAGCTAAGGACGCGACGCGGACGCGCCGGCTGCCAAATCGCGCACCACGCCAAGGAATCCAGCCGCCGCCTCCTCGTCGGAAAGCGCGTTTAAGTCTATGGTGGCGGCCAAGTTCGGCGAGTCGGGATCAAGGCGCACGCTCAGCAGGTTATGGCCGCGCGTGGTCATCAGGGTGTTCACGATGGGAGGCAGCTCTCGTTGCCACTGCGCCGAGGTGGTGAGGATGATCGGACCGGGACGGGAGACAGTCCAGTTCCGCGAACTTTGGGTAAGGTTGCAGTTGCTATCGGTTAACCAACGATGACGGCGGATCTCCAATCGAATTCCCGGCACATAGTCTAAGTCGGCTTCAAAGGTGAGGGTTTCCCTCTGCCTGTGCCAATGGCTGAGCATCCATTGGATAGGCAGCGGTCGGGGAATCAAGCGGATGGTCACTCTGGCATTTTCGAACCAGTGAGCGGCGAATCGCAGTTGTGCCTGTAAACGGGAGGCGCCAAGCCAGCGAGCCTCCACGATGCGGGCGCGGTTCGAGCACGCCGCCTCAACCCAACGCAGGGCTCGCGTCCCCTTGCGTCGGTTGTAGCGGGCGAACAGGAAGTACCAGAGCCCGGCCAAGAGGACTGCGGCAATCAAATCGAGTAGGAAAACGGTCCGCACAACAGCTCTCAGAGCGAATGTTACGTCTTGGGATGCGAGCAAGGCAACAGTCTGACAAGTTTTTTTTTCTGCTTCTCGAGGAGTCTCTTAAACAGGCGAAACTGGACGGATACAATGGGTGAGTGGGGTTCGTGTTGCGGGACTTTCAAGAGGAAGATTTTGAAGCTTTGTGGCAAATCGACCAGCAGTGCTTTGCCCCGAGGCTGGCGTATTCCCGAGCGGAGTTGGCGGCGTTCATCCGCAGAGGAGGCTCCTTTACCGTGGTCGCGCAACTTGTTCGCGCTGAAGGACGAACGCCAGGGAATTCTCAAGCCGGCGAATCCGGGGTCCTTGGCTTCATCATTGCCGAAGTGAATCGGCGAGGCATCGGGCACATCATCAGCATTGATGTGCTGCCCGCCTGCCGTCGCTCCGGTCTCGGCTCGAAGCTGCTACGCGAGGCGGAGAAGCGCCTGGAACTAGTGCGCTGCCGGGCGGTCACGCTCGAGACCGCTGTGGATAACACGGCCGCCTTGGCGTTTTACAAACGGCACCAATATGGGGTCGTCAAAATCATCCCTCGCTATTATCTGAATGGGGTCGATGCGCTCATCCTCGAGAAGAGGCTTGATCCCAGTGCGGATACCACACGGAAGCAAGAAAAAGGATAAGGATGAAGATCGCCATCCAAGGCGAAACCGGCTCCTATAGCCATCAGGCGGCCATGCTAATGGTCCCGTATTGTTCCATCGAACCTTGTGCTCGCTCGGCAGATGTTTTCGACTGCCTCGAACGAGGATTGGTGCGAGCCGCCATTATTCCCATCGAGAATTCCTTAGCCGGGTCGGTGGCCGAGCACCTTGACCTGCTGCTGGCGCGCAAAGTATTCATCCAGCGGGAATTGCGCCTGCGAATTGCACATAATCTGATCGCGGCTCGAGGGGTTCGGATCCGCGACTTGCGCCGGGTTTTCTCTCACCCTGTGGCTTTGGACCAGTGCCGCAAGTTCTTTCTCAACCACCGCCGGATTCAGCCCGTACCTTTTTACGACACTGCGGGCAGCGTAAAACATGTGCTTGAGAATGGCATTGCCGATGCCGCCGCCATCGCCGGACGGCAGGCGGCGCGAGTGTATAAGGGAAAGATCCTCGCCGCGGGAATTGAGGACGACAAGCGGAACTTTACTCGGTTTTTCCTCATCCGCCAGCGGCGCCAAGTCCTGGCGGTCGCCAACAAGACCTCGCTTGCCTTCGTGGTCAAGAATGTCCCCGGCGCACTACACCGAGCCCTGGGTGCTTTTGCCGCCAGTGGCATTGATCTGGCGAGAATCGAGTCTCGTCCCATTCGCGGCCGTCCCTGGCAATACAGCTTTTTCGCCGACATATTGCGTGGGGATGATGCGGTTGCTCGCAAGGCCCTCAAGAGCTTGAAGAAGGTGGCGGAGCTGGTGAAGATTCTGGGCATTTATCCTGCGGCATGACTGTCACTCTGCCGCAATGTGCCCCGCAGCCGTTTGGTTGGTGCTAAGACCTTTGCGAGATTGTCCCGGGTTCTGAGGATCTCGAGGATCTTTTTGGGTAACGCACGTGCCTTTAGCTTTGTTGTACCTTCGTTCGTGCAAGGCTCGGGGAAAAGGGGTTAGAATCCTCACGCGCGATTAGCCCATGGAAAAGACCGGCTTGCATCTTTCGGGCTATCCGAATCATCAAAACTTGAGTAAGTCTCACTCAAGGTGAAATATGGCACAGCACTCACGCGCTGAGCGCAATACTACTAAAGAAACTAATACGGTACCCGAGCAAGACCGCTCTCTTCCGATCCTTCCCGTACGGGATACGGTCTTATTCCCTCATGCAGTTCTGCCCCTTACGGTAGGCCGCGAGAGTTCGGTTCAGCTCATTAATTCTCTGGGCGAGGACAAAACCATCGTCGTGGTGGCCCAGCGGGAGGCCCGGGTGGATGCTCCCCAGCCTGCCGACCTCTATACGATCGGGACCCTGGCGATCGTGCACAAAGTGGTAAAGATGCCCAACCAGAGCCTGTTTGTGTTCGCCGAAGGGCTGGAACGGGTACGACTGGGCGAGTTTACCCAACTCGCGCCCTTTATGCGCGGCCGGGTTGACACCGTACCGGAGGCAATTCCCCCGAAGAGTTCCGAACTCGAAGCTCTGCAACGAAACGTTCTGACCTTGTTTCAGCAGATCGTGGCCGGATCTCCTACTTTGTCCGACGAGCTTTCGACCGTGGCCATGAACATTGAGGAGCCGGGCCGCCTCGTCGATTTCATTGCGTCTTCGCTGCCGTCTCTGTCGACGGCCGACAAGCAAGACACGCTTGAAACTTCCGATGTTCGCGTGCGCCTGGAGAAAATCAATCAGCATTTGGCCAAAGAACTCGAAGTTCAGCAGCTCCGCAACAAGATTCAATCGGAGGTGCAGGACCGGGTGCAACAGACCCAGCGCGAGTATTACCTCCGCGAGCAGATGAAAGCCATCCAGAAGGAGCTGGGCGAGCAGGATGAAGGGCAGCGGGACACCGAGGAGCTCCGGCAGAAGATTGAGGCCGCGGGCATGCCCGACGAGGTCAAGAAGGAAGCGCTCAAAGAGTTGGGGCGGCTTTCGCGCATGTCACCGATGGCCGCCGACTATTCGGTGACCCGGAATTACATCGAGTGGCTGGCAGTACTGCCCTGGGCGAGAACTTCCGGCGGTGACGTGGATATCGTCAAGGCCAAGGAGGTTCTCGAGGCCGACCATTACGATCTCAAGAAGGTGAAAGACCGCATTCTCGACTATCTGTCGGTTCGCCGTCTGAAACCCACGATGAAAGGGCCGATTCTTTGCTTTGTGGGCCCTCCGGGGGTAGGCAAGACTTCGCTGGGCAAATCGATCGCCCGCGCCTTAGGGAGGAAGTTCGTCCGCATTTCGCTCGGTGGCGTCCATGACGAGGCCGAAATTCGCGGCCACCGTCGCACCTACATTGGTGCCTTGCCGGGCCAGATTATTCAAGGAATCCGCCGCGCCGAGACCAAAGATCCAGTGTTCATGCTGGACGAGATCGACAAGGTGGGGCGCGATTTCCGCGGCGACCCAGGATCGGCGCTGCTCGAGGCCCTGGATCCGGAGCAAAACGCCACCTTCCGCGATAACTATCTCGACGTGCCCTTCGATCTTTCGAAGGTGCTCTTCATCACCACGGCGAACGTGCTCGATACGATTTCCGAGCCCTTGCGCGATCGCATGGAGATCATTGAACTGCAGGGCTACACCGAAGAAGAAAAGATCCACATCGCCTTTCAGTACCTCGTCCCCAGGCAGATCGAAGAGAACGGGATTACCGCCGACCAGATCGAGTTCCCGGAGAAATCGATCAGCATCATCATCGCCCACTACACACGCGAAGCCGGGGTGCGGAATCTGGAGCGCAACATCGGCACCATTTGTCGGAAACAGGCGCGCCGCCTGGCCGAAGGGAAAACCGGAAAGCTGATCGTAACTCCCGAGGTGATTCAGGAATTCCTCGGAGGCATTAAGATTCGGGCCGAAGGCGAAATTGCCGAACGCACCAAGCGTGCCGGCGTGGTCGTAGGTTTGGCTTGGACTCCTTCGGGCGGCGATATCCTTTTCGTCGAAGCCAACGTCATGAAAGGCAAGGGCGGCTTCACCATGACCGGCCAGATCGGTCAAGTGATGCAAGAGTCCATGCAAGCGGCACTGACCTGGGTGCGTTCCAACGCTTTGCAGCTGGGCATTGCGGAGAATTTCTTTGCCGAGCATGACATTCATATTCACGTCCCAGCCGGAGCCATTCCGAAAGACGGACCCTCGGCGGGTATCACCATGGCGACCGCCCTGGTTTCTCTGCTTACCAACCGTCCGGTGCGGCCGTTGACGGCGATGACGGGGGAAATCACGCTCAGCGGAAACGTACTGCCCATCGGCGGAGTGAAGGAGAAAGTCCTGGCCGCGAAGCGAACCGGGGTGCGTGATGTGATCCTGCCGGCCGAGAACAAGACCAATGTGGAGGAGGATTTGACCGCGGAGCAACTCGAGAACATTCATATTCATTATGTGAAGAGCATCAATGAAGTTCTTGAGCTGGCTTTGCCCGCCACTCCCATCGAGGAGAGACAGGACGCCGAGGAACGGGAAAAAGTCCTGGAGCAAACCGTCGGCTAAAAATTGAAAATCGCCGAAGTGACCAAAGTACCGGTACTCCAAAGGGGTAACGGTACTTTTTGTTTGCCTTCCCTTTCGGGAGACGGGATATTCCTTAGAGAACTTGTCGACGACGGCCGTGTTTAATCCTTTGCGGAGCGGCCTCGTACCGCCGCAGCGAGGAAGTCAACCATGAAGACAACCAAGATCCTGGCCGTTCTAATCGTTTGGCTGGGAATTTTGCTCAGCCTGGAAGTGCCCACTCAAGTCAGGGCGCAAGCCCCACCGGATCAGGCAGCGCCGGGTCAGGAGGCGCCGGATCAGGCAGCAGCACCGGCACAGTCAGCGCCGGATCAGGCAGCGCCGGCTCAGGATCCTCCCAGCCGAGCCGCTCGTTTGAGTTATTCCTCAGGCTCGGTTTCCTTCCAGCCCGGGGGAGAAGGCGATTGGGTCGAAGCCGTGCACAATCGTCCCTTGACGACGGGCGATAATCTCTGGGCGGACAAGGACTCGCGCGCCGAACTGCAAGTCGGTTCTGCCTCGCTTCGCATTGACTCGGAATCCAGCATTACCCTTCTCGAACTGGATGACACGACGACGCAAGTGCGTCTGTCGCAAGGTTCCCTGATTTTTCGCCTGCGGCACTTGGATGACAACGACCACTTCGAGATCGATACCCCGAACTCCGCTTTCGTGGTGCAACGCACGGGCGAGTACCGCGTGGATGTGAACAGCACCGGGGACGAGACGGACGTCACGGTGTGGAAGGGGCGCGGGGAAGTCACGGGCGGCGGCGCCTCCTATGTGGTGATCGCCGGACAGCGGGCGCGCTTCAACGGCGCCGACCAACTGGATCACGAAATCGAGCAGGTTCCTGGCAACGATGATTTTGATCAGTTCGCCTTCAACCGGGATGACCTCGAAGACCGTGCTGAATCGTCCAATTACATATCGACCGAGATGACTGGCTACGAAGATCTGGACCAGTACGGTCAATGGCATTATGCGGCGGATTATGGACCGGTATGGACGCCGGTGGGCGTTGCCGTGGGATGGGCTCCTTACCGCTTTGGCCATTGGGTCTGGATCGCGCCCTGGGGCTGGACTTGGGTCGAAGATGAGCCTTGGGGCTTTGCTCCCTTTCATTACGGTCGCTGGGCCTTCGTAGGGGGCGCCTGGTGCTGGGCGCCCGGGCCGATTGCCGTACGGCCGGTATACGCACCGGCTTTCGTAGCCTTCGTGGGAGGCGCTGGGTTCGCAGTCGGCGCCGGAGGACCCGGGGTAGCTTGGTTTCCCCTGGCTCCCCGCGAGGTGTTCGTGCCCTGGTATCGAACCAGCCCTACCTACGTCAACAATGTGAACATCACCAATACTCGCGTCACCGTGACCCAAGTAACGAATGTTTACAACACGACGATCATTAACAATCGCAACACGACGACCGTGAACCGGGTGACCTACGTTAACCAGCGGGTGCCGAACGCCGTGACCGCGATCTCCCACCAGACTTTTGTCAATGCGCGTCCGGTGAACAGCAACCTGGTCAGGGTTGACGCACGTCAGATCGCCGACGCCCATGTGGTCCACGATGTGCCCGTGCAGCCGGTAAAGCAGAGTGTGCTCGGCGCCGGTCGTCCCGCTGCAGCCCGGCCGCCTGCGCGGGTCGAAAATCGACAAGTCGTAGCCACCCGGGCTCCTACACCGCCGCGTCCGTCGATTGAGCAGCGCCAGGCTGCGAATCTGCGCACGGAAACCCCCGGCAAACCGCAACCGGCAGGCCTACCCGAAAGTGCGTCTCATCCGCAACCGCCAGCGGCAGAAGTTCGGCCTGCGGGGTCAAGACCGACGGCAACCGCGTCGGCCCACCCCGTGCCACGCCCTCCGTCTGCCCAAGGCGGCCACCCGTATGTGCGCCCGGCGCCGCCGGTCCAGGAGAATCCTCAACGGCAACAAAGCGAGGAGCAGAAATTCCAGACCTGGCAACAGCAGCGCCCGCAGCAGCCGAGAACGGCAGAGCCAAGACCCCAGCCTTCCAGGGCGTCGCAACCCGCTCCCCACGAGACCGCGAGGCCCCGCTAGTAACCGGGCTGGCCAGGAATCAAGTCGAGTGCCGGTTCTCCTCGATGCGAGGACCGGCATTTTTTCGTCGATTCCTTCTTCCGACCCGGATCGGGCGCAGCGATTTTCGGTAAACTGGAGGGTGCGATGCAGGTTCGGGTGCTTTTCTTCGGCGTCCTCAAGGATCTCGTAGGCCAGGCCGAAGACTCGCTCAGCTTGCCAGAGCGTGCCATCTTGCGCGACGTGCTGAGTTACTACGAGGAGCGCATTCCAGAACTTAAGGCTCTGAGCTCTTCGATCGCGATGTCGATCAATCAGCAATACGCTCCGCCAGAATCGAAGCTCGAGCCTCAGGACGAGGTGGCACTGCTCCCACCCGTGAGCGGGGGATCGCAAGACGCTACCCTCGATCGAACCATCGGACGTACGCCTTGGGTCAAAATCACCCGCGAGAGAATCGACACCCCTGCGCTGCTCGAGAAAATGAAATGCCCGGCCGATGGTGCAGTGGTGGTTTTCGAAGGCATAGTACGGGACAACAGCCGCGGCCGCCGCACCCTTTTTCTCGATTACGAAGCTTATGAAGAGATGGCTCTCAAGCAGATGCAGAGCCTGGTCGAACAGGCATTGTCGAAGTTTCCCGTGCGAGAGGCTCTCATCGTACATCGCCTGGGCCGCCTTGCCATTGGCGAGGCCAGCGTGGTGATCGTGGTTGCCTCGGCACATCGGGCTGCTGCCTTTGATGCCGGCCGTTATTTGATCGACACGCTCAAGCGGACGGTGCCCATTTGGAAAAAGGAGCACTTTGCGGATGGCGCAGTATGGGCGGACGGCGAGCCGTTCCCCCAGGAGCTTGCCGAGCACAAAGGCAGCTGTCCCGAAAAGCCTGCATCTAACTGAGCAGATTCTTCCCACGCGGTCTTTGCGGTTGGGGGTGCGCTGTTTTTTCGGGCTCCGCATAGGACGCCGGGAGCATGTCCAATTCTCTGATGAGAAATCTCGTTCCTATCCTGGCTGCGACCGCGGTGCTGGCGGGTGCACAAGTCCCCAAGCCGCCTTGGGCCTCGGGCGGCGCGGCCCCGGCGAAAGGTAGTTCCGCGAACTCGGCACAAGAAGCCAACTCCACCTTCAAAGTCAATGTGAAAATGGTGAACGTGTTCGTCACCGTAACCGACGAGCACGGTGCGCCGATCGGCGGCCTCACGAAGGATAACTTCGAACTGGAGGAAGACGGCAAGCCTCAGACGATCGCCGCGTTCGACAAAGAATCTGCCCTTCCGCTCTCGATTGTTATGGATATTGACACCAGCCTGAGCACACGGAAGGATCTGCCTCTCGAGTTGAATTCCGCCCGTCGTTTCGCGCACGCCATCCTGCGCCCGGTCGATGCCATGTCGGTCTACGAATTCAACGAAGTGGTGAGCGAAGTGGTGCGATTTACCTCCGACCTGAAGTCGATCGATCACGCCATTGATCGTCCGCGGCTGGGGGCAGCAACCGCGCTTTACGATGCCTTGTATCTGGGCGCGCAGTCGCTCGCCTCGAGGCAAGGAAGAAAGGTCATGGTGGTAATTACCGACGGTGGCGATACCGTGAGCCGGGTCGATTACAAAGAGGCGCTGCGCGCGGCGCAGGAAGCCGAAGCCATCGTTTACAGCATCATTATTGTTCCGATCGAGGCCAGTGCCGGCCGCGACATCGGCGGAGAACACGCGCTCATCCAACTTTCCGAGGACACCGGCGGGAAGTACTTCTATGCCACCACGGTGTCACAACTCGACGATGCCTTCCACAAGATTAGCGACGAGTTACGCACGCAATATCTGCTCGCCTATTACCCTGCGCAGCGAATATCGGAATCCGATTTCCGCCGAATTCAGGTAAAAATCGCAGGCACAGCGTCGGGCTCCAATTATGCCGTGCGTCACCGTTCGGGCTACTACACGTCGAAGTCCACATTCTAGCTATGCTAGAGTCATTTTCTTCGTCCATGCGTGGCGCCGACGAGCCAATTTCTGGTCTCTTTGCCCGACTCCGAATATGAGTTAGTGGATCCATCATGCTGATTTCTTCCATATTGCATAGATTCCCCCGGCGGTGATTGCATACGCTGTTTCCAA
>DATJVZ010000065.1:0-2864 GCA_035501575.1 Terriglobales bacterium | reverse complement strand
TGGCGGGTACCACTTCAACGTCAATCACGGACTGAATGTCGACGCGGGAATCTTCGTGTCGTACATCGGCCTGTTTAGTTACTATAACTTTGATAACTGGACTTACCAGCCGTCGTATGTGTCCTCGAACACGCCTTGGTTTTTCAACGGCGTGCGCGTTCAATGGTTCCCCACTAATAAATTGAAAATTGAACCCTGGTTCATCAATGGATGGCAATCCTACGCCAGATATAACGGCCATCAGGGTCTTGGAGGACAGCTCCTCTGGATGCCAAAAGAATGGTTTAAGCTCGTCGCGAACCAGTACGGGTACGGACAGGATAACCTGGGTCTTCCGCACACCGAACGTATTCACACGGATGATAGCATTGAGGTCCGATACTTCAACAAGCCGGAGAGCACTGGTCTTTCGAAGATGGCATTCTCTCTTACGGCAGATGCGGGGTGCCAGTATGGCGGTGGAATTCAGTGCACCGGGGCGCCGAGCAAAAATAAATCATCCTTTGTGGGCTGGATGCTCTACGACCGGCTGTGGTTCCACAAGGACCTGTACGCCATCACGTTCGGCGGCGGAGAGATGAGTAACTGGGGACGGTATCTGACTTTGCTGCCGCCCATCGATGGGGCCGACGCTATATCGGGTTCGGTTTATTTTCCGGAAAGCCCCGGCATGCGAGCCCATATGTGGGACAGCACCGTTACTTTCCAGTGGATGCCCAGACAGTACATTACCTGGTGGATCGAGACCGGCTATCGTCACTCGGACATCCCATACTTCGCCGGGCGGGGCGGGGTCACGCCTCCGGGCGGGAATAACGGCGCTCCTCAATACTACACGTGCATGTCGGGCGCCTCATCGGGAACCGCGACTCTGTCTGCGGCAGAAACTGCTTGCGGTGGACCCGGCAGTGTCTGGTTCCCGGACCTTCGCCGCAGTGAAATGAAGGTTTCGATCGGCGTGATGGTGAAGTTCTAGCACGGCACATGCGTGAGTAATGACAGAGCAGCGCTCCGGGTGGAAGCTGGATCGCTGCTCTGGTTTGTTGAGATGGCAGATGCGTAGTTTCCTGGTGCAATCGCTCTTTTTGGTGGTAACCGCGGCTCACCTTATGGCTGCGGAACCCGCTTGGAAGAGCAAGCCAGCCGCCCAGTGGACCGAAGAGGATGCCAAGCAACTCCTCACCGCCTCACCTTGGGCGAGGCGGGTCACCGCTGTGATTACGCGCCGGCTGACGGAGGAACAACTCAGGGAAGGGGGACTAATGGGACAGCCCCGCGGCGTCGGCAATGAGGGAGTGGATCCGAAGGGCAGCGGGCCAAAAGTATCCCCGAATGTCTTCACAGGACCCGGAGGCGAGGACCGCAGCGCCCGGTCTCTTCCCCAATCCATTACGTTGAAATTGCGTTGGGAGAGCGCTCTCCCGGTTCGGCTCGCGGAGCTGAAATCACACGAACTCGAGCCTCCCACGCTGGAGGGTGACGGCTACCGCATCGCCGTCTACGGCGTTCCCGGCGGCGACTTCAAAGGCGATCCCAAGAAATTGGGGGAGCCCCTGAAGGATCTGGCCGCTTTGAAGCGCGAGGGGAAAAAGGATGTGAGGCCGGTCAGGGTTGAAGTGTTCCAGCGGGAAGATGGCTTGGTGGTCGTCTACCTGTTTCCCTTGTCCGCGGAAATCACCACGAAAGACCGGCGAATTCAATTCGAGGCGCACATCGGCCGGATTGTTTTCGCCCAGGATTTCGAGCTGAGTGAAATGGAGTTTATGGGCAAACTAGAACTCTGACGTTTGTCCAGTCATGGTCGATTCTGAGTCGGGTCATTC
Organism: Terriglobales bacterium; assembly: GCA_035501575.1. Lineage (GTDB taxonomy): Bacteria > Acidobacteriota > Terriglobia > Terriglobales > Acidobacteriaceae > JAFAGX01. The sequence continues at coordinate 1,041 of DATJVZ010000065.1, read as the reverse complement.
TTTATGCTTGGGTTGAACAGGGCAACGATGTTGCTGCCCCGTGAGCGACTCACGAAGGTCGCGCATTCCGGTACCCGGACTAACTGGGTTTGGGGTCTGCCTTCTCGACTGAAGGCCGGGATTGGATGGGCGGTGCCTAGCGGCCTCGCTCTCGCCGGCCTGATTGCCTGCACCTGGCTATCCTTTCATTTCGGCCAAAGTTTTGCATTCACCGGATTTCTCTATCTCATCCTGGTGGTATTGACAGCATTGTACGGCGGATTCTGGCAGGCTACCTGGATCTCAGTCGCCGCTGCGGCCTGCCTGAATTACTTTTTTGTTCCGCCCATATTTAGCTTCGCAAATAGTCCGGCAAACTGGGTTGCGCTCGGCGCTTTTGAGTTCACGGCTTTAGTGATCAGCCGATTGTCACTTCGCGCCCAGACGCAAGCGGCAGAAGCCATTGCCGGGCGGCGCGACATGGAGCGGCTCTATGAAACGTCGCGACGAATCCTGCTTTTGGACAGCTCTGGGGACGACCTGGGAAATCAGATTACCTCGCTGATCCGGGAAATCTTTGAGCTCAACGCCGTTCAATTGTTCGACGCCCTGTCGGCCACAACCTATGAAAGCGGCGCCAGTCCTGTGGGTGCTAAACAACTGACGCGGGACGCCTATTTCCTGGCCGCCGACTGCTTCCATCCGGGAACGAGAAGCTGGTATTGCGTTCTCCGGCTGGGCACCCGGGCGGTGGGCGGTTTAGCGTTACACGATACTGCGATGAACAAGCTGGCTGCTACCGCGCTAGCGTCGCTTTGTGGAATCGCGCTGGAGCGCTTGAGAGCGCGGCAGAGAGAATCTCACGCACAGGCGGCCCGCGAGGCGGAGCAACTGCGCGCGGCCGTTCTCGACGCTCTGGCGCATCAATTCAAGACGCCCTTGGCGATCGCCAGGACCGCCAGCTCCGGCCTTTTAGCCATCGGCGGTCTGTCCGAACTGCAAACGGACCTCGTCACCTCGATAGACCAACAAGCCGCGAAGCTCGATCATCTGGCCTCGCGC
>DATJVZ010000064.1:0-10063 GCA_035501575.1 Terriglobales bacterium | reverse complement strand
AGAATGAGGTTAAAAGTTGGATGCAGATTCACTGGTCAACGATCATGTGAGTATCGGAGAATCCCCGGTTGCGAAAATGAATCTCCTGTTTAAGAAAACCTGAGTAAGCGCACTTTGTGAACTGGCAATTTTTCCACGCCGTTGGCTTGCGAGTGCCTGCGAACTGGTTTCAGTTTGAACCCCCAGGTGTAGAGGTTTGCGGCCATAGAAGAACTTGCGCAGGAATTGACATCGCCAGCCAGGCTCCGATTCGATGCTGGCAACCAGCTATGCTCGTATGTTCCTGCCCAAGTTGATTGAGGGCGGCAGGGAGCGCCCGGCCATCGGCTGCCTTGACAAGACTCTTGTCATCGGATTTTGAACCCGTCTTCCCTTCCCGAATTATCCATCCGACCTTGCGGACGCCATTCATCTAATTATCTATAAACTATTAAGTATAATATACTTACATAGATATCATGGGTGTAGGCTTGACAGCACAGGATCAATGTCCTTACAATTAGCACTCATCAACCATGAGTGCCAACAATTCAGTTGGGAAGCTCTAGCGAGTATCCTTGCAGATTTGACCCACCAACATTTCAAACGAGAGGAGTTTCTAAGCTATGGCCAAATTCACCCCACTACACGACCGCATCCTGGTGCGTCGCGTGGAAGAAGCTGAGACCACCCGCGGGGGAATTATTATCCCCGACAGCGCCAAGGATAAGCCCCAGGAGGGCGAAGTCATTTCCGTCGGCAAGGGCAAGATCAACGAAGAGGGCAAGGTTCGTCCCCTGGATGTAAAGGAAGGCGACCGCATTCTTTTCGGCAAGTATTCCGGCACCGAGATCAAGCTGGATGGCGAAGACTTCATCATCATGCGGGAAGAAGAAGTCCTCGGCATCATTACCGGCGCCACCAAGAAAGAACCCGCGGGAGCAAGAAAGTAGCGAGCGGCTCAAGCCCTCAAAGCTTTTGCCACCTCAGCTACAAATTCATAAATCTTAGGAGAGAACATCTATGGCAAAACAGATCGTACATGGAGAGGAATCGCGGCAAGCGATCCTGCGTGGCGTCAACCTTCTGGCCGACGCCGTAAAGGTAACGCTCGGCCCTAAAGGCCGCAATGTCGTGATTGAGAAGAAATTCGGTTCCCCGACCATTACCAAGGACGGCGTTACCGTAGCCAAGGAAATTGAACTGAAGGATTCGCTCGAGAACATGGGCGCGCAGATGGTGCGCGAAGTCGCTTCCAAGACTTCCGACGTCGCTGGTGACGGAACCACTACGGCTACCGTTCTTGCCCAGGCAATTTATCGCGAAGGCGTAAAGACCGTTGCCGCCGGCGCCAATCCCATGGCACTCAAGCGCGGCATCGAGAAGGCCGTGGAGCTGATTTGTGGCAAGCTCAACAAAGAAGGGGAACGCGAGAAGGGCGAACTGGACAAGTACTCCAAACCAGTCTCGGGAGACATGATCGCTCAGGTCGGAACCGTATCGGCCAACAATGACGAGACCATCGGCAAGATCATTGCCGAGGCGATGAAGAAAGTTGGAAAAGATGGCGTGATCACCGTAGAAGAGTCCAAGACCCTGGAGACTCAGCTCGAGGTGGTCGAAGGCATGCAGTTTGACCGTGGCTATCTCTCCCCGTACTTCGTCACCGATCCCGAGCGGATGGAAGCCGTCATCGAGAACGCGTATATCCTGATCCACGAAAAGAAGATCAGCTCGATGAAGGACCTGCTCCCGTTGCTCGAGAGCATCGCCAAGGGCGGCAAGCCACTGCTCATCGTGGCTGAGGACGTCGAGGGCGAAGCGCTGGCGACGCTGGTCGTCAATAAACTGCGCGGCACACTGCAAGTCTGTGCCGTAAAGGCGCCGGGCTTCGGTGATCGCCGCAAGGCGATGTTGCAGGATATCGCTATCCTCACCGGTGGCAAGGCGATCACGGAAGATCTTGGCATCAAGCTGGAGAACGTGCAGATGAGCGATCTCGGCCAAGCCAAGAAAATCACCATCGATAAGGACAACACCACGATCGTCGAAGGCAAGGGCAAACACAGCGAGATCGAGGGCCGGGTGAAAGAAATCCGCAGCCAAATCGAGAAGACCACCAGCGACTACGACCGCGAGAAGCTGCAAGAGCGGTTGGCGAAGCTGGTCGGTGGTGTCGCTGTGATTAAGGTGGGCGCCGCGACCGAGACAGAAATGAAAGAGAAGAAGGCTCGTGTCGAAGACGCCATGCACGCTACTCGCGCGGCCGTCGAAGAAGGAATCGTCCCCGGCGGTGGAGTGGCCTTGGCCCGCTGCATGAGCGCGCTCGAGAAGCACAAGCTGGAAGGTGATGAACAGACCGGCTTGAACATTGTAAGGCGCGCCATCACCGAGCCGTTGCGCATGATCGCCGAGAATGCAGGCGAAGAAGGCGCCATCGTGATGGGCAAAGTGGCCGAAGCCAAGGATGCGAACTACGGCTACAACGCCCTGACCGGGGAGTACGAAGACCTGGTCAAGGCGGGTGTGCTCGATCCCACCAAAGTGGTCCGTACGGCATTGCAGAACGCTGGCTCGATCGCTTCGCTGATGCTGACCACCGAAGCCCTGGTATCGGAAATTCCGGAAGAAAAGAAAGCTCCGGCAGCTCCCGGTGGACATGGCATGGGCGATATGTACTAGTCAGCCGTCGGTACTCGCTAAGACGGGCCCCGCTCGCAAGGCGGGGCCTTTTTACGTGGTGATAGCAGCAAAATTGCTGGACCTTGAAGTAGAAACCTTTGAGCTGAAAGGCCTTATCGCATTCGCGTGGGCATTTAATCCTTCATTGCGGCGGCAAATCATGGCTCGGCTCGAGCGGCTGTCGTCGGGGAACCACGGTCTCCCCGAGAGAGCGGCTGCGCTTGAGCCGCGGATGGAGGCTTCCCGGTTCCCATTCGAGTGTGGTTAGGATCAAGGGCTGGCGAACACGTCTCCGACCCGGAAAGCGTCTGGTGAGCAAATACGTGTTCAATAACGCCAACAAAACGAAAAGGCCAATGACGAGTCGCCGTGAGACGGTAATCTCAAACCTAAAGGCTGCTCCGACCAGGATGGCAAGCAGCCCCGCGCTGACCAGAATTCCGGTGAAAGAAACGACCACCCAGAGTTCCCAATCGCGCTTCTCGAGAGGTGAATACGGCCGGTTTAGGCGGGCCACCGTACGCTCACTGTGTTTTAGCATAGACGGGTCTCACACCGGGTGAGTGTACGTCGAGGAAAGCAGCGACGCACTTTACTGAAGCCTTACTGCCGAAGTAATACTCACGGTCAACCAACGCCGAGCCCGGTCAGTCAAGTTCGCTCCGCTCCATTCAGGATTTGCGCGGAGTGCAGTCAATGGTTTGATTGTCGCTAGCGCCAAGCGCCACTTTGCTCAAGCTATAATGCACGCACCATGGCTCTCGCTCCTGGCACGAAGATCGGGCCCTACGAAATTCAGGTCCCGCTCGGAGCCGGCGGGATGGGTGAAGTCTATCGCGCTCGCGACACGCGCTTGGAGCGTACGGTCGCCATCAAGATTCTGGCTTCCCATCTTTCGCCAGATTCCCAAGCCAAACAGCGATTCGAGCGCGAAGCGCGGGTCATCTCGTCGCTGAATCACCCCAACATTTGCCACCTCTACGATATCGGCACCCAGGACGGAGTTGACTTCCTGGTTATGGAGTTTCTGGAGGGCGAGACCCTAGGCGAGCGGCTGAGGAAAGGTCCGTTGTCATCAGAGCTGATGCTCAAGTACGCGCTAGAGATTTGTGAAGGACTGGAGAGGGCACACAAGACCGGGGTAATACATCGCGATTTGAAGCCGGCCAACATCATGCTGACCAAGGCGGGAGCAAAGCTGATGGACTTCGGGCTGGCAAAGGCCGTGGAGCAGGCGAATCCGCCCTCATCGGCACTGACCGCGACCATTGCCCCCACCAACGCGAGCCAGCCCCTAACCGAGCAGGGCATGGTGGTCGGGACGTTTCAATACATTTCGCCGGAACAATTAGAGGGCAAAGAAGCAGACGCGCGTTCGGATATTTTTTCCCTGGGAGCGGTGTTGTATGAGATGGCGACAGGCAAGCGCGCCTTCGAGGGGAAGACCACGGCGAGTGTGATTGCGGCGGTGCTGGAGCGAGATCCGGCGCCAATCAGCACCGTGCAGCCGGCGTCGCCGTCGGCGCTCGATTGGGTGGTGAAGACGTGCCTCGCAAAGGATTCGGACGAACGTTTCCAGTCTATACATGATCTGAAGCTGCAATTGAAATGGATTGCCGAGGGCGGGTCCCAGGCGGCTGCGGGTCTGGGCACGTCGCCGAGCGCAAAGCGGAAAATCCGCGAACGTGTGCTGGCCACCACGGCTCTTCTGTTGGCCGCCATCTCGGCAGTCCTCGGCTTGGCTTACTTCCGGCGGCCCGCGGGTGCTCCTCCCGTGGTTCGCTCGAGTATTCAACCTCCCCCGGACGCGTCTTTTTCTAACGGTGTGAGCAATGCAGGGTATGCGCTCTCTCCCGACGGTACCCGGCTGGTTTTTTCGGCACAGACTTCGGAGGGGCAATCTGGTCTTTGGATACGTCCGCTGAACTCCCTGGCGGCGCAAAAACTCGTCGGCACGGATGGCGGGGGACTTCCCTTCTGGTCGCCCGACGGGCAGTGGATAGGCTTTTTCGGCGACGCGAAAATGAAGAAGGTGGCAGCCGCTGGCGGCTACGTGCAAGTGATTTGCGACGCCCCGTTAGGACGGGGCGCTACCTGGAACCGTCAGGGAGTCATCGTTTTCGCCCCCAATATTGGCGGCCCTTTGTATCGGGTATCCGAGAACGGGGGAGTTCCAGCGGCCGTCACGCAACTGGATGCTCCGACGGAAGAAACTACCCACCGCTGGCCCAGCTTTCTGCCCGATGGTGTGCACTTTCTTTACGTGGCGCGGCAGATCTCAGACCTCCGACCGGCGGCGCTATATGTAGGATCGCTCAGTTCCCTTGCTCGCAAGAAAGTCTTCGACGGCACGAGCGAGGCGCAGTATTCGTCGGGTTGGTTGGTGTTTGCCAGAAATACCACATTGGTCGCGCAAAGGTTCGATCTATCGAACTTGCAGTTGGCGGGAGAAGCGGTGCCCATCGCTGACGACCTGAGAATCGAGACCAACATCTTGCGCACCACCTTCTCGATATCGCAGGCTGGGCAGTTGGTGTATTCCAGTTTCGGCATCTCCCCCGATATCGAGCTAATCGTGATCGATCGGTCGGGCAAGCAGCTTTCCACCCTGGAAACTTCGGGAAACTGGAACAGCCTTCGCCTCTCTCCCGATGGAACCAAGCTGGCGCTTGCGGTCAACGATTCAGCCGCAGGCGGGACGACGATCTGGATTAACGATCTGCGCACGATTGTCCGGACGCGTTTTACCTTCGGCCCGGGCACGAATGTCAATCCGTCCTGGTCCCCTGACGGCTCTCAACTCGCCTTTTCGTCCAGCCGCAGCGGAAAGTTCAGCCTTTACGTGAAGCCTGCGACAGGAACGGCGGAAGAGAAACTGGTAGATGATTCGCCGGATGACGAACGTCCGCAATCTTGGTCGGCGGATGGGCGTTATCTGGTCGTCGACAGTCGCCCAGTCTCCCGGCAAAACATCCCGCAAATAAGAATTCTTACCCTGACGGGAGATCGCAAGGCCGTTCCCTATTTGAATGCTCCCTACCCGAACTTTGGTGGCCAGATTTCTCCCGATGGCCGTTGGCTGGCTTATGTTTCGAGCGAGCTCGGGCGGCCTGAGGTCTTCGTCTCGTCGTTTCCAGAGGCCAAAGGCAAGTGGCAGGTCTCCTCGGGAAGCGGTTACACACCGCGCTGGCGGCGGGACGGGCGTGAACTGTTCTTCTGTCGGACGGACGGAGTATTGATGGCGGCAGAGGTCACTGCTGGTAAGGACTCGTTGGCGGTGGGCACAATCAAACCGCTCTCGGACCGGCGAGTGTTTCAAAATCTCAATTCTGCCTCTTACGACGTATTCCCCGACGGCCAGCGGCTCATCCTGGCATTGGTTAAAGCAGGAAGTTTGCATACACCCCTGACCCTGGTCGAGAACTGGCCTTCCGAATTGAAGAAGTAACCGTCGATCGGGACCATCATGCAAATCAAATCGGTCAAATTGTTTTATGCGGTGGATCTGGCCGGTACGCTTCTCTTCGCCATTGAGGGCGCCTCGGCTGCCATTGCCGGCAAGCTTGACTTGCTGGGTGTGATGGTCTTGGCATTCGCAACCGCCTTAGGTGGCGGAATCATACGCGATGTCCTCATCGGCTCCGTGCCGCCCAATGCATTGCGCGATTGGCGGTACTCGGCCACTGCATTTATAGGTGCCTCCATCACGTTTTTCTTAAACGGTTTTTTGCGAGCCATTCCCGCGCAGGTCATTACGGTTCTTGACGCGGCCGGGCTGTCGTTATTCGCCGTCGCCGGTGTGGAGAAGGCTCTCCTTTTCGACATGCCGCCGTTGATTGCAGTCTTGCTGGGAGGAATTACCGGCGTAGGCGGGGGCACAATCCGCGATGTTCTACTGGCCAAGATTCCAAGCGTTCTTCGTGCCGATGTCTATGCGACGGCCGCCTTAGCCGGTTCGGCGGTCGTGGTCATCGGCTGAAGACTGGGCCTTTCGCCCTCCGCATCGGCGTTCCTGGGTGGCTTGCTCTGCTTCGCGCTGAGAGTCATCAGTGTTTGGCGTCATTGGAATCTGCCGAGCTTGGCGAGTCCTTGAGCCGTGGCTTTTCGAGTCTTGTTATCGGTTGCTCAAGAAAGCCCCCGAGGCCGTATGCGCTGGGTTCTCCGTCTTTGGGTCTAGCATCCTCTTAGGAGGGCGCCCTCGAACGTTCTAGGGAGCGGTGGAAGCCGTGCTCGTAGTCTTGGGGACGCGGTCGGGATCGACCGGCACGTCGCGTTGAATGACCATCTCGATGGTGGTTCCCGCATCGAGCTTGACTTCGTTACTGGCGGTCAGCAAGGCAATTGCCGTCCCGACCACACCTCCGATTGCCGAACCGATCAGTGCCCCTTTCCCCCCCTCCGTGGCCGCACCAATCACGGTCCCGGTTGCGGCTGTACCAGCCACAGTTGCAATCTTCTGGCCGGTTTGGCTATCCGCGCGAATCGTACCTTCGTCGTCCTTGACCTTGCTTTTGTCGACGCCGGGCGCATTTTCGACCGCTCCGGGCAAAAGCACGGTATAGCCGCTCGGATAGATCAGGGTGGTGAAGTGCATGAGCACCTCGGCATGGCCTTTGACGCGGCCCGCTTGCTGGATATGGCTAATTCGCCCCTGGACGTAGGTTCCGGCGGGGATGAGCACCCGGCCGTTCGCTACCACAGGAAACGCAGTTTCCGCATAGACCGCGTCTCCCTCTCGGGTCCCCCGGGTCGAAATCGCGTGTTTGAGGACCACCGGGACTTTCGTCCCCGACGGAATAATCAGCGCCTGAGGACTGGCCGAGGGCGGATTGGCTGCATCCGATTTCGGCGGGCTAACCTGAGCCGATGCCACTGCCGCCAGTACCAATACACTCGCCATAACACGCATCCGGCACCTCCCCGAGGAGACTGCAGCTATCCTGCCTGAATGTACGATGCTCACGGAATGGAAAACGTTGAACCAAGCCAACCGAGGTCGGATCTTTCAAGCTCGAGAGCGCCTGAACTCGTTTTCCAGCACGTTACCCATAAATTGCGACTGCAGCCGCTGCGCGCAGAGCTCCCCGCAAACATGCAGAGTTCCCTCTCGAGCCGCCAGTTCCTCGTTCCAGGGGGCCAGACAGAGAACCGGACGGCTGAACTCTCCAAAGGAGGACCACATCAGCCACCAACGGTCGGTCGATCCTTTCAACAGCCCGCAATTCGGCCCAGCGCAACGGTACAGAGTGTAAGTAGGTTCCATTTCAGTGTTAAGCCCTACGGCATTCACTTCGACCGTCAATTCTAGCCTTTCCGTACCGTTTGTGCAGCCTGGTATGGGCAGAAATGCACTTCCTGGCCACTCCTCGAACAACACCATGGACTAGGCCTTCCAGGCCTTTCGCAATTGAGCTCGACTGAGATCAACTAAGCGAGTCTTACTTTCGAACTTCGCTCAGGATGGACGACTTAATAATCGCGGGCAGGCGGGAACTGCGCAAAACCTCCTGTACCTGGGCAGGAGTAAAGGAGCGGGCAAACTCCACCGCACGGTCAACGGGTGTTTGCTGATTGTGTAATAGGGCGAGGCGAATTTCGCGCCGTAGCGACCACTTGGGGTGCTCGCAAACCGCGCGCACCAGCCCTGCCCCCGATTCTGGTCTCAGCAAGGCTTGTCGAACCATTGCCTCCGTGAGCCTTGGATTCTCTAGCGCCACTTGCACAACCCGTGGTTCCGCATCAAGTAGCAACGCTGCCGCAACCCGTCCCGATGCTCGCCGTGCCAAGGATAGACGCGCTCCCGAGGCAATGGATTCAAGGCGCTTGAGCAAAGTTTCCTCGGCGGCCACCTTAATGTCTCCCGCAATCACCGGGGTAAGAGCCACCTGCATGAGGTCGAAGGTGAATAGCTGTCGTAGAAGAGACAACGAAACGTGGCGAGGGGTCTTGGGATGTCCGACGAGGGCCAGCTTCACTTTCCGTCCCGTCGCCGCCCTACTCTTGCCCAGCCGTTCCAGAACCTCAGACGGCAAATCCATCCGTTGTAGCAAGGCCAGGGCCAGGTCTTCGCTTAAGGCAGGATCTGCGGCCGCTGCCTGGAGTGTCTCGATCGAGGAACTACCAATCGCCGCCTCGAGCGAAGCCGCCGGCTTGGAATCGATGCCCTTGGAAGGCGAAGCGTCGGCGGCAATAGGCTCCTGACTCTCGACGTTTGGTCGGGGATCGCTATCGCTCGACACCGTTTAGATCACCAGGCTGTCGCCCCCAAAGCCCGAGAATCACTGGACTTTCATCCGGCCGCCGCTCGCGCTCCCTGGCGAGCCAGCTCCAACGCGCCTTCGACCGGATCGACAACATTCTCACTTACGCTGATATTGGGATACTGCAGCCGCAAGTTATTGTAGAAAATTCGCCGGACCAAGGCAGCATTACGGAAGACCCCGCCCGAGGTAGCCACCGGAACGCCTAGCCCCTCGCTAAAGAGCCGCGCAATCACAATCTTGGCCAAGCTGGCCAGTTCGGCACCGGCTTGTGCCAAGACATCGTGAGCGATCGTGTCCTTGGAGTCTGCCGCAGCTATAACGGTTGGCAGTAGCCCGGCGAAATCCGGAGACGGAGAAGCATTGGCGGACAAGATCATCTGCTCGCGCGTCGTCACCTGCCAGGCTCTCATCAGCTCTTCGAGCAAAGCCGTCCCTTGGTTCTCATCGTGGGCGCGCATCACGGCAGCCACGGCAGCCCGCCCAATCCAATGGGCGGAGCCTTCGTCGGAAATTGCGAAGCCCCACCCGCCGGCGCGAGCGGTCCGTCCCGCCTCGTTTCGCCCATAGGCAATCGACCCCGTGCCCGCGATGACCACCACTCCCGGGCCGCTTCCCGCTGCCGCTTCCATGGCAATCACCATATCGCCGACGACTTCAATTTCTCCGGGAAGGAGCTCAGAAACGATTTTTTTTACAACGCCGGCGGTGTCGGCACGAGCCCCACCGGCGATCCCAATGCAGGTTCTGCTGATGGCAGACAGATCGACTTTAGCCTGGGTACACGCTTGGCGTATCGCCGTGTGAAGAGCTTCCCGGGCCGTCGGCTCACCCACGCGCACTAGGTTGCTGGGACCCGCGACGGCGCTGCCCAGCCGTGACCTCTCGTCGCCGATGAGGCACGCAGTCTTGCTGCCTCCGCCGTCGATCCCGACAAAGATACTCATGCCCGTAGTTCTATCACACGAGTTCGAATTTCCCCGCTCGCGCCCTTCGCGCACTCGTCACGGATTAATCAAGCAGATACCTTTGGTTACGGCCATAGCAATTGCTCGAGAAAGCCCGGTACGCTGGTGAGGTAGATCCCGCCCTATGGGTCTCAACTCACTGGATCTCGCCATCATTGCGGTTTACCTCGCGGG
>DATJVZ010000063.1:0-37929 GCA_035501575.1 Terriglobales bacterium | reverse complement strand
GGCTTTGTGGGCATGCACCTGATTTATAAGTCTGAGGCGCTGCACGATGCGGTGATTTAGGTCTATGAGTTCGGCTTCGGTCAGATGATCTATGTTGATGCGATTCATATTCGTTTGTCGGGCGGTCAACACTCCGTCGGGCGTTTGTCCTGACGTACCGGTTCGAGAACCCTAATCACAGGGCGGGCCCGGCCACCCCTGCCGGGGCCTTCGCACACTTAAGTTCGGCATCGACCTTAAGTTCGGCTCGACTTCCCGAAGCAGATTCTGTCCTGCAGCTGCCCGAACCAATGAAATCATAGCTTGTAGTTCGTATGCCGCTCTATTCGGAGGACAGGCCGTTGAGGGGGTTGACAACGCGAAGCGAACCATAAGTCTGTCCGTGTGCTAGATCTTCAGAATAGAGAACTGTAGCACCGGAACTCACGGCAGCTTGAACAATGAGTGCATCCCAGAATGAAATCCTGTGACGGAATTCGATATCGAGCGCCTCTATGACAGATTCAGCTGTGTTGATCACAATGGTCCAGCTCGAATAGTCTCGTATCAGCCTGCGTGTTTCTTCGACTGATAACGGATGGCTGCTCTTGCGGCGGACATTTATGCAGAGTTCTTGAAGAACCTGAGTGCTCAAAATGCCGCCGCCGCTATTCCAGAGTTTTTCGATCAATGATCGGGCGCGCTGGTGTTTGACTCCTGCCGCGCGATCATGCGCATACACCAAAATGTTAGTGTCGACAAAGTACTTATCGCTCATGAAGGTCGGCCCGCGAACCAGGAGAGCGCCAGCCCAGATCAAAGCCCTCCCTGAGCCGCGTTAAGGCACACCTACGTGCCCGTTCATATCCCCTGCGCTCGCGTACAATTTCCTCGAGCTTCGCAGCAAGTAGAGCGCTGATCGAGCTACCCTCCTCCGCGGCCAATATTCGGATCTCCCGCAGAAGGGCAGTATCGAGTTTCAGCGTTACGTTGGCTTTCATGCTATACACTTATCCACGTGCAGCACTATTCTACGTGCTATTCCCACCGCCATCAAGCTGAATATTGGGATCGTTCGGAGCTCCCTATTTGTGACGGAAAGGCCCGTTTCGACCAGCGAGGCCAGGAAGTCGTTGGGACAACGAGAGTTCTGAAATCGTCTCTCAGGGCGCCATCGTTCTAGGACTTACGGACAAGTTCTGATTGTTCGGCTGTGACTGTAACCAGGCCGGTCAAGCGTCAAAACCCCCGGTTGGTTAGCCAGTCTATGTCTCGCACGTGCAGCCTTGCCAACCTCGTCCGCGTCGAGTTCAACATAATTTCAAGCCGGCACGGGTGCCAACGCACTACGGTGTCTGGCGAGACGACAATGAGCGCAGTTTTCCAGGAGGGCCAAAGGCGGCGCAGCAAGAGCCAAAAGACCTTGTCGACGATGCTCAGCTTGGGACGAGCGTTCTGCCGTTTGAAAACGGCCAACTGTTGACGGAGGGCCAGATTCTCAATGAGAAGGTCCTGTCGAGGGCGAACAGCCGAACCAGTAGCCAAACCCAAGCTTGCGCGAACCCAAACATGAGGGGAATTCATAGCAGAAATGTGGCCTGAGGAAATATTGCAAGTTGTTGATTTCAGGCCCGCACAGAGTCTGGTCACATGACATCCAGCAGGCGCGGATTGCACCGTCCGCTGCTGAAGCGTAGGATTTTGTACCACTGCGGTCTTCGGGGAGGCGTGTTTTCGGCCAGTGGACATGGGGACCCGATCTCCCCTGGGCACTGCGATCGGAGTCCAGCATGTCGGAATCCGAAGCACACAACGCGCAGGCTTTGACTTCTGGCGAATCCCTCAGCGGAAGAACGATCGGCCGATTCGTCGTCGGTGACCGGCTGGGGGGCGGGGGTATGGGTGAAGTTTACCGCGCCCGAGACACCCGCCTGCAGCGCACCGTAGCGCTCAAACACATCGCATCCCGCTTGCGCGCCGACCGGGTTTACCGCAACCAGCTGCACCGCGAAGCGGAAAACGCCTCTCGTCTCAACGACTCCCACATTGCCGCCATCTACGACCTCTTCGAGGATGAGGGCGAAAGCTTCTTGGTGATGGAGTACGTCGAAGGCCGAACTCTACGGGAGCGGCTCTACCAGAGACTAACACTGGAGCAGTTCCTGAACATCGCGGTTCAATGCGCCGATGCGCTGGTTGCGGCTCATGAAAACGGGATCATCCACTCTGACATCAAGCCGGAAAATATCATGCTTACACCCGCCGGCCAGGTAAAGATCCTGGACTTCGGTCTAGCTAAGCACCTGCCCCGTTCCGATCAAAGCACCACTGTGGAGCGTCCCACACACCTGAGCGGGACCTCCGGTTACATGGCCCCCGAGGTTCTCCTGGAGAAGACGCCGGATGGCCGAGCCGACATCTTCTCCCTCGGTATCGTTTTCTACGAGGCACTCACCGCACGGCATCCGTTCCGCGCCGGAAGCTTCGTTGCTACCAGTGAGCGCATCCTGCATGAGGCGCCTCCCCCTATCAGTCGTTTCAATCCAGAGGTTCCCGAAACGTTGCAGGACATCATCAGCCGCATGCTGGAGAAGAATCCTGAGGACCGCTACGCGACGGCTGCTGCCTTGCGCGAAGATTTGCGCGCCGTGCAGCAGTCGGAGAAAGGCCGTTTCGTTCCCCGAGTCCGCGTGCGTTTCGGCGCCGCCCGGCGTGTCGTCAATCGGGGACTCGCGGTTTTTGCCATCGCGATCCTTGGTGCGGCGGCACTGCTTTTCTGGAACCGCTCCCGCTCTAAGCCCACGATTCCTCTGCCGAGCGAGAAGATGGTGGCCGTGTTGCCCTTCTCCACGGGCCCCGCTACGCAAACCACACCGTTCACGGATGGCCTGACCGAGACCCTCACGGCCAAGCTGACGCAGTTGACGATGGACCCGACGCTGCAGGTGATCCCAGCCCAGGAAATTCGCACGAAGAATGTAAAGGCCCTGGATGATGCCCGGACGGAGTTCGGCGCGACTGTGGTGGTGGAAGGCAACCTGCACCGTTCGGGCGATTCCTTGCGTGTCAATGTCGCTATCGTCGATACCCGCTCCCGCAGCCAGTTGCGAGCCCGAAGCCTTACCCTGGATGCCGCTGATCCCTTTGCCGTGCAGGATCAAGTCGTCGATGCTGTGATCCAGATGCTCGACCTCGAAGTACAGCCTCGCGAGCGCCAAGTTCTCGGGGCGCATGGCACGCAACTGGCCGGCGCGTATGACTTCTACCTGCAAGGGCGGGGATACCTCCAGAACTACGACAAGCCAGAAAACGTGCAGTCTGCCATCCAGGTATTCAATCGTGCCCTTCAGCTCGATCCTGGCTATGCCCTTGCCTACGCCGGACGGGGCGACGCTCACTGGCAGATGTATCTGAACACCGCGGATCCGCGGTGGATTGCGGAAACCCGGCAGGACTGCTTTCGCTCTTTGGAGCTGGGTCCCCAACTGTCCGCGGCGCACGTCTGTCTCGGACAGCTCTACAAAGGGACGGGCGCGTATCAGAAAGCGGCGGACGAATTCGAGAGCGTCATCGCCGCCGACCCCACCGACGATCGTGCTTACCGCGAACTGGCCGAAACGTATGCCTTGCTCGGCAGTCCCGTCCAGGCTGAGGCCACATATCGCCGAGCCATCCAGTTACGTCCCCATTACTGGGCCGGCTATAACTGGCTGGGTGTGTTCTATTATCGGCGTTCCCGCTATCGGGAAGCCGCCCAGATGTTCGAGCAGGTCGTCGCCCTCGCTCCTGACAACGAGCGGGGGCTGTTCAATCTCGGGCAAGCTTACATCGATCAGGGCCGATACACCGATGCCATTGGGGTCCTGCAACAATCGGTGGCCCTGCGCCCGACCGCGCTGGCGTTCACCGATCTGGGCAACGCCTATTTCTATCTGCGCGAGTTCAATCAAGCCACAACAGCCTACAAGCAGGCAGTCCGGTTGAATGACGCCGATCCCCTGCTGTGGTGGAACCTCGGAGACGGCTACTACTGGACTCCGGGAAGGCGGGGCGAGGCCTCCGCGGCTTATCAGCGGGCCATCAGTCTAGGCGAGAGCAAGCTCAAAATCAATCCCAAGGATGCCGACGTGCTGGGCATCCTGGCTGTCTGTCACGCGATGCGAGGCGAAAAAGAGGCAGCGCTGCAGTCGTTGCAGGAAGGGATCCGCCTAGGGCCGGAGGAGCCCGCCATGTCTTTCAACGCCGCCCTAGTCTACAACCAATTCAACGACATTGCGCAGACTTTGCATTGGCTCGGAAAGGCGCTGGGCGCAGGTTTTTCTGTCTCCGCGGTGCGCGACAATCCGATATTTGATCACCTTGGCAACGACCCGAGGTTCCAGCAGATGATCCAACCCAAATGAACCTGTCAAGAGGAGTGCAACATGAGCAATGCGCAGCCTGTAATGATCACAATCGACCCGGACACCGCCGCCGTAAGTCTGGATCCCTTCTGGGTGCACAAGCACCAGGATCAATATGTCGTGTGGGAATGTACTGAGCCCTTCACGGTCGAGTTCAATCCTCACGATTGCCCGTTCTACGAGTGGCAGTTTAGCCAGGATGCTCCCTGCTCCGGACTCGCTCGTCGCAATGTGGTTGCAGACGAGCACCGGATATATAAGTACACTGTGCGGGTCAGAAACCTGGTGAACGACCCAGGCGGCGGGGTGCAGAAGTAGCTTGGTGCGCGGCACCGCGGGGATGAACAGCCGGACCGCGGCGGAGCGGTAGTGTGTTTGGTGTCGTTTTCCTCCGGACGCTGGACACGACCGGCTGACGATGCGAACGCGAGATTTGTGGGACCATTAAGAGTGGCGCCGCTTGAATCCGAGCGCCGGCGTGAGTCAAGGAACGCGACGAACTCCGGTCTGCCGATCCAAAGGCAGGCCCCGGGTTCTCACCAGTTCAACCCTCGGTCAGACCTCCGGTTCAACCGCGGCCGGTCTTGTCAGGTGAACACAGGCTCAGTTAAAGGCGGAGAAGCCTGAGGCAAACACTCACGCGAGCTGAATCGTTGGACAAAAATGGGACAAGACTCACGTGCGCGGTGCTTGCAAGTTGCTGATGATGGTGGCCAGGGACGGAGTTGCACCCTGTCGTTTGCCCCATGCCATCCACCGGAACCCTGCGCGCGGTCTTGCCACCCTCCGGCCCGGTTTCGATCAATTTACGTGATGACCTCGAAACCTCGACAGAATTGGTCCTACGCCATCCTTGCTAGCTCGTAGTTGTGTGCTAAGCGCAGAATTGTGGCCTCGTCGAAGTGCTTCCCCAAAATCTGCAGGCCGATCGGCAAGCCCCCCTTGGTCGTTCCGCAGGGCACGGAGATCCCGGGGATGCCCACGAGATTAGCCGTGACCGTATAGATGTCGGCGAGATACATCGCTAGGGGATCATTTGCTTTCTCGCCCAGCTTGAAAGCAGCGGTTGGGCTGGTAGGCGTGACGATCGCATCGACGGTCTTAAAGGCCGCTTCGAAATCTCCGGCCAACAAGGTTCGGACCTTCTGCGCCTTCAGATAGTACGCCTCGTAGTAGCCGGCACTGAGTGCGTAGGTCCCTAGCATGATGCGACGCTTCACTTCGGGCCCAAATCCCTGATCACGACTGCGGCGATACATTTCGGAAAGGCTGTGCGCGCCACCGGCTCGGTAACCGTAACGCACGCCGTCGAACCGGGCCAAGTTGGACGAGGCTTCGGCGGTGGCCACGATGTAATAGGTGGGGATTGCGTATTTTGTGTGGGGCAGCGAAACGGGAACTACTTCGCAGCCTTGCCCGGCAAGCTTCTGAATCGCGGCTTCCACGGCCGCTCGCACCTCGGGATCGAGCCCCTCGCCAAAGTACTCTTTGGCGACACCCAGCCGAAGCCCGCGAACCGGCTTACCCAGTTCGGCAACATAATCCGGGACGGCAAGATCGGCCGAGGTCGCATCCATCGGGTCACGGCCTGCGATTGTCCTCAGCACTAGAGCAGCATCTTTCACGGTCTTGCCGAACGGTCCAATGCGATCGAGGGAGGAAGCGAAGGCGATCAATCCGTATCGGGAAACACGGCCGTAGGTGGGCATGAAGCCGACCACTCCACAGAACGAAGCCGGCTGACGGATCGAACCGCCCGTGTCCGATCCCAGCGAAACTACTGCCAGGTCGGAGGCTAGCGCCGCTGCCGACCCGCCGGAGGAGCCTCCCGGTACCCGGGTTCGATCACGCGGATTATGGACCGGCCGCCAGGCCGAATTCTCGTTCGACGATCCCATAGCGAATTCGTCACAGTTGGTCTTGCCGAGGACTAGAGCGCCGGCGGCCTCCAGGCGGGCCACGGCCGTAGAATCGTACGGCGGAACATAATCGCCCAGGATCTTCGATCCCGCCGTGGTGCGCACCCCGAGCGTGACGATGACGTCCTTGACGGCCACGGGAACCCCGCCGAGCGGAGGCAACTCTTCTCCCTTGGCGGCTCGGGCATCGATTTCAGCTGCCTTGGCCAGGGCCCGATCCTTCGACAGCGCAAGATAGGCACCAATCTGCTGATCCTCGCCTTCGATCTTTCGATAGTGCGCCTCGGCCAAAGCCGTAGCTGTGGTCTTGCGCTCCGCAATAGCGGAACGGGCCGAGTCAATGGTAAGTGAGTCGAGGTTCATGAACTTGCGGGTCTTACGCCCAACGGGGCCTATTCAAAGCTTCATCCCTCTCTTTCGATTACCTTCGGGACGCGGAAAAATACGCCATCCGTGTCCGGGGCGTTTCCCAGGGCCTCCTCCCGAGGCAGAGATTTCCGCAAGCCTTCAATGATGTCATCGCGACTCGCGAAACCATAGACGTCGCCATCGGACTTCGCACTGCCATAGGGCGTCAGGAGCTGCGCCATCGGGCGCACATCGCGTGTGTCGAGCTCATTGAGGGTATCGACATAGTCGAGAATTGAATTCAGATCGCACAACAGGCTCTTGCGCTCCTCGCCCGTCAACTCCAAATGGGCTAGATCGGCGACATAGGCAACATCGTTTTCGCTGACTTTCATGATGAGTTTGGATCGAACCTGCGGGTGCCCTCAGAATAGCAGTTCCCTGATCAATAGGACAGGCGATCGGTCTTTGCCGGCATGGTCAGGAAGTTTGACTCTCTGGCGGCTGGTCGGCAAGGGGAAACTCACGATCAACCAGCTCCATAGCCTGCGCTTTCGTTTCGAGGCGACCTTCCAGCTGCGCATCCTCGACCGCCGCCAGAATCTCCTTGAAGCGAGGGCCGGGCTTGTGGCCCGCGGCAATCAGGTCTTCCCCGGTGATCAGCGGGGCGGGCCGAATGGCCTCCGGCGGCATGGATGAGACCTTATCCTTTGTGAACTGATACAACTTGAGGTCGCCGTGGCTCGCCTGGCAGTCCAGGCGATGCAGCTCCAGGTGCTCGTCGAAGTGCGCCATGCGCACAAATTTCTTGAAGGTTGAGTCTTTCATGCGCGCCACGTCGGCAAAGCGCATGTGATTGGCCACCAGCGCAAGAATCTGCTCGGTATCGTGATTCGAAAACCGCAGGCGCCGGCAAATCTCCTCGGCCATTCGGACTCCAACCTCGACGTGTTCATCGAAGCGAATGCGATCGGCAGCCCGGCGAAAGGTCGGAGGTTTGCCCACATCATGCAGGAGCGCACCCCAGGCTAGCGTGGGCGGACAAGGAAGGGGCAACTTATCGAGCAGCAGCAAGGTATGCACGAACACGTCTCCCTCGGGATGAAACTTGGGAGACTGTTCAACCCCCTTCATGGCCGCGATTTCCGGTAGAACTTGATGCAGCAGCCCGGTCTGATCCAGCCGTAGAAATGCTGAGCGGGCGCGGCCTTCGGTCAGCATCTTGGTCAGCTCGTCGCGCACGCGCTCGCGCGAAACCTGGTGGATCTCGGAGGCAAGCCTTTGAATGGCCTGCAAGGTTCCCGTCTCAATGTTGAATTGAAAGCGAGCGGCAAAGCGCACGGCGCGCAGCATGCGCAGCTTGTCTTCGCGAAAGCGCTCTGCCGGCTTGCCGATGGTGCGAATAACTCGGGCGCGAAGATCATTCCGCCCATCTATAAAATCCAGCACTTCATTGGTGCGGGGATCGAGCAACAAGCCGTTGATGGTGAAGTCGCGGCGCTCGACGTCCTCCCTGGGACTTCGGCTGAAGCGCACCTGATCGGGATGACGGCCGTCACTGTACCCAACGTCACTGCGGAAGGTTGCCACTTCCACCATGTCGTGGGACGGAGCGGTCACGACGATCTTGTCTTTCCTCTCCTTGGACCTCCCCTGGGGCGCGGGAACCAGGATCACCCCGAACTGCGCACCCACGTCATAGCTCTCGGGAAAGATCTCCATCACTTCCGTTGGGGTGGCATCGGTAGCGATGTCGTAATCGGCAGGTTCCCGCCCCAGCAGAAGATCGCGCACACACCCGCCCACGAGGTAGGCGCTATGACCGTGGCGCTCGAGAGTTTCCAAAATCTCAGTTGCTTGCTCTTTGGTGGTCATAGCAAAACTGCTACGTACCTAATTATTTATGCAATTTGAGCCGCCAGAAAACGGATTTGCCGTTTATCATAGGTGGTCTCAAAAACCAGGCCAGAATCGGAGATTTAGCTAAACGTGAACCCCATCAGGATGGTGTCGCGTCCGTCTTCCATCCAGCGATCTCCGAGGATGTGCCTTCACATCGTACTCCACCGCAATCTTCCTGCTCTAACCTGCGCATCATGGCCAGCAAAGGGGATTGCTCAAAGTGCGGAGTCGTGCTAGAAACGCCCTAGACATCGATGTCAGTATCTACTGGAGCTTCAATGATGCCGCGAAATAGAGCCACTGCCCGTGCCGCCAACGTCTCCGAGGTTGTCATCCCAGAGAAGCTCTATTTTCGCATTGGAGAAGTGGCTCGTCTGTGCTGTTTACCGGCTTACGTGCTGCGCTTCTGGGAGACTGAGTTTCCGCAGTTGAAGCCGATCAAGAGCAACACTGGTCAGCGCATGTACCGTCACAAAGATGTGGAGAACGTGCTGCGCATTAAGAACCTTCTTTACAACGAGGGTTTCACCATTGCCGGGGCACGCCAGCAACTGCGCAACGAAAAAGTGGACCAGAGCATCTTGGCGTTTCCGCAAAAACGCCCGGCTGAATTGAAACAGATCGGCCAGGGTCTGCGCGACATTCTCACTATTCTTTCTACCCGGCACTGATCGGGTTTCAATCGCAATCGGAAGCGACGCGAAAGCCGTAGTCCGCGTACTCAAAACCCGGTGGGATGCTCGAACGCGCCGCACAGCGCGCGATCTTGATGTGATGCCGCCAGGAACCGCCGCGCGAGGAGCGCCGGCTGCCGCTTTCCGGCCCACGCGGGTTGCGCTCCGGTGCGATCGCATAGTAATTCGCCTGGTACCAGTCACTGCACCATTCGTGCACGTTCTCGCAAATGTCGTAAACGCCAAAGGCATTGGGCGGGCTTTGGCCGACAGGCTCCGGTCCAGATTGCCAGCGGTTGCTGTAACCGGGTCGTGATTGGGGAGGCTCGTCCCCCCAGGGAAACGATTTGTCCTCGACGCCGCCGCGGGCGGCGCGCTCCCATTCCGCCTCCGTGGGGAGGCGGCATCTCCGTCCGGTAGCTCGGCCGAGCCACTCGCAGTAGAGGACGGCATCGAACCAGCTGACGGCCACGACCGGCTGACTAGGATCTGAGAAGTTAGGATCCGACCACATGGGTGGTGGACGAACGCCCGAGGCCTCGAGAAAAATGGCGTATTCTCGATTCGTCACCTGCCGCTCGGCGAGGTAAAAGCCGTCCACCCAGACCTGGTGTCGAGGTCGCTCGTTATCCTGGCCTCGATCGGACCCCATCCCGAACCAGCCCGAAGGAATCGGCGCCCAGCCCGTCGGCCTGGCTCTTTGGGTTCGATTTGCTTGGCTGAGGATTGCCATTTTCGCTCACCCGAGCCTAGCATAGGCCGAAACCCCCGAGGAACCGACTTCCTTGAAGCCGCTGAAGTTCAAAGTGAAGCTGGACGGCACGAAAGGCACCGAATGGGCGTCTTTGACGCCTCCTTTCGACATCCAGGAGGTTTTTCAAACCCGCGGCCGCGTGCCGGTCCGTGGAACGATCAATGGCTTCCCCTTCCGCTCCTCGCTCATGCCCATGGGCGGCTGTCACCGCATGGTAATCAACAAGACCATCCGGGACGGCGCCCGAGTCAAGGCCGGCGATACCGTCACCGTTCAAATGGAGAGGGATCTTGCCGAACGAGTGGTCGAGGCTTCCCCGCTGCTGCGGGAGGCCCTGGCAAAGAGCAAGGCGGCTCAGACAAACTGGGCGAAGCTTTCCTACACGCATCAAAAGGAAATTGCGCGCTCGATCACCGATGCCCAGAAGGAAGAAACGCGAGCTCGCCGGCTGGAGAAAGCTATCGATATTCTCAAGACCGGCAAGAAATGGACAGGCTAAGGTCGCAGTTTAGCGACTACCGCGGCAATGTCCCCCTGCTGAAAGAGGCGAATGCCTGCAATCCCTGCGGCGCCTGCTTCCCGGCAGGAACTGGCGTTCTCGAGCGTTATGCCGCCCAGGGCGATGACCGGAATCTTCTCTAGGCAGGCCTTAGCGAGCGCACCAAGTCCGCTCGGCGGAGTTCCCGGCGTTTCCCGTTTCTCAAAGACCGGGGCGAAAACCGCAAAATTCGCGCCTGCCGATCGAGCCTGGGCAACTTCCGAGAGGGTGTGGCAGGAGACTCCAATCCAAGGCTGGCTGCGCATGCCGGCCGCCGCATTGCGCCCCCAGATCTTCCGTACGTCACTGGGAGAAATGTCATCCGAGCGCAGGTGAACTCCATCGGCGCCCGCGGCGATGGCAACATCCACGCGGGAATTGATGAGAATCCGCGTTCGCTTCCCCAAACCCAAGGCTTGCGGCTTTTGCTCTCGAACCACTGCGACGGCTGTCCGGGCGAGAGATTCCAGTTCGCACACGGGGAGATCCTTCTCGCGCAACTGAATGAAATCCACTCCCCAGCGGGTAGCTTCGGCAATCTTGGCTAGGAGGAGGCGACGGCGGGCGCTTTCGTCTCCCGCAAGCTGCGTGCGATCGGTGATGTAATAAAGCAGCAAGCCGCGATGTGTGGGCTCTAGGGATTGGTTTTGGCAATCTCCGGCATGGCCTCGGTTTTGCGCTCTCCCTCGGGCCGGAGATGATATCGAATCAGACCGTCGCGCAGGAACTCGAACCCCTCTTCGGGCGAGTCCACGATCTTGAACAGTTCCAAGTCTTCGCGAGCAATGGCCCCGGCGTCGATCATGGCATTAAAGTTGATCAGGCGGTGCCAGTACTCGCTTCCATAGATGACTACGAGAATCTTCTTGGCCAGCTTTTCGGTTTGCGCCAGGGTCAGGATCTCAAACAGTTCGTCGAGTGTTCCGAAGCCTCCGGGAAAAATCACCAAGGCCTTGGCCAGGTAGGCAAACCAGAATTTGCGCATGAAAAAATAATGGAATTCGAAGTTCAGGGAGGGCGTGATATAGGGATTGGGATCCTGCTCGAGGGGCAGGTGAATGTTCAGCCCGATGGTCTTCGCACCAGCTTCCTTGGCCCCCAAGTTCGCCGCTTCCATGATACCGGGCCCCCCGCCGGTGGTCACCACGAAGCGGCGGCGGCGGGCAGGAATCTGAATCGACCATTGGCTGAGTAGAAACGCCAGCCTGCGCGCATCCTCGTAATAGTGCGACATAGCGAGCGCTGCGTGCGTCCGTTTCTTATGGCTCGTCTGCTGTTCCGCGGAAAGCCCGCGTTGGCCATCGGAAGAGGCGGCCACATCGCGTTCAATGGCCTCGCGGCTGTGGAACCGCGCCGACCCGAAGAACACCACCGTGTCCTGAATCTGCTCCCGGCGAAACCGAGCTAGGGGCTCGATATACTCGGCGAGAATGCGCAGTACCCGGCCGTCCGGGCTGCTCAAAAATTTTGGATTTTCGTACGCCAGGGGGCTCGGATCTGATCCTTCCCCCGGGATAGGTCGTTTTCCTGCTGACATGGTTGAAACCTAAAAAGTCGACTTTCGATTGGTGAAGCCTAAACCGTCCGTACTACTTAGCGTGATGTCCTTCGTGATAGTGAATGGCTTCCCAGAAACCAATCCAAATATCGAGCAAGCCCAAGCCACTCACCAAACCCCGCACAAAGCCGTGGGACATGAAACTATGCAATCCCGGATAGGACAGCAGGAAACGATTGTCTGTCCATTCCGGCCGCCACGGAACAATCACCAACAACACACCCACCACGGCGCAGACAAACACGAACATCAAGACGGTCAGACGATGAAGCCACAGGTCGAACCCGCTATACCCACCCCCAGAACCTCTCGGGAAAGGATCGGAGAACATGGGAGGTCGAGTGGGATTCGGGGCTTGGACGCTGGCGCGGAAGGCTCCGGCACCCCCGTCTTCAGAGCTATTCGAGCCGAGGTTCACCGGGTGCTCCTCACGAGAGCACCGAGTAACGTCGGGAAACTACCTGGCCGAAGTCCTGGATGAGAGGGAGCCATCCCAATATTTTACGACTTTAGGCTCTTAACGCGCTCGGCCACGTCACGGTAATCGATATTGTTGCCGTATACCTCCAGGAAGTGTTTGAGGGCGTCGGACTTCTTGCCAGCCGCCTCATAGCAGGAGGCCAGTTCGTAATGCAGGGCCGTGCGCGTATCCTGATCCAGGTTGGGCAGCTGCAGGGCCCTTTCGTACCAGCGAATGGCTGCTTCCGGAACTCCCTTGTCCAGGAAACATTGCGCCAGCCAGGTGTACGTCTGCATGATGTGGGGCAGCCGATTGCCGTGTTTTTCGGCCGCTTTACATACCTTCTGCAATTCGGCGATGGCCTCATCGAGCAGACCCATTTCGCGGAATGCCACCCCCAGACTGTAATGCGTCTCGGGATCTTCCTCTGCCTCGACCGGATGTTCGTCGAGCGTCTGGCGCAGCTCGCCAAAGAGTCCGTCCAAGTCCAGCCGTGGACTGGGTTCGGCGATCGGCGCTCTGACCGTTGGTTCGGGGGCTGCCATGGGCAGCGATGCCATCGGCGACGGTGCAACGGGGGGAACTTGTCTCGCCGGAGCGGCAAAGCCCGGAACCGGACGGACGGATGAAACACCGGCGCCTGCCGCGGCAGCAGCAGCGGCCAACGGCGCCGGAGCCGAGGCGACCGCGGATACGGGCTGTTCTACCTCCCTGGGTCGAACCGGCGGCATGGGTTTGACGGGAGCATCGGCCAGGAAGTCAGAGCCCAGCGAGCTCTCTAAGTCAGAAACAAATTGGTTCAGGGAACCGACAGATTTCGCG
Organism: Terriglobales bacterium; assembly: GCA_035501575.1. Classification (GTDB taxonomy): domain Bacteria; phylum Acidobacteriota; class Terriglobia; order Terriglobales; family Acidobacteriaceae; genus JAFAGX01. Next base: position 24,572 of record DATJVZ010000063.1, on the reverse strand, counting down.
GTTACGGCGGCCGCCTCGCGAGCGACGGGGACCGCAACCTCTTCCTCCTCTTGGGCAGCCGTTCGCGGCAGGAAGTCGTCGCCTACAGAGGACTCGAGATCCTTAACCAGTGCGCCCAAGCCGTTCTTGGGTTCTTCCGCCGCTTCGACCTCGTCGTCGGCCTCGAGCCTACCAACCGGTTCGACATTCGATTCCGGTTCGGTTTCTTCAACAGCCTCCTCCTCAACTGCGTCTTCCTCATCCTCAAGCTTTTCGACCAGCTCTTCCGCTTCTTTCGTGGCCGCGTGTGCCATCGCCTTCTGGATCTCTTTGTGTATCGCCGACAGCGTCTTAGGATCGGAGGTGAGATCTCGCAGATTCTGGTAAGCAGCCTGAGCACTTTCGATCATGCCATCGGCCAGGTAGGCGCGAATCTCCTCGATGGTCTCTGCGACGGCGTCTTCCTTCGACTTTGCAGCTTTCGCTTCGTGTTGGACAGTGGCTGGAACCGCGTCGGCTTCTTCGGAGAATTCGCTTTCCCAGTCCGCCGAAATATCAATCTCCTGTTCCCCCGCCTCCTGCGGGTGCCCATCGCCTCCCGCGGCCTGGTCGGTGCCGGGCACACCAGCCCCTCGCACGGCCGAAGGCCCCCCGGAGGCTATCTCAGGCGGAGTTCCCGCCGCCCATATGTCGCTCGTAGAGACCCCGGCGATCTCAGGGGAAACCCCGAATTCAGGTTGCGCCGTCTGCTTCACAACTGGAGCTGCGGACCCAACCACGGGCGCTGGTGCGCTCGCCAGCGCGGCAACGTCCTCATACTGGGACGCTAGATGCCCATAGCGGTCCGCCTCTTCCGCACACCCGGCCTCGCGATAGACGCCTTCGAGAGTCCGGCAACAAACGGCGGCCTCGGTGAATCGTCCGGCGCGGGTGTGCAGGGCGGCAAGTTTCTGATTCACCCGATAGTCGCGCGGCGCGTAAGGCAACACGGCGACCAGAGGCCGAAGAGCCTTGTCGGGCAAATTGTAAGAAATGAACAGCTCGGCATCGGTGAGAGCGCTGCGGATGGCGGCCGCGATATCGTCGGCATAGCGCTGATCGACAAACGGAGCCGTCGCTTCCAGCTCATCCACCAGAACCGCGCCTTCCTCCGGGGTGATGGGCCGCCCACCGGAGGAGGTTTTGAGCCGGCTCAGGACTTGCTGATAATTACGAGCATGCAGCTGGTTCTCGGGCTCGAGCTGGGTCAGCTTTAAATAGCAATCGCGGGCCTTGTCAAGCTTACCGGCCTGTACCCAGGCATGCCCGAGGAGCTCGTAGACTTCGGTCAAATGCGTGGGATCACCGGCTTTTTGCATCAAGTCGAGCAGGATTTCAAGGGCTACGGGATTGTCGCGCACGTAGCCGATCATGGGATGCAAGGTGTCGAGAATCTTCCGGGAATCGGCGGCCAGCAGTCGTTCGGAATGCTGCTGGTAGAGGGTAAGCGCCGGCTCGAATTGTCCCGCGGCAATCAACGCATCCCCGTAGCTGAGGAGCGCCGCTGCGTCATTGTGAACCGAAAACAGCTTCGTGGCCAGGGTTCCCGCCTCGGCTATGCGGCCGGTCCGCAGATAGGCCTGCATCAGCGTCCGCAAGCCATCCGGATTGCTGTCCAAGTCCGCAACCTTCTCGAGGTACCCGATGGCCGCCTGGCTGTCGCCGGCGTCGAGGGCCGTGCTCCCGCGCAAGCGTAGGGCGTAGCTGCTCGTGGGGTCGATCTTGAGCATGCGCTGCAAAATTTCCTCGGCGGCGGCCAGCTGGCCGCGCGCCCGCAGCGCTTCGACGGCTGCGCTGAGGATCTGCCAGGCTTCGTTTTTCCTGTTCAGCCGGAAGTAGACTTCAGCGAGCTTGGTGCGCATGGAGATGTTCTCCGGGTCCATCTCCAGAGTCTTTTGGTAGATGCGCACCGCCTGATCGAGTTGTCCGGCGCGCACAAACTCATCGGCCACTTGCGAGTACTGAGCCCGGGCATCATTGAACAGGCCTTGCTGAGTGTAGAGTTCGGCCAGCCGAAGCACGCTCTCGAGCGAGGACTTCAGCTTACTCAGCTTCTTGTACATCGCAATGGCTTTTACCGTGAAGCCCTGGGCAGCGTAAGCATCGCCTACGCTCTTAAAACACTCCACCGCTTTGTCGTTATTGCCGAGACGGGCGTAGAGGTCACCCACGGTATTTAAAACCGTTAGGTCCTTTGAATCGGTTTTCAGAACCTTCTCGTATTCAGCAATGGCGTTTTGCAGCTTGCCTTGCTGTACGAATTTCTCAGCGGTACTGAGAACCTTCTGTTTTTTGAAGCCAAAACCGAAAGCCATAGGTTTAGGAACTCCAGCTCAGGTTTTCTCGACAACCTTCCCCTCCGGGAAGATTCCGAGGTGCTTCGACCAACTCCAATAGGCCCAAGCCAGATTCAGGAGACGGCCGTCCGGGTAAGGTCATTGTACGGCTGGGTAGGCGGAAACGGATGGTTACCGAGGGTTACCGAAAGGGAGTGTACGAACGGATTACCTCCGGAACCGGCCTAGAAGGTGAAGTTCAAGCCGCCGCGCACCGCACGCGCGGACTGCACCAGGTACACGGTACGTCCGTCCTGGTCGAGAACCGGCACGTAGCCTTGCGCCAGCAGGTTCCGCAGATCGATCAACACCTCGACATGCCCGGGGAGGACTAGAGGGACGGGCTGCCGGATATAAATATTCAGGTAGGGCGCCGCCTGGCCGGGCGAGGCATTGAACATGTCGACGGGGGTAAGCGCCTGGCCATCGATCCAGCGGTAGGACGCAATCCAACGCGTCTTGGTCTTAGGCATCACGCCGCTGACCTTGGCCGCCGCGGTGTGGCGGTTGTGCGTGCCCATAAATTGCTGCACGTTCTCGAGAGTCGCGTTCGGATTCTCGAGGTCGAGCACGCCGCCGTATGCGAAGTCGAGGGTTGACGTGATGTTAGCGGTAAGCTTTTGCTGCATGACCACTCGCAGCCCTTCGGTCTTCAGAGCATTTCCCTGGTAGGTGAACGTACCGGAATAAATATCCGGTAGAACCATGCCCTGATCCGTAGACGCTTCGCCGACCCCGACCAGCGCAGGGTTGGTCACTTGATCGAAGAAGGCAGCCAGTTGCAGATTGGTCTTGCCCAGACGGCGGGAAAGCGAAAGCTCCTGGTGATGGGCATGTTCGAGCGCCGGGCTGTAATCCGCCATGCTGACCCGCGGCTGTGACTCGCTCAAATTAGGGGGCGAGGCTTCGAAGCCTTTCTCCATCTCCCCGTCCGGTTCCGCCGTGACATAGTGGTATTCGAGCACCGTGTTCGGAGAAAGATGAACTTCGGCCGAGCCGAACGGGCGAACTGCGGTGGCATGCCCCAGGAACTGAACGGTTTCAAAGTCGCTGCCAAATCGAAACTCAATCCCTTCGCCAAACGTGAGACGGTCGGAGGTGGTCATGGCCACCGACTGGAAGGAAGAGTTGGGCAGCGGAAGTGTCGCCGGGAGGCTGCGCACGGTTAGAGCAAACTCAGGCTCGGACCCATTGTCCGTTTTGTGGATGTAGCTGGCGCGTACGACCGAGGCGGGCGCAACTCCGGCCATGCCGCTGTAACCGATATTGCCCCAAAGCCCAATCCGATCGGAGGTGAAGATCGAGCGCTCCACCGAGAACCCCGTGTTCATATCCGAAGTGCTGCCAAATCCCTCGGAAGCCGAACCCGCCACCAGGGACAACGTGCCCTTCAGTTCGTGACTCTTGGAAGAATCTTCGACACCGAGCGGAGCCTTTCCCGATGGATCGGGAAGAGCGCGTAAAATGGGGCGATTCGAGGAGGAACGCAGTACCCACTTCCAGTCTTCTTGTTCCGTCGCGCCGTGTCCCGGCACGGTTTGGAGGGCATCAAAGAGCGAGTTCAAGGTGAGGTTCAACATCACCTTGCTCCCGGCACGCACACCCACGCCATCCCGGAAGGAAGGCAGATACGATGCCGCCGAAACTCGGATATCGTAGATGCCGGCGGCCAGCCCGTTGGCGGAGAAGAAACCGTGCTCGTCGGTGAAAGCGGAGACCGACTGGAGGGGGGCCAAGCCCAGGATCTCAACCACGGCGCCCATTTGCGGCTGGCCTTCGCCGTTGCGCACGAAGCCCGCAATGGTGCCTTTCCGGCCATCCGACCAAGCCGGAAGGGCCAGACCCAAAACAATCGCCAAGAAGCCGAGCCTAGAAAACATCCACCCACCACCTGGCAAAGCCAAGCTGCGGTTACTCGACGGCAAAGGTTGCCGTGGGATCGACCGTCTGCTTGGAAATATTGTCATTCACCTTGATCTGGAGGCGATACACGCCTGGCTCAAGATTAGCGGCCGCCAGAGTCTTCGTTAGCGTGATCTGGTCGCCGATATTGCCCATCGTATCCGTAGATTCCACGGTATGGATGATCGGTTTGTTGGTCACCGTGTTGACGACATTGTATTCCACCGTGGCTGATGGGCGGTGCGTCTTATCGTCCACGGTGAGATTATAGACTTGCATCCAGAAATTCAACTTCTGATTGCGCTTGAAGGTAGCCGGCTTGCCATCGGCAGACGCCACGCGCGGCCGAACCTTGGTGGCGCCGATCACAAAGTATCCCGTACCCACATTCTTCGACGCCACCGGTTCCATTTGATCGGCAACAATCAGCGAGGAGGTCTCTAGTTTGTCGTCCGCGTAGTCTGGCACCAGAATGGCCTTGCTCCAGGTTCCCTTACGATCGCCGTTGACGTCCTTGACCACGATATCCAAGCGATAACGCCCGGGGCGCAAGGGAAGCGCCTTCCAATAAACTTGCGAGTTTTCCGCCGACCGGGCGAGCAACTCCGCCGGAATGTCGGCCTGCACTGGATCTTCGAAGGTTTGCGCCACTCTTCCGGTCAGAGTGGTGACGCGTCCGAAAATGTCGACCGTACCGCGGTCGACGCCGTCCTTATTCTGGAAGGTGATATCGCGATTCTTCATCTGGATGGTGATGGGCACGAGCACCGTATCGCCCGTCACCTTCACGAAGTCGGTGCGAACATCGAACGGCATGAGGTTGTAGCTGATCTTATGGCTGACCACTTCCTCGAGGTCTTTGAACTTTACCGGCGGGGGCGCGTTCAACTTGGCATACTGTTCCAACCGGTCGAACTCTTTGGCCTGCTGGCTCGCGGCCATCGGGCCCGCTCCCAGCCGCTCTAAACCATTCCCCTGGAAGCGCTGCGTCTTGCTGGCCATGCCCATCTGCTCGTACAAGGTGAGGCCGGCGTTCGGAGTATAGAGCAGCGCATCCTTCTCGGAGCGGTCCATGGTCATGTGGTATTCGCCACACATGCAGGTATCGACAAACTCGATGATGACCTCTTGTCCGATGCCTTCCAGGTAGCGATAGCGCCAGTCTTCAAAGGGGAAGGTAGAAGTCTCGCCGCCACCCTCTTCCATCGGGCGCTCGTAGGTTCCGCCGGACGGGTGCGAATCAATCTCGTCGGCCGCTCCATACATGATGTAAATTCGACCGCGATCGGTCTTCCAGCCGGGAACGCCGGCGGCATAGTGCTCGTTGGCGTACTCGATTCGACGGTAGTGCTCTTCCTTGTACTCGTTGTCTTCGCTGTCCGGATTAGGATTGCGGCGCTGCCAAAACGCTTCTATAAACTGGTCTCGTTCCTCGTCGTTCGAGAGTTGTTTGAACGCCTTTCGCTCTTCGTCGCTAATAATGTAGACCACGTCTTCATCGAGCCACTTCTTGTAAGTTTTTCCCAACTCTTGTTTTAGCGATTTGGCGTTTTCCCGCTTCTGTTTTTCGCTCATTGGACGCTTGAGGGGGTCCACCTGCTGATCAGCTTTGCCCTGCGAGCTAGCGGGAGCTGTCGCCGCGGGAGCTGTCGGTGCGGAACCTTGTGCAGCGGGCTGAGCCGGACTTTGAGCGGAATTGCTGGATCCCGAATTCTGCTGGCAAACTACCGCAGCCGAGAACCCCAGCACGATTAGAACCAACAATAATGACCAGAGGTTTCGGCGCACACCTACCTGAAACATACAGAGGGCGCTCCTTAGTGGCACACCTTCGTGCCTTATATTCTATGTTGTTGGTTAGCCCATGGCAAGGCTGACCCCAAGCCGTCTCCGCAGCCGGTCTCGAGGACGCCTCAGCCGATCACAGTCCGTCCTTGATACGATGCGAGTCCACCCGGGGAAGGGTGCCCAATTCTGGGGAATCCCCGGGCACGGCCAAGGTTGCCAGCGCGGGGAAATTCCCAGATCACCAGCAAATTGTTGGTTCGCTTTGACCAGCACTAGGCCGTAGCCTGCGCTCGGAGCCTAACTTAACTGGTTGATCTGACTTAACTTGGCCGACTCTCTAAGAACTGCCGATCAGAATACCAGTAAGAAAAACCAAGATACCTCCGAGCCCCACTTGCAGCGCCGACGATAAGGCCGGCGTGTCCATGTAGCGATGACGAATCCAGGTGATCACGCTGAGCTCGGCGACCACCACAACGGCAGCCACCGCCAGAGCGACCCGGAAATTGCTCAGCAAGAACGGCAGCGTATGGCCGATTCCGCCGACCGCAGTCATTGCCCCACAGACTAGCCCGCGAATCCAGGGATGTCCTCGTCCGGTTAAAGCTCCGTCGTCGGAAAGCGCTTCGGCAAACCCCATACTGATGCCTGCGCCAACCGAGGCCGCTAGGCCGACCAGAAAGGCGTCCCAGCTGTTCTTTGTGGCCAGCGCGGCGGCAAAAACCGGCGCCAAGGTCGATACCGATCCGTCCATCAGGCCGGCTAGCCCGGGCTGTACGATCTGCAGAACAAAAAGTCTGCGACTGGCCCGCTGTTCGGCCTCGCGAACTTCGAGCGGAAGCTCCTCTTTGCGCAACTCTTGCCCGCGCACTTCATGGTGGCGCTCTTCCTGAGCCAGGTCATCGAGCAGCTGACGAATGCTCGCGTCCTGACTGCGCGCCGCCGCCTTTTCGTAAAACCGGCGAGTCTCGGCCTCCATCGAACTGGCGGTCTTGTGGACCGTATCGAGGACTAAGGGATGCACCAGCCAAACCGGCCTCTGTTCGACGAAACCCTTTACATCCTGGCGGCGAACCAGAGGAATGTGTTCTCCGAACTTACGGCGGTAGAGTTCGATGAGTCGCCGGCGATGGCCGGACTCTTCCTCTCGCATGCCATCAAAAACCGCAGCCGAGGCGGGAAACTCCTGCTTTAGACCGTCGGCGAAATCGGCAAAGACTCGCTCGTGTTCCTCTTCGAGAGAAATCGCCAAGGCCAAGATCTCGCGCTCCGACAAATCGTCAAAGGTCTTCATAGGGCGATAGTGTAGTCGGCCGGAGCAACTAGAGCCAACCCGACAGCGGAAGGATCCTGCTTCGTTCTTCCCCCTAAGGCGGCTTGGCCGGGCTAGCCATGAGACATTAACCCGCCAAATTGGCCGCCACAAGCCGCGGATGTTTCGTTATACTCCGCAGGAAGATTTGTCACCCTGCACAGGAGCAAACCGTCATGAGTTCGAAAGCGAAATTGATTCTGGGCATATTGACCGCCGCGGCGATGTTCCTACTGACCTATGCACTGCCGCGAGGAAGCACAATGCGGGACGCCCAGTTGGTCGAGTTTCCCGTGACCGTTGGCGTATGGGCAATCTTTGTTTTGTTGTTCGTGAAGTTGAAATAGCGGAAGGCGCCAAGCCGCTCGCAACAGCGGAAACCGACCAACCGTCGGTCGTAAACGATCTCGAGTTTCCCTAGTCCGAATCAGTCACGCGATAAAGTATCTCCGCCGGCTAGTCGCTGCCCGTGCTTTCGGCTTCATCCTCGGTGTCGGCACCGACCTTCCGCCAGGTGGAATCTGCATTGAACGCGGTTATCGCTGAGGCGGCATTAACCGTCTCCGCACCGAGATCCTTCTCGTAAATGACGCCTTTTTTATCCACCAGAAAAGTCATCACGCCGGAGTTTCGGTATTCGGCAGGATAGGCCAGGAAAGCGAAGCCACCGGTCATTTTTCCGTTTAGGATGTAGTTTTTGGCGCCGCCAGCAGCCTTGGCTCCCTGGCTCGTCAGCACGCGAAAGAAGTAACCGTGGAAGGGCTCTCCCTTTTCCTTGTAGCCCTCGCCTGCCGCGTACGCGATGAGCGGGCCGACTGGACTGTCCGGCTCACCTTCGGCAACTTTCCAGAATAATCCGTTCTGCTTACCCGGATCGCTTAGCACCTTCTGTGCGTACTGATGAACCGTGTCGCCGTCGTGCAGTTGGTCAAAGTATTCCATCTGCGCCGACGCCAGGACGCCGCATACCCTGATTGCGGCGTATTCGTTGCGTCCCACACGGCGGTACACGAGCTCCTGCGCCCCCGCCTTGGTGTCAAAATACCACTGGCCGGCAGCATTTTTCTTCAAGGGAACCGGGAATGGCCAGTTCTCGGCACCGATGAACAGCGTCTGGTCGCCGTTCGTTTCTCTCCCCCAGCGATTCATCTGTTCGTAGCGGCGGAGGAAATCATCGCGGTTTTTTTGGTCTTGGACATTGTCGCCGGAAGAGATGAGGCTCTTCGACGAGGCCCCCAGTACCGCTTCGAGAGCGGTCAGATCGCCGGCCTTCGCCGCGTCATACAACGCCTTGGAAGCATCGGCTGGGTTTGCGAAGGTCTTCTCACCTGTTTCCTGAGCCGCCGCAATGGCCGCGAAAGCGGTCCCGAGGACAGCGATCACCAGCAGGACCCAACCTCCCATCCGCAGCTTGAATCTCCATTCGTGCCTTCGATCCATCATCTTCCATCTCCTTCCCACCGGCTGACTACACCCGCCCGAAACAGCGATCTAACTTTGCCCAGGCAACAACTACCGTCTCCCCCGCGCTGGACGCTCCGCCCGCTCTCGCCCCCCTCCCATGCTCTGTTTTCCCCGGTTGGCTTCAGCGCGCGCATTGCCGCCCTCTTTGTAACCGCCAAACGCACCCGAGTTCGTTTGCGCCTTTTGCCCATATCCCCGGTCGGCTGCGGGTGCCTGCGATGCACGATTTCCCGCGTTTTCACGATTGGCGTTGGCGGTATTGGTCCGGTTGGCAGTATTGGTCCGGTTGGCGCTATTAAGGTTGGCATTGCGATTACCGCTGTTGACATTGGAGTTGAGACTGGCGTTGTTGACGGTGTTGCGGTTCCCGCCGGTGTTGATGTTCACCGTGTTCCCGCTGACATTGACGTTTTTATTGTTTCCGCCGTTGTAGTTGTAACGGTTGTTCGAGTTGTAATTGGCGGGACGGTTGCCGCCGTAATAGGTATTCCGATAGGCATTGCGATTGGTCCCGTAAAAAGTGTTGCTGCGGGAGACGTACACGTTGTTCTGGTACACCACGTTTCCCCCGTGCCAGTTGCAACCCCAACCGCCGTATCCCCAACCGCAGCAGCTGTTGTTGTGGTTGATGGCGGCGCCGACCGCGACTCCGAGTCCAAAAGAAATCAGGCCGGTTGCCACCATTGCCCCCGTGCTATATCCCGGTGGTTGGTACGGAGTTCCATACACCGCGGAGGGGTTGTACTGGGGCACATACACCACTTGCGGATTGGCGGGCTGAATCACAATGGTCTGCGGGTCCTGCTGCACCACTTTTATCTCGGAGCTGCTCTTCAGATTGCCGGCCGCTTTGGCCTCCGCCCGCAGCCGCTGGATCGATGCCATCACGTCTTTTTGCTGGTTGTAGGCTGCGTCGCCCAGGGCGGAGGTCCAGGCCAGGTTCTTCGCCATCTGGTCCAGCACCGAGGGAAACTGGGTGAGAGCTTTCACGCTCGGATCCCATGGCTGCTTGTCCGCCGCTTGCATCAACGCGTCGCCTTTGAGACCGCCGTTGCTCTGGATCCAATTATCAGCGGCGGACACTTGATCGGGATAGGTTGCTGCTCCCAGAATTTGGGCAATCAGTTGATCGGGATAAAGCGCGATTGGCGAAACAATCGAGTCAACTTCGCTGGCGGAGAGGTTGGCCTGCTGCGCCTCTTGGGCGCACGCCATCGGCGTCGTCGCCAGCAGAGTCGTACCCATAAGCACGATTGCCAGGAATTGCCTTAAGAAACTCATTCTCATACCCCCCGGACCTTCCTGCACGTATAGTCCATCTCAGTTAGCTCCCAGCCCAAATCCTAGCTCAGGTAATTGAAAGATGATCTCGGGGCAATGCCACTTCGATCACGCTCACTGACACGGGGAGAAGCCGAGCTCAGGACCAGATACTGGAGAACGGAATTGCCGACCAGCATGGCATCAAATTTGAGAACTACTAAGGCTCTGAACAGTAGCCCAGTCCCTTCAGTGACAAACGACCCTCGTAACGATCTGATTCGGCAGGTTAAACCCTACGGCGCCGAACCCCCTCTCGGGAACTGTTAACTTTGCCAGTCCCGAGCGAATTCGAAATGGTTCCGAGCTTTTTCACGAATTAGCTGTTATCGCATTGATCCCAAAGGCAAGCGAGCAGAGTGAGTTTGCCACAGCGTCTGTATAAAGAGAAAAAGAGAAAATGTACGTCTATCTATTAAGACTTAGCGAAAATCACCAGGTACAGGCACACGACGAGCGCCAAGCCGCTAAGAACGCTCCGCACGGCGTGCAACCCACCCCAACGAGCGAGCAGACGCCCGGTTTGTTGTGACCGTCGATCGAGCGCGGGATTGAGCAACTGCTTGTTGGTTGGAAAAATCACGAGCAGCGTGAAGGGGATGACCGAACCCAGAAGGCTGCCGGCAACGACCCACCAAAACGTCGCCCCGGCTAGCCACGCCACTACCGACGAGACCAGACCCAGCATTGCCATGCTGGCCTGCATAACGGTGGCTCGGCGGTAGCTGGGTGGAAACTCAGTCGCCGCTATCTCAACTCCGCACTCCATTCTGGCTGGATGCTCGACCAGGCTGATATAGACAGCCGCTCCCGCGAACAAACCACAGCTGAGCACAGCAATGAATTCGGCGACCTCGCGCATGATGCACCAGGGTTCGCAGATGCCGACTATGCGAACAACCCGTCGAACCCGTCCAGAACCTCAATAAAGCTGGAACCGGGTCTCCACCTTGAGCCGTACGTTGACGGGTCTTGCTTCTTTCTGCCCAGGTCGGAATTTCCACCCCTGGACTGCATTCACCGATGCTTCGTCCAGACCAAGACCGGCAGGGTCGACGAGCTGGGTATTTCTTGGATTGCCGTCTTTGTCGACGATCAGAGACATCGTAACTCGCCCCACAAAGCCAGCCTGTCTCGCAGGTTCCGAAAAATCTGGAGTCGGTGTCAGCATTGGCTCTAGAGCCGAAACGCCAGACTGAACCCGCTATGAATCCTCAGCTAATTCTGCTTCAGCTTGCGCTTCACCATTCTTGTCAGCGGAATCCGATCGCCAAAAACCGGGTAGCACATCAACCAGCGACTCGCTTGGATTCAGAAAGATCGCCTCTGTAGCCATTCCAGTCGGGGGATCCGGACGCGAGTTCAACGTCGATTTCGACCGGCTGCTCTACCACTTGCTTCCATCGTTCTCGATCAGCGAAAGTCTTGAACAGACTGGCGGCTTTGTCTCCTGGGCTGACGCTCCCAATATCCCGGAATTGCCGTCTGAACGGATCGAAGAACAACCACACGCGCCTACCTTCAATTTTCAGATTACGGTCGACTAGGGTCGCGCTCTTCACTTTCACCTGTCCATCGACCGTCCAGGCACCGATTTTCGCGTCTCCCAGCCGTTGGCCGGCCGCTCCGAATTTTAAACGTTCTCCGCTGTACGGCCGTCGCAGAGTCAGAATCTTGTCGCGGTACTCGAAGTTAACCTGCTCCTGAATATCATCGGCAGCCGACAGATTAAAGGCGCAAAGGGCGACTATCAAAAAAGCAGCGGCCGTCCGGAAGATCTCGATCGATCGTTGCACGAACATTGCGCAATAGCGCCCGCATTATTCCACCCGGCTATTAAGCTCTGACAACGCTCTTCGACATAAATCGGGGCATGGCGACGGATCACCCAAATCCATTTGGAGGGCCAGATCCGTCGCCAAACGCCCTCTCCTTGACCGAGGCACCTCCGCCTATCAGAGCTAGGCGACCTTCAAGACGATCTTGCCTCGAGCGTGTCCTTTCTCCGTGAGTTCGTGGGCGCGTCGGGCTTCGGCGAGCGGCAGCACGGTCTCTACGATCGGATAAACCTTTCCCAAGTCGACGAGCTTGGCAATCTCGGCCAACTGGGAGGCATTCGTCTGCGCGGAGAAGAAGGCTGACCGTACACCATGCTTGGCGGCCTCGTCGGCCGAAGGCGGGGGGCCGACAATCGAAACCAGAATCCCGCCCTTTTTCAGCACCTTCCACGAACGCGTCCTGGTGTCTCCGCCGATTGTGTCGAATACTACGTTCACGTTACGAACTACATCTTCGAACCGCGTCTTCTCGTAGTCGATGGCTTCGTCCACGCCTAATTCCCGCAGAAACGCCGTGTTCTGTGTGGATGCCGTCCCAATTACGTATGCCCCCTTCCACTTCGCCAGTTGCACAGCGAAGCTACCCACACCTCCAGCCGCACCGTGAATCAGGATCCTTTGCTCGTTCGCGAGCGCCGCGTGGTCGAACAGCGCCTGCCATGCCGTCGAGGCAACAATGGGAATGGCTGCCGAGTGCACATGGTCAACCGAGCGCGGTTTTAGGGCGGTTTCTGCTTCCTTGACCACGATGTATTCCGCATAAGCGCCGTTCCGGCTGAGATCCGGGCGGGCGTAGACTTCGTCGCCCTTCTTGAACTTGGTGACCCCCGAACCGGTTGTTTCGACCACACCGGAAACGTCCCAGCCCGGAATAAAGGGGAGCACAAAGGGAACGATTTCCTTCATGTAACCGGCGCGGATTTTCCCATCGACGGGGTTCACTGCCGCAGCATGGACTTTTATCAGCAGTTCACCGGACCCGGGGGTTGGGCGTGGCGCATCTTCGAACCGGAGCACTTCCGGCCCGCCGTAGTTGTGGATTCGTACGGCTTTCATGTTTTCCATTTCGCACTTCTCCTTGCGGGATTCGAAGTTCAGATTGGGATACCGAGTCCTCCCGCCGGCGTCACGCCGGCAGCGGTTCACTCGAAGCTTGCTTTGCGGTTTTGGGTATGAACGGTTCGAGCAACGATTGAAAGCGAGGACTCAAGTGCAGTGCTTCACTTTCCTTCTCTAACAGCTGGCGCGGGGCGGCGGCGGCCTTCAGGAGGTAGCGCACCAGCGACAGGCGCAGCAGCCACAGGGCATGGTTGAGGTCCTGCCCTTCCCGAATGCGAAAACTAACCCACCCCGAGTTGGGAACCCACGGATGCTCCTCGGCCAGGCCTTCAGCTAAAAGCGCATCGCGAACCGAGCGCGGGAATGGGATGTCTACCACGCCACCCCGGTGCACGTGCCCTACTTCAGCATCTTGGAAACGAAATTCCCTGCCGCCAAAGCGATGGGGATGAACCGAAATGTTGGGCCAAACCGACACTTCTGCCTCGAGCTTCTCAAGATGCTCCATTGATGGTTCTCCGCTGACCTCTTTTCGATGCCTGAGCTTGAGCGCTCGATTCAGCGCAAATCTAACTGTGAGGTCAGCGTAGGCAGCATCGGCCGGAAGCGTACGGTAGAAGAGGTGCCGTCGCTGTCATTCTGTTCTCCTCCGCCGGGGTTGTGGTTTGGCCCTCGATTGTTGCGCCTCTTTAGGCGTGACCACGTGAAGCCGCATGAAGTTTGTCGAACCCGAGGCCATCTGAGTGCCGGCCACCACGCCGAGCACGTCGCCTACCTGGATTCGGCCGCGGCGTAAGAGTTCGTGAGTGGCAGCCGAGAGCATCTCCTCGGCGCTACGCGCGGGCTCCCGCTCGACGGGATGAACTCCCCAATAGAGGTTCATGCGATTACACACCGGCAGATCACTGAAAGCATAAATCTCGGCTTTGGGCCGGTACTTCGAAATCATGCGCGCCGTATTGCCGGTCTCGGTAAACACGGCGATCGCTCCCATGCGCAAATCTTCGGCGGCATGCGCGATCGACTCGCAAATCGTCTCGGCAATGCTTAGCCGGTGGTTCGTGCCACGCCGGCGGGGGAGTTCCCGCATGGTTTTCTCCGCTTCGACCACGATTTTCGCCATCATCGTGACCGCCTCCCGGGGATAGCGTCCACTGGCAGTCTCGGCCGAAAGCATGACCGCATCGGTGCCGTCGAGGATGGCGTTGGCCACGTCGCTTGCCTCCGCCCGCGTCGGCCGGGGATTCTCGACCATCGATTCCAACATCTGGGTGGCGATGATGACCGGCTTTCGCCATTCGGCCGAGCGATGAATCACCTGCTTCTGGATGATGGGCACTTTCTCGGGCGGCATTTCGACGCCAAGATCTCCGCGGGCCACCATTACCCCGTCGGCCGCCTCGAGAATCTCTTCCAGCTGTTCGAGCGCTTGCGGCTTTTCGAGCTTGGCGATGATGGGCACGTCGCCGCCGTGACTGGCGATGATCTTGCGAACACTGTGGACATCCGCGGCAGAGCGCACGAAGGAAACGGCTACCATGTCCACTCCGCGGATCAGCCCAAACTGCAAATCCACCCGGTCTTTTTCGGTGAGCGCGGGAATCGAAAGCGCCACACCGGGCAGATTAATACCCTGATGCTCTTCGAGTTGGCCGCCGTTGACCACTTCGCACTCCACATCCCGACCATGCACGCGAGAAACTCGCAACTCGATGCGGCCGTCGGAAAGCAAGATGCGATCGCCCGGCGAGACCTCTCGCGCTAAACCGCGAAAGGTTGTGGAGATCAGCCGGGGTGTGCCATCGACCGGGCGTGGAGTGATCGAGACGCGCGATCCGGCTTCGAGGGTGATGGGCTGGTGATGCGCAAGCGGCCCGGTACGGATTTTGGGCCCTTGCAGATCCTGCAAGATCGAGATGGTGCGATTCTCTCCGGCAGCGATACGGCGCAGGCGCTCGATGACCGTTCCGTGCTCTTCATGGGTACCGTGGGAGAAGTTCAACCGGGCAACATCCATGCCCAACCGCATCAGATCCTTGAGCGCGTCCTCCAAATTCGATGCCGGTCCCACCGTACAGATGATCTTGGCTCGCCGGGCGTGGGTCCGCCGGCTTCGGCGCTCGAGTCGGTCATTGGCTTTGCGGTGTGAGATCAATGGTCTGGAGAATAGCCCGAGATTAGATTCAACTATGGCTGACGATCTTTTCCCGTTCGGCAGCCACTACTTTCGAAGAGGACATTCCCTTCAGCTCCTTGCCCAAGGTGGCGCGCGGGAACAGCATGGCATTGAATTCCGCCCCAACCAGAACAACCAGTGAAACCAGGTACATCCACACCAGCAGCGCGATGGCCGTGCCCAGGGAGCCGTAGATCAGACTGTAATCCGCATAATTCTGCAGGTACCAGCCGAACAAGGCTGTGGTCAGGAACCAAAGCCCGGTGGCCAGGGCCGCTCCTGGCAGCGTGCTATGCCAGGGCTGGGTTCGCGGCACAGCGTTATGGTAAATCAAAGCAATCACCGAAATGCTGGTCAGGGTGGCAATGAACCAGCGGGTTATCGCCCATAGCAGCAGAATGACCGGACCGAACTCGCGATCCGACTGAAACAAAATTCGCGCCTCGATGCTGCTGCCGAAGGCTACCAGAACGGTGGCAAAGCTCAGCGGAATGCCGGCCAGGATCACCAGCGAGAAGGCGATCAAGCGCTCCTTGGCCAGTCCCCAGGTTTTGGGCAGCTGGTAGGCATTGCGAAAACCTTCCATCCACGAAATGATCACCCCGGAGGCCGTCCACAAAGTGATCAAGGAAGCGCTGATCAGCACACCCAATGGGCGTTTCAGCGACCCTTCCGTCAGATAGGTTAGCGCCGCGGTGCTCGCCGTCGGTAGGATTCTTCCCACAGCATAAGAAATCTCGCGGAGATAGACTTCAGTGTGCGGGGAAGTCGCGAGCACCGAACCAACCACCAGGAGGGCGGGGAAAAAGGTCAAAATCGAAGAATAGGCGGAAGCCTTGGCGACGGCAAATGCGTCATGCTCAAACGCACGCCAAAACGCGATCCGCACAAAACGGAAAAGGTGCAGCATCGATGGTTTTGGGTAGAACTCCTCCGACCTCGCGGCTGCCAGCAAGTCTCGCAGGCCCAACTCCTTGGCTTGAATGCTTCGGCTCAACTCAAGCCGCACCGCAAAGCAACCGAACCTAACCGACCGGTTCTAGCCCAACTTCAGATGGAAGTCTTCGGCTGGAACGCTGCCCCGGTCAGGAAACACCGACCATTAAATTTTACCTCAGCTGTTCTCGCTGCCGGCGCGCTTCCAGGTAATCAAGTCGCCAATGGTCGAGCTGCCTGTGCTCGACGTCGGATGCTTATAGGCTTCGACCTCGGAGCGGGAAGCCTCCTCACCCACGGCTTTGATGCTCAGCCCGACCTTCTTTTCCTCCGGATTCATCTTAATGATTTTAAAATCATGCTCTTGGCCGGGTTCGAGTGTCAGCGGCTGGCCTTTCGAATCGACCACTTCCGAGTTGTGACACAAGCCCTCAACTCCGTCGGCAATCTCGACAAACGCCCCGAAGCTCGCGAGGCGCAGGACTTTCCCCCGCACCACGTCGCCGATATGGCGCTGTTCGAAGAACGTTTCCCACACATCGGGTTGAAGCTGCTTGACTCCCAAGGAAAGCCGGCGCTTATCCGGCTCGATGGCCAATACGACGGCCTTGACGCGATCGCCCTTCTTCAAGACCTCAGAAGGATGCTTCACCCGCTTAGTCCAACTCAAATTGCTGACGTGAACGAGCCCGTCAATGCCATCTTCAATCTCAAGAAAAGCGCCGAAGTCCGCCAAGTTCCGCACCCGGCCTTCGACGGTGGCGCCAACCGGATATTTGTCCTGCAACGCATCCCAGGGATTGGGCGAGAGTTGTCGCATGCCAAGCGAGATGCGGCGCTCCTGCGGATTCACGTTCAGCACGGCGCATTCCACCTGATCTCCGACATTGACCAGCTTGGAGGGATGCTTCATGCGCTTGGACCAGGTCATTTCGCTGACGTGCACCAGACCTTCGATGCCCTGTTCTAGCTCCACAAAGGCGCCGTAGTCGGTAACACTAATCACCCGACCCTGAACGTGGGCCCCCACCGGGTAACGGTGCTCCGCATCCAGCCAAGGATCAGGCGTGAGCTGCTTGAATCCCAACGAGACCCGTTGCTTATCCTTATCAAACTTCAAGACTTTGACCTGGATTTGGTCGCCGACATTGACCAGGTCTCGAGGATGGGTAAGCCGGCCCCAGGACATATCGGTCACATGGAGCAGACCATCGATTCCCCCCAAATCCACAAAGGCACCATAGTCGGTCAGGTTCTTGACCATCCCGGTCAGGGCCGCTCCTTCGCTGAGGTGTTCCAGGGTCTTCGAGCGCTTTTCCGTCTGCTCTCCCTCGAGGACCTGTTTCCGCGACACCACCACATTTCCGCGCTTCTTGTTGAGCTTAATGATGGCAACCTTGAGGGCTTGGCCTTTTAGGGAATCGAGGTTGCGGGTGGGGCGCAGGTCGGCCTGCGAACCGGGCAGGAACGCCCTTACCCCCATAATGTCGACCGTCAGGCCTCCCTTAATTCGCTCCACCGCAACGGCAAGGATCGACTCCTGCTGGGTGTAGGCCTTTTCGATCGCGTCCCAGGCGCGCAGGCGCTGCGCCTTCTGGTGAGAAAGGTTGACGTACCCTTCTTCGGTCTCACCCGCCTCCCGCATGACATCAATTTCGTCACCCGGCTGGAACCTCGGCTTTCCTTCGTGGTCCAAGATTTCGGCAAGGGGTAACATTCCTTCCGACTTGGCTCCGATATCGACCATGACATGCGTAGGGGTAAGTTTCAGTACTTGTCCCTTGATCACATGGTCGTCGCCCTCGGTCTCCTCGCCTTCGGTGGTGAAGCTCTCGAGCGCCGAAGCGAAATCGTCGCTGGCGGGCGTGCCGGCCGCCTTCTCTTCCGGGGATTCGGCCCGCTGATGGTGCTCGGAGGGTTGAGCTTCCGCGCTCGTGCCTTCGGGAGCGTTGGAGGGCTGTTCAGTGATGGTGGAAGTTGCGGATTCGAAAGCGTGCGTCCGGTTATCGTCGAGCAAAGTCATGGCGTCTCTGATGTACTCGCACTGCTGTGTGGATGCGGGAAGCGGTTAGCGGACAGCTGGCGAGAGTCTTCGGTTATGTGGAGTCCGTCCTGGCGAACGGGCCGTGCAAATCCAGCGGTCGGACGTTTCTAACAGCAAACCCGCGTCCAATTAAGGGAACTTCTCGACTATAGCAACCGCTTCCGAACAGTGTCAAACCGAAGTTCAAGAATCAAACTGAGACAACAGAAAACATTTCAATCGAACGACCATCGTCTGCTTTGAAAACTGGCAGAAAGCGAGCATCGGTCGGGTCTTTCCGACCATGGGGAGGCTCGCGGACGCCTTCAAGACCAAATATCATCCTGTGAAAACCGTCGAACGCGATGCCTGCGCTCGCGGTTTCACCAGCTCAGAGCATTGGCAGTGCCAATCTTCGTTACTCGCCGTGCGCATCGAGCCTCGAGGCGTCCGCTTCTCGAACGGGAGCACCCGCTGTGACGGTCATGGCTTCCACTTTCGTCAACCCTAACCTTGAGAGGGGCCAGATGCCTGGAGATTTTCGTAATGCGCAATGGTCTTGCCGTCGAACTTGTTCAACTTTGTGATGCGCGCCCGACCGCGCACCAAGGGTGGCACCGCCAGCCGAGCCTGCGCCTCGTTTTCCGCCTCAATGATGGCCCATCCGGTGTGGGTGCCAGTTTTGCATCCCCAGTCAAAATTGTGGAGATAGCCTTGCGCGTTGAGTTGTTTGATCAACGCCAGGCATTCCGAGCCGGCGTGGGGCGTCTCAATCAAGTAGCGATCCATAGTTTCCTCCTATTGCCAATGTTGATCCTGCCGGACGAGGTGCTGGTTCGGATAGAAGCCGTTGGCATGCCCTTCCAGACAAGCACCGCCGCCCAGACCAGATTCAGCTGAATCGTCCTCCCCGTCCATGCCAGAGAGTCCATTTTTCTTGCTCCAGGCGCCAGGGTCTTGACCGGGGTTCTCGAATTCTTGCTTCAGAGTCCTGGGGATGGTGGCGAGTGGTTCGCAGGCCGTGCGGTCAGACGTTCCTCGCGTGGTGCGTTCGGGCGACGATCAGATCATCATGGGCGGACTAGGTTACATCTATGCCGTGATTTCCAGCCCGAATACGGTCAATATCGTCCCACGACTGACATACCGCTTCGATTCCGCAACTTGGCCGAATCTGTTACTCTGCGGGGCGATGGATCACCTTTGGACACCGTGGCGTTATGCCTTTGTGACTACGATTGCAAAGGCCTCGGGTTGCATCTTTTGCGACCTGCCCAAGCTTTCGGATGAGGAAGCCCACATCGTCCATCGCGGCAAGCACTGCTTCATCGTCCTCAACGCCTATCCTTACACGCCCGGCCACGTCATGGTTGTCCCCTATGCTCATCTTGATCAGCTCGAGAAGCTGCCCAAGCCTACGGCCCACGAGATGATGGACCTTTCCCAGACCATGGAGCGCGTGCTGCGCCAACTCTACAACCCGGACGGGGTGAATCTGGGTATGAATATTGGGAAGGCCGCCGGGGCGGGAGTCGCAGGCCACGTCCACATGCACGTGTTGCCGCGCTGGGTGGGAGATTCGAACTTCCTGACCGTGGTCGCCGAGACCAGGACCTTACCTGAAACCCTCGAGATAACCTACCAGCGGGTGAGAGGAGCGCTCGAGTCCACGGCGTCCCCTTGAGTGGCTTGAAGGGCGAAAAGTTCACTCAAGAAGGACGCCGCGACCCAAAGGGCGCACTATCGGCAACCCATGCCATGGGTCTCCCCCGATGCTTCAATGCGCCCTAAACCGAAAGTCTTTTTGCCCGCTGGGGTTAGAAAAAAAATAAAATTCTTTCTTCGCGGGCCGCCGATTGATCGGCTGGGTCAACTCGGATCGTAGTTCGGATAGCGCAAGAGATTTGTCACGAAAATGTCAAGAAAGTGTGAACTGTTGTTCGATCTCCACAGGCAGCAATTATTTTCCGAGCAGCGCTTCCATTTCTTCTTCTTTCAGAATGGTGATACCCAAATCGCGGGCTTTCTCGAGCTTTGATCCGGCGTCGCTGCCGGCGACGACGTAATCGGTGTTCTTGCTCACCGAGGCGGCAACACGGCCGCCCGAATCCTCGATGAGCTTCTTGGCTCCCTCCCGTGTATGGCGAGCGAGCGTCCCGGTCAGAACGAAGGTTTTTCCCGCCAGCTTGGTTCCGCGCTCCTTCTTCTTGCCGGACAAAGTCAGACCCGCTTGTTCGAGGCGTTTCACCAGCTCGCGGTTCTTGGCTTCCTCGAAGAACTCCGTGAGGCTCGCGGCGATTCTTGGTCCGACCTCATCGACCTGCTGGAGCTCCTCCTGCTTGGCGTTCATCAGTGCTTCCATCGAGCCGAAATGCTCCGCCAGAAATTGCGCGGTACGCTCGCCCACAAAACGGATGCCGAGGCCGTAGATGACCCGTTCGAGGGGCAGTTTCTTCGACGCCGCGATTTCATCGAGAACGTTTTGCGCCGATTTGTCGCCCATGCGCTCGAGCGAAAGCAGGTCTCGCTTGCTGAGTTTGTAAATATCGGCAACATTGCGCACCAGCCCGCGTGTGGTCAGCTGATTCACCAGGGCGTCGCCCATGCCCTCGATATTCATCACTCCGCGCGAAGCAAAATGCAGGATGGTTTCCCGCAGTTTGGCCGGGCAGTTGGCGTTGACGCAGCGATAATCGACCTCGCCCTCGGTACGCACAACGTGGGTGCCGCATTCGGGACACTTTTCCGGCATGTGAAATCGCCGATGGCCGCGGGGATGATTCTGGTCTTCGACCACGCGGATCACCTTGGGGATCACGTCGCCGCCACGCTCCACCTCGACCCAATCGCCGATCTTCACCCCCAAGCGCTCGATTTCATCCAGGTTGTGCAGCGTGGCCCGGCTCACCGTGGTGCCGCCGATGGGCACGGGTTGAAGAGCGGCCACCGGCGTGAGCTTTCCGGTGCGGCCGACCTGGACGCGAATATCTTCAATTTGGGTGATCCCCGAACGCGCCGCGTACTTGTAGGCGATGGCCCAGCGTGGCGCCTTACCGGTCTGCCCCAGTTCCTCCTGCAAGGCCGTGCGATTCACCTTGATCACGATGCCGTCAATCTCATAGGGCAACCGTTCCCGCTTGCCTTCTTCCCGTTCAATAAACTTCCAGGCGTCTTCGAAGTTGTGGACTAGGACTCGGCTGGGGTTAACCTTAAAGCCCAGAGTCTCGAGCGCCTTGAGCGCGTCCCAGTGCGCGGGGAAATACGTCCTTCCATCTTCGAGAAGAGCATAGGCAAAGTAATCGAGGCGCCTGGCGGCAGTGACGCTCGGCTCGAGCTGGCGAACGGTTCCGGCCGTGGCGTTGCGGGGATTGGCAAACAGCGACAACCCCTTCTGCTGCCGCTCTTCGTTCATCTTTCGGAAGGCCTCGAGCGGCATCAGCATCTCGCCCCGTACCTCGAAGTCCGCGGGGACGCGGGCGGCTTCGAGCTTTTCCCGGGCGATCGACAGAGGGATCGAGCGCACGGTACGAATGTTGGCCGTGACATCTTCGCCGATTGAGCCGTCGCCGCGGGTCACGCCACGCGTCAGTTTGCCCTGCTGGTAGCCGAGCGCCAACGACATACCGTCGAGCTTCAGTTCGCAGACATACTCTATGTCCGTACGACCGCTGAGCTCGTGCACCCGCCTCTCCCAATTGCGAAGTTCATCCACGTTATAGGTGTTGTCGAGCGAAAGCATGGGCGAGGAATGGGGAAGCTTGAGGAAACCCTCGCGCGGCTTGCCTCCCACCCGTTGCGTAGGAGAGTCCGGCGTGACCAGCGCGGGATGCTCGGCTTCGAGGCGTTTCAGCTCGTTCATGAGCTGGTCAAATTCGGCGTCGCTGATCTCGGGATCGTCGAGAACATAGTAGCGGTGTTCGTGGTAGCGGATTTTGTCGCGCCACCTTTCGAGCCTGGTTTCGATGTCTTTCTCGGTCGCTCGAGTCATCATCGCAAGAGATTATAGAGATAAGGGCGATAGACCGCCCACTCAACAAAACATCGTCTCCGAGTCAAGTTATGCATGGCCCGACCGCTCGTTGCTCCTGTGGACATTGCACAGGAAGAATTGATACTCTCGTTTGGATACTGCAAAGGAGTAGAACCTCGACGCGGGAGCGCGATCCAAACCATGGACCCCAAGCGATCGGAAGTGCTGCAGGGTACCTTAGACCTGATGATCTTGAAGACGTTGCAGGCGCTCGGACCACTACATGGGTTCGGAATTGCGCGGCGCATCGAGCAGGTGAGCCGCGACATTCTCGAGCTCAATGAGGGTACGGTCTACACCTCGCTGCTGCGCATGCAACGACGGGGATGGATTGCCGCCGAGTGGGGAACGTCGGAGAACAACCGCAAGGCGAAGTTCTATTCGATCACCCGGCGCGGCGAGAAGCAGCTCGCGGTGGAAACCGAGAACTGGCAACGGATTGCCGGTGTGATCGGCCGCGTGCTGCGACTCGCGGGAGAGTGAGAAATGAGCCCAAGACCGGAGTTCAACCCGCGCGTCTTCGCGGCGAAACTGCGCGGTTTCTTCCTTGGACAGCAGCAGGACGCTCGTTTCGATGACGATTTTTGCCAGACGGTTGGCAATGATAGTCAGATCCGCCTCCGCTTGCCGCACGGATACGCCTGGCTTCAAGTGTCCTAAGAAGAACCAGTCTGGCGAGTCGGTAGAACCCGCGACCGCCTCCTCGGTCAGTTTCTCAGGAATCAAAACCTCCGCTTCGAACCAGCCAAATCGAGGCGGCATGATGCCGATCAGAGTTCGCGCCGTGCCGTTCAGCACAAACGTCTGGTTAAGAATCGACAGGTCCCCGTTAAATCGCGTCTTCCACGTCTTATAGCGCATGACGAAAACCGGTGGCGCCCCCGGTTCGTAGTCGCCCTGTTCGAGTGCGCGTCCGTGGAGTGCTGGCATGCCAAAAAACTCAAAGGTACCTGGCGTCACACGCACTCCGTAGAATTCCTCCCTCCCTTCGCCATGCTTAGGGAGAAAAGACTCTTCGGCATTGGCCATGGTTCGATCGAAAACATGATTGTTCTCGGCAAACTCCCGAGCTTCTAGTGCCGTATAGGACTGCCAACCCTCGCCTTCGCTCTCCTGAGGGCTGAGGATGCGGGGAAACACCATGTGTCCGGCATCCTTGTAAGGAAACGGTGACAGCAGGACGTTGTCGATCACGCTGAAGATCGCCGTGGCTGCTCCGATTCCCAAACCCAGCGTGGCGATCGACACGGCCGCGAAGGCCCGACCTTTCCAGAGCACGCGCAGCGCATGGCGCAGGTCCAGCCACAGCGCCTCGAGCGATGTCAGCGTATCGAATTCTCGGCGGTCTTCGGCGAGCGAGGTCGCGTGTTGCCAAACTGCCGTCGCGCGGCGCGCGCGGCCTCCTCGCTCGAAATCCGGCAACATCTCGAACTGCTCGCCGAGAAATTTGTAGCGCAGGGTATGTCCCACCCGACAACCGAGCCACCATACATCTGGGGTTGCGACCGCCGCCAGGACTGTGTGATCCCCTGGGGCGCCGTCTGCGACTGGCAAGTCTTAACACCTCGGCCGATCCGGCCGATGATGGGTGGTTTGAAATCATTGGAGTGGTCAGAGACGTGACCAATCGCGGGCTCCAAGTGCCGATCGCACCCGAGGTCTGGATACCGTATACCATTCGAGCGTCGGGCGGCGATGGCTTCCCCGGGCACGCTCGAGGATCGGATCGGCACGCTGATGTATGCGGGGCCACGATTTGGCTTTCTGTTGATGACCGTTTTCGGTGGTATCGGGCTGATTCATAGTGGCCTTCGGTAATCGACGCTGGCAGGCGATAAAGCCGCTTTCACATGGATCCGGTTCTTCGGAAAAAATCAGACGTAGGACCGGGCGGGAAGGCGCAGGATCAGCAATCCTCCGATCACTGCTGCCAGCATCATCAGCAGCAGTCCCGCGGAAAAGGAACCGGTGCGGGAGTACAGATACCCGAAGGCGTACGGGCCAGCGAAGCCCGCAACGCTCGCGGTCGCGTTAATCAATCCAACCGCCGTCGGCGCCATAGAACGGCTCAAGATCTCGGTGGGGATAGCCCACGCTATCGACACGTAGGAGGCTCCGACTCCCACCAGACTAAATACCGTCATGAAGTAAGCCAACGAAGGGACCGGGGCCGTGGCGGCGAGCAGTGCGGCGGCACCGATAAAAAGTGGAATGGCTGTGTGCCAGCGTCTTTCGCAAGTTTTGTCCGAATGCCATCCGCCAATCTGCATTGCCAGGAAATACGCGACGAAGGGAAGCGCGCCGAGCATTCCCACATGGAGGTCGGATAGTCCCGAGTGGCGCTTCAGAATCGTGGGAAACCAGAATACA
>DATJVZ010000062.1:0-42823 GCA_035501575.1 Terriglobales bacterium | reverse complement strand
CCGCGCGGGCGCCGGTACGCGGAAGACAAAGCCTCCGGTCGCCTGATCAATATTGGCCTGAACTCTCGCGAATCCGGCAGGAGCAAAATACTCTTGAGTGTTCCGGTCGTAACCGTAGACGCCTTCTGCTGCCAGCCAGCGGTTGAAAGAATACCGGTAACCGACAAGAAAGCCGCCTGTATTGGTGCATCGCTGGGGTGGTACCTTGGCCCGCCGTGTCCGTGGTAAAGAAGCCGGTTCCTTGTAAGCCGATCTCCGACCGGGCTTCCTGGGCCGCTGCGCCAGTTCCCAGGACGGCGATGCTTGCAATCATGATAGCGATCCGACGCATGGTTAAATCTCCCTCACGAGTTTTTGAGCCTGGGCCTCGAAGTAACTCCTGCAAGGCTTCCGCATTCTTTGGTAACCAGCGCACAGCGTGGGCCCAAAACCGGCGCAGGTGGCGGAGGTGGCCGGAACCTCCTGAAGCGGTGTGGTTTCGAAGGTGCTCGGGAATCCAGAAACACGTTGTCGAACTCTTCCAGGGGGTTTTCGACCGATGACGAGCGCTCCGACACTTTCAGAAGCCTTCTCGACTGTCCTCGCATCAGATTAGTGGTACGGGGGGCTTTTTCCCCAGGAGTGTCCCGAGAAGGGCCGCATTTAGACGCTACAAGATAGGCAACAACCAATTCGAAATGGATAGATGTTCATGGCGATGGCGGCGTCAGTCTCTCCAAAAGTAGAAGAGGAACGTTACTTGGCGTTATTGCGTGCGGCCAACGCAATCGCCACGTGCAGTGATTGCAGCAGTGCGTCCGACAAGCTCAGCCAGGAGCTGCGCGAGGTTACCCCGTTCGACTGGCTGCACCTGGTTGCGTTTGATAAAGAGACCAACGCGCCAACCTGGAGCCTGCTCGAAGCCCACGGCAAAAGAATAGAGGTTGCACCCGGGCAGGAGTTCCCCACCGAGGACTCTCCCGTCCCTTTGGTGCACCAGTCTGGCCAGACGATGGTAACCGACGATTGGAGCCAGGAAGCCCGATTCCAGAAGTATGGAGTTTTCCTTGCCAAGCTGGGCATTCGATCGACATGTACGGTGCCATTGACCCGCGGCCAGCGTCGCTTGGGCGTACTGAGCCTGGGCAGGACGTATCCGAATGCCTACGATGCGGAGGAAGTTCGGTTTCTCGAGCTGGCTGCAAATCAGATCGGCCTGGCGATTGACGCTGCCGTCAACTTTTACGTATCCCAACGCGTACAGGATCAATTGAAGCTGATCCTCGATCTCACCAATCAGCTGGTGTCAAGTCTTGAATTTCACGATCTCCTGCACGCTGCCTCCGCGGGCGTTCGTAAGGTTATGGATTGCGATGCGGCGGCCGTCATGCTGGTGGATCCGGAGGGGACACACTTGCGTGTCCACGCCCTCGACTATCCCGACAGCCGAGGTGTGTTCGTCGAAGGTTCTCTGGTGCCGATCGAAGGCACCCTACCCGGGGAGTCGTTCAAGAGCGGGAAGCCGATGGTTGTGAACCGTCTTGATCCTGCCGTGATCCCGCTGGAGATGTACCGCAAGGCCGTCGCCGAAGGTCTGAACTCATTTTGCGACGTGCCGCTGCGCAGTCGGCAGAGGTTGCTTGGCGTCTTGGCTGTCGCCAGGCGCGAAGAGGACGCATTTGACGCCGAGGAGATTGCCTTCCTGACTCAGGTTGCGAATCAAGTGGCAATCGGAGTGGAGAATGCGCTGGCTTACAGCGAGATTGCCGACCTGAAAGACAGACTGGCGCAGGAAAAGTTGTATTTGGAAGATGAGATCCGCGGAGAGATGGATTTCGAGGGCATCGTAGGCCAAAGTTCCGCTCTTCGCCATGTCCTCAATTTGGTAGAGCAGGTGGCCCCTAGCGATTCAACGGTATTGTTGTTGGGCGAGACGGGCACCGGAAAAGAATTGATTGCCCGCGCCATCCATGATCGAAGCCGGCGGAAAGACCGGACGTTTGTGAAGCTTAATTGTGCCGCAATTCCGACAGGGCTGCTGGAGAGCGAGCTCTTTGGACACGAACGGGGCGCGTTCACCGGCGCGATCTCGCAGAAGATCGGCCGCCTTGAGCTTGCCGACCAGGGGTCGTTGTTTCTGGATGAAGTTGGGGACATTCCGATCGAGATCCAACCTAAACTCCTGCGCGCCCTGCAAGAACGAGAGTTTGAACGACTCGGCAGCACGCGCACAAAAAAGATCGATGTGCGGCTGGTGGCTGCCACGAACCGCGATCTCGAGAAAATGATCGAGAGCCGCGAGTTTCGTAGCGACTTGTATTATCGACTGAATGTCTTTCCCATTCGCATCCCACCCTTGCGAGAGCGTCCTGAGGATATTCCATTGCTCGTGCGCTACTTCGCGCAGAAATACGGCCGACGCATGGAAAAACAGATCGAATCCATTCCCGCTGCGGCCATGAAGAAGCTTGCCGCCTGGCACTGGCCGGGCAACATTCGCGAACTGGAAAACTTCATTGAGCGCTCGGTGATTTTGACCCATGGCTCTGCGCTGCAAGTACCGATTGGAGAGTTGGGCGGAAATGGCAGAGCTATCCCTGTGCCAGGCAGCCGTGAAGACGACGAACGCGAAGAGATTATCCGCATCCTTAGGGATACCAACGGCCGAGTCGCCGGCCCACAGGGCGCTGCTACCCTCATGGGTATCAAGCGCACGACGCTAATCTCCCGCATGAAGAAGCTAGGGATCGACCCGCGTAAGCTTTCCTGAATCGCTAAATCAGGGGGAATCCGCTAGTCGGTTGTCGGGGACTCACTGTCGAGCCCATCGTCAACTGTCGAGAATAACCATCGACACTTTTCGACATCTGTCGCAAGTCGATTTTTTCTTCCCCATTCAATTCAGTGACTTACGCTGAGCGCTGTGGCGAAATCGCTTTGGCATCTGCGCTGCCTTCACAGAGATCGCATGTTCAAGATTTCCATTGTTGACACGCAAGGTCAGCGAAGGTTGGTTCTCGAGGGTACCTTGGTTCGTCCCTGGACCGCGGAGGTGGAGACCGTCTGGAGGAGCGCCGGGGAACAGCTGCAGGGTCGAAAGCTAATCATTGATCTAACGAACGTGACCCTCATCAGCCGGGACGGAGAAAACACGCTCTTCAAGCTGATGAGCGACGGGGCGAAATTCACCTGCGGGGGCGTCCTCACCAAGCATGTGTTGAAGCAACTGGCGCGGAGGTGCCACGGTGAGCGCATTGACTGTCGGTTTCGGCGAAGTTCGAACGTCTATCGAAGAGAGAACGGAGGGGGAGATGCTGAGCGCGAGGAAAATCACTAACCAACGACCCACGTCATATGCAACGGAAGCCGATTTCTGCCGGATTTTTCGCAGTGACATGAACCGCTTGTACCTCCTATCGCTTTTGTTGACGGGGAATCACGCAACCGCCGAAAAGTGCTTCGTCCGTGGCCTGGAGGACTCGGCAAAGGGCAGCCCGGTTTTCAAGGAGTGGGCACAATCTTGGGCCCGGCGGACGATCATCCGGAATGCCATTCGTGCGATCCAGCCGCGGCCGATCGATCGCCATACTTCCGGTCGTGTCACTGGGGGGCATTCGACCGGGGAGCCAGAGAGAATCGCAGCCGTTATGGAGCTCCCCGCCTTTGATCGCTTTGTCTTCGTGATGGCAGTGCTCGAAGGCTACTCGGATCAGGAGTGTTCGCTTCTTCTCGACCGCTCCCGTGACGAGGTGATAGCGGCGCGAACCCGAGCCTTCGAGCAGGTTGGCAGATCAGCCCAGATGCTCCCCAAGGGGGTAGGTATCGGCTCAGCCAAGCCACTAGTACGAGATAACCATGGTTGCGTAGGGCAGCCCAAAGTTGCTTTACCGGCAGCCATTTCGGCGTAACCAAACCATAAGGGGTATTCGGAATGAAGACCACGCTGAGGAACAAATTGAGAGTTCGTGAGAGCAATCTAATTCTTGCTGCGGCCGTACTGACGCTGTTGGCGGCCGTGGGATGTGGCAAAGGGAGTGTTCAGGCGGCAGCCCCTGCCATGCCGCCCCCGCTAGTCAGGGTAGTCTCGGCAACCGTTCAGGATGTTCCCCGATATCTGGACGAGATCGGGAGGAATGCTGCCTTCGAGTCGGTTACGATCACGCCCCAAGTCACGGGTCGTATCGACGAGCGGCATGTTCAAGACGGGGAGAACCTCGCGAAGGGGCAGCTTTTGTTCGTCATCGATCCTCGTCCCTACAAGGCACAAGTGGACTCTGCTCAAGCAGCCCTGGCTCAGGCAAAGGCGGCACTTGACTTGGCGAAAATCCAGTTTGCCCGCGATGAGAAGGTCATCGGAACCAGAGCCATTTCCAAGCAAGACTACGACACTAAAAAGAATGCTGTCGACGTAGATCAGGCTCTCGTGGAGGCGGCTGAAGCTGCGTTAGAAACCGCGAAGCTGAACCTCGAGTACTGCTACATTCACTCTCCGATCGACGGCAGAGCCGGTGCACGTTTAGTCGATGTAGGAAACGTGGTGCAGGCCAACACAACCTCGCTTCTCTCAATCCAGCGTCTCGATCCGATCTACGCCAACTTTACCATCACGGAAGGGGATCTGCCCGCAGTTCAAAGGCAGATGTCGAGCGGCGCCTTGAGGGCGGAGGTCCGGCTTCCTGGAGATAGCGAAAACGCCGTTCGAAGCGGGCGGGTCGAATTCCTCGATAACGCAGTCCAGAACGGTAGTGGCACGGTGAACCTGCGAGCCACTCTGAGCAACTCGGATCGTCATTTCTGGCCTGGGCAATTCGTCGACGTAAAGCTCGTCTTGACCACAGAAAAAGCGGCCGTGCTGATACCGAACCAAGCTGCACAAATCAGTCAGCAGGGACCCTTCGTCTACGTCGTGAAGTCGGATGACACTGCCGAACTCCGTCCCGTAAAGCTCGGCCAACGCCAGGGCGACCAGGTTGTTGTGAACGAAGGAGTCGCCCCCCATGAGTGCGTCGTATTCGCAGGCCAAATGCTGGTTCGACCGGGTGGCAAGGTGCGTGTCGATGCCAGCTCCTCGACTGCCAACGACCACAGCAAGACCAACCACGCAGGAGGGCAGCCGTGAATCTCTCCGAACTTTTCATTCGTCGCCCAGTCATGACGGTGGCGTTGACCGTCTCAGTGATCCTGTTCGGAGTAGCGGCCTATTTTCGCTTGCCGGTCAGCGACCTGCCCGCCATTGACTACCCCGTCATCCAGGTGCAGGTAAATTACCCGGGCGCGACCCCAGAAACGATGGCGAACAACGTCGCTACGCCGTTGGAACGCCAATTCATGCAGATTCCGGGCCTCGAATTGGTGACTTCCAACAATGGCCAGGGACATTCGAGCTTCGTGCTGCAATTCGATCTATCCAAGAGCCTGGACGGAGCAGCCACCGACGTTCAAGCGGCAATCACCCGCGCCCAGGGACAGCTCCCGGTTGATCTGCCCAGTCCGCCCACATTCACCAAAACGAATCCCAACGATCAGCCGATCATGTACATCGCGATGGTCAGCGACACGGCCACCGAAGGACAACTCTATGACTACGCCAATACTCAAGTCGGGGAACGCATCAGCATTCTCCCCGGGGTCAGTCAGGTCGCGATTTACGGCACACAATCGGCGGTGAGGATCAAGGCCGATCCCTCGAAGATGGCGGTGCGCAATATCACGCTCGAAGATCTGACTAATGCGATCAAGAACGGTACCGCCTATACGGGCGCCGGCCAGTTCGACGGTCCACATCGCACATTCCTCTTGCAACCGCAGGGACAACTCATCACCGCCGAAGATTACAACCGCCTCATCGTCGGGCAGAGCAACGGCGCACCGGTCTATCTCAAGGATGTCGCGTCAGCCAGGGATGGCGTGCAGGACGAACGCATTGACATGCGGTTCTGGGTGCGCGGCTACCCACAGCCCGGCGCAACCGTTGTGGTGGGCGTATTTCGTCGTGCCGGTGTAAATGCGGTCGAAGTCGCGCAGTCGGTTCGCGACCTGCTGCCCACCATTCAATCCCAGCTTCCGAGTTCGGTTGTGATTGTACCCGCCTACGACCGTTCGCTAACCATTGTCGGCGGAATCAAAGATGTTCAGACCACACTCTATATAGCCTTCGTGCTGGTAGTGATGGTGATTTTTATCTTCTTGGGGCGGGCGACCGACACGCTGATACCGGCCGTTGCCCTGCCTCTTTCCTTGCTTTTGACCTTCATCGCCATGAAAGTGCTTGGCTACAGCCTCGACAATCTGTCGCTGATGGCGCTAACTCTAGCCATCGGCTTCCTGGTCGACGATGCCATCGTCTTTCTTGAGAACACGGTGCGATTAATGGAAGAAGGGCAAAGCGCTTTTGACGCGTCTCTCGAATCGGCCAAAGAGATCAGCTTCACCATTTTGGCCATGACGCTCTCCCTGGCCGCGGTGTTCATCCCGCTCGTGTTCATGAGCGGCCTGATGGGTCGCATCTTCCGCGAGTTTTCTATCACTATCGTCATCTCCATTCTGGCTAGCGGAATTGTCTCGCTCACGCTTACACCCCTGATGACCTCGAGGCTGCTGAGCAATCGCGGAGCAGGAGCGAAGAAAACATGGATGGAACGGGTCTTCGGTGCCTTCGAACGCCGCGTGCTCGATGTGTATGGACGTTATCTCTGGTTCTTTCTGCGCAATCGCTGGATTTCAGCCGTAACCTGGGCGGTTTGTCTCGCAGGTACGGCATACCTGTTCTATGTTGTACCCAAGGCCTTTCTACCCGTCGGGGATAGTTCGTTCATTCGTGGTGTCCTGGTGACGCAAGAGGGAACGTCGCCCGAGCAGATGCGCGCCTATCAGACCCAGGCGGAAAAAATCATGAAGGCGAATCCCGCCGTGCGCAGCACCTTCACGATGAGTGGGAACGCGAGTTTTCTGGGTTCGAATCAGGCATTCCTGATCGCCTTTTTGAAAGATCCCAAGGAGCGTCTCCCCATCGATCAAGTAGCAGGTCAGCTGATGGGCGGAATCGCGGGCACGATTCCCGGTGTTGTGGCTTTCCTTCAACCGAATCCCGCGCTGGAAATCAGCACCGGCGCCACGGCGAACGCACAGGGCCAATTTGCCTTCGCCCTTTCTGGCATTGATCCCAATCAAGTGTACGCGACCGCCGGAAAGATGATGGCGAAGATGTACGAGTATCCCGGATTCCTCTTCGTGAATTCCGACCTCTACAACCACACGCCGAATTTACAGGTCGATATTCTCCGCGATCAGGCGAAGCTCTACGGGGTCTCGGAGACTCGTATTCTCACCCTTCTGCACGACGCCTATTCGCAGAACTACAGCTATCTCATCAAGAAGGCAACCGATCAATATCAGGTAATTCTGGAGGTCGCCGATGATGAACGTTCCGCTCCCGAAGACCTGAGCAAGCTCTACATCAAGAGCGACGATGGGCAACGGATGGTTCCCCTCAATGCGGTGACTAGTTGGCGTCCGGTGATCGGGCCACAAGTGGTCAACCACATCAATCAATTCACCAGCGTGACCATGTTTTTCAACTTGAAACCCGGGTATGCCATCGGGCCGGCAACTCAGTTCGTCGAAAAGGCTGCGAAGCAGATTCTTCCGCCCGGCATTCAGGGATCCCTGCAAGGTGAAGCTCTGGTTTTCCAGAACACGGTTTCCGATCTGGCGGTCCTCATGCTGGTCGCGGTATTCGTCATGTACGTAATCTTGGCGATTCTCTACGAGAGCTATCTCCACCCCATCACCGTGCTTTCGTCGTTGCCGGTAGCTCTGCTCGGTGGGTTGCTGACGCTCTGGCTCTTTGGCGCAGAGGCTTCCCTCTACGCCTACATTGGCATGTTCATGCTGATGGGCATCGTCAAGAAAAATGGAATCATGATCGTCGACTTCGCAGAGCAGCGCGTTCGGCAGGGCATTGCCGACGATCAGGCCATTCATGATGCCAGCTTGGAACGTTTTCGGCCGATCATGATGACCACGGCGGCAGCGCTACTCGGTGCGCTCCCAATTGCTTTGGGATACGGCGCCGATGGAGCCTCCCGGCGACCGTTGGGCCTGGTGGTAGTCGGCGGCTTGGTCGTGTCACAGTTCATCACGTTATTTGTGACCCCGGCGATCTATCTCTATCTCGAGGAGTTCCAAGAGAAAGTGCTGGACCGGGTGCCGTTCCTGCGCTCTGGCGGCAAATCTGCGACGTCGCCGGACCCGGCTTTAGCGCTGCAGGAAGAAATGGGGGATTAATCATATGAGTCGGAATTGGAGACGTCTTTATCTTTCTCCCGTGCTTCTGGCTGTCGCCGGCTTGGTCGGTTGCGCCGTCGGACCCAACTACAAACGCCCGACCGTCGATGTTCCAGTCACGTATCGTGGCTCAACTCCCGGCTCATCGCCGGGAGCAGATGCCCAATCCGAGCCAGCCAAGCCCAACCCGTCCGAAATCGCATCAGAGAAGCAATCGCTCGGCGACGAAAAGTGGTGGGAGGTTTTCCAGGATCGTGAACTCCAAGGGTTGATTCGCACCGCCCTCAAGAACAACTATGATGTGCGCATCGCCGCAGCTCGGGTTCTCGAAGCGCGGGCGCAACTGGGGATTACTCGCGCCGATCAGCTTCCCTCCCTGAGCGCAGGTGGCAACATCACCAGTCAACAGAGCCCCAAGATCGGACCAATTCCCGCTTATGAGGTCACTCAGGGCGAACTCGCCGCGTCCGCGGCTTGGAATCTGGATTTCTGGGGAAAGTATCGGCGCGCGACGGAGGCGGCTCGGGCCAATCTGCTGGCCAACGAGTGGGCACAGAAAGCAGTCATGGCGACCCTCGTCGCCAACCTGGCGACGTCTTACTTTCAACTCCGTCAACTGGATCTCGAGTTGGAGATTTCGAAGAGGACGTTGAGCTCGCGTAAGGACTCCTTGCAATTGACGCAAACACTCGAGCAAACCGGAATCAACTCGCTCTTGGATGTGCGGCAGTCCGAGCAATTGGTCTATACCGCCGCTACCGAAGTCCCCGACTTTGAGCGCCAGATTGCGCAGGAGGAAAACGCCATCAGCATCCTGATGGGAAATAACCCCGGCGATATCCCGCGAGGGTTGAAACTTACCCAACAGCCGCATGCGCCGGAGGTTCCCGCTGGACTTCCCTCGTCCTTGCTCGAGCGACGGCCAGATATCCGAGAGGCGGAAGAGAATCTAGTTGCCGCCAATGCGCAAATCGGCGTGGCCCGGGCAGCCTACTTCCCCCAAATCTCGCTGACCGGCACGGCGGGCTTCGAAAGTCCAGCGCTCACCAATCTCTTCACCGGCCCGGCTGGACTATGGAACCTAGCTGGGTCCTTCACTCAACCGATCTTCGAGGGAGGGAGACTGAAGTCGAACGTTCGCCTCGCCGAAGCGCAGCGTGAGCAAACGATCCTGACCTACCAAGAGACGATCCAGGGTGCTTTCCGAGATGTGTCCAATGCTCTGATCGCATATCGCAAAAATCGAGAACTCAGAATTCAGCAGGAACATCTGTTCGAATCCGCGCAAGATGCGGCACACCTATCCCGTGCCCGCTTCGACGCCGGGACCACGGATTACTTGGAAGTGCTGACAAACGAGACCAATTCGTTCTCCGCCGAGTTAGGCCTGGCGCAAGCGCAGGCCAACGAGTTGCTTGCATTGGTCCAGATCTACCTGGCTCTCGGCGGCGGTTGGCAGGCTTAACGCGATTCCTCGATTGACCAGGCTCAATGGCAAAAGGGGTAAGAACGCGAGCGCGTTGCGGGAAGCGATCACAACTGGAGGTCGGCACCAGCCCGTCAATGGGACATCCGCTGGGGGCAATCAGGGTCTGCTGCTCTGATGGTGATATGCTTAGCGGACCAGGATGTGATGGCTCCTCTGTCCGAGAACAAACCACCTCAGCGTAACGGTCAACGGCGCCCGAGACGATGGATTCTGGTCCTTATCCTGGCTGCGCTGGTTGTCATCGCAGTGGTCGCCGGCGTCGTGATCGACCACGCCGAGCCAATCTTGCGGGCGCGGGTGATCGAAACCCTATCCATGCGGTTCAAGAGCAAAGTTGAACTCGACACATTCCGTGTTTCGGTATTTCCCGCGCTCCAGGTTTCGGGCGGGGGCTTGCGCATCTTCGGCGAAGGTCAGCAGTGGGCAATTCAACCCTTGATCCAAGTCGCCGAATTCCGGTTCCAAGCCGGGATCCGGGATTTGTTTCGCTCCCCGGCGCAGGTCAACACTGTCTATGTAAAGGGGTTGGAACTGAGTCTCCCACCCAAGCAAGAGCGGGCACAAATGAAGAATGTGGCGCCCCAGGGAGGAAAGATAGGAATTATTGTCGACCACCTGGTCTCGGATACGGCTCAGCTAGTCATCAACACCGACAAGCCGGGAAAGCTGCCACTGGTATTTAGTATCGAGCGTTTGACAATGACTCGGGTAGGACCGAATGAGCCGATGCATTTTGAGGCGGATTTGGTCAATCCCAAGCCAGTGGGGAACATCCATTCCAGCGGAAGTTTTGGTCCATGGCAGGCCGACAGCCCGAGGGACAGTCCCATACAAGGCACGTACTCCTTCAGCCATGCCGATTTAAGCACCATCAAAGGCATCGGTGGAATCTTGTCGTCCACGGGTAAATACGACGGCACGCTCGTTCACATTCTGGTGGATGGCGCAACCGATACTCCAGATTTCAACATTGCCATCTGCGGCAGACCCGTGCCCCTCCACACCGACTTTCACGCCGTGGTGGACGGAACTAGCGGAGACACTTATCTCCAGCCCCTACACGCCAAACTGCTTGACTCCTGGGTGGAAGCGACGGGCTCCGTGGTGCGGACCAAAGATCCTCAAGGTCACCGCGTGGAACTGGACGTGAAGATTGAGCAGGGAAAGATCGAGGATCTGTTGAAATTGGCTGTCAAAAGGGATCCCCCGTTCATGAGGGGAGCCGTGCAGCTGAAGACCAAATTTGAGCTGCCGCCGGGCGAGCCAGACATGGCCGACCGTTTGCAGTTGGCCGGGAGCTTCCAGATGGCGAAGACATCGTTCACAAATCCCGAGGTCCAGGACAAAGTCGACGCCATCAGCATGCGAAGCCAGGGGAAACCAAAGCTGGCGGAAGATAATATTCCCGATAACGTGAAGTCCGAGTTGAGCGGGACCTTTCGTCTCCTGGAAGGTCTTCTATCGTTTTCGCAGCTTCAATTCCAAGTACCGGGCACAGAATTGAACCTCACCGGTAATTACAATCTGGACGGGAACCAGTTCGAGTTTCGCGGGAAAGTGCGTATGGATGCCAAAGTTTCGCAGATGGTGAGCGGCTGGAAGTCGATCCTGCTAAAGCCAGTGGATCCGTTTTTTCACAAGAATGGTGCCGGGACAGAGGTACCGGTCAAGATTACCGGGACCAAATCGGAACTTCATTTCGGCACCGATTTCCACGATAAGCGGAGAGATTCAGACTGAAGGGTAGAGCGGTGGTCGGAAATGTCCCGCGAGGCTGGCGGGCCCGCATGCTGCATGCAACATGCGGGCCCTACCATCCAGGAGTTAAAACGTCGCGTCCTGCCGCCGGAATCCCGCCAGAAAGATTCCGCCGAACGCAACAAACCCTGCGGGCACGAGGTAGGAAGCGGTCGCTCCTCCCTCGGGCACAGAGCTGTATCCGCCTGGCACGGTGTTGTCGCCCGGTCCAGGGTTGGATCCGCCATTCCAGTTTCCACCCGGCCCAGGGTTGGATCCGTTGCCCAGGTTTCCAGTCGGCCCGGGGTTAGATCCGCCATTCCAGTTTCCACCCGGCCCAGGGTTGGATCCGTTGCCCAGGTTTCCAGTCGGCCCGGGGTTGGATCCGTTGCCCCAGTTTCCACCCGATCCAGAAGATCCGTTGGAGTCTGAGGTTGATACACCGGTACCGTGTCCGTTATGAGACAAAGTGATGTGTTTGGGGATGATGTGAACCGAGCCCCGAACCGCTCGCGGTTCGACGTGGACAAATACTGACTTTCCACTGAACCGTAACTCGTGACGCAAAGTAAAGTGGTTCTTGGATTCGCTGCGAAGCATGGCAGTGTAATCCGTTCTGACGGAACGCCCATACGCACAGGGCGTCAAGATCAGCACTCCCAAACTCGCCCGCAACAAAACCTGATTTAAACAACGCATTTATAGTCCTCGCTTCCTGATTTACTTACTAGGGGAGTCTGCTGAACGTTTCGGGGCTGCGCAGGGAGGATACGAGCGGGGGTCCCAATTGCGCTAGAAATACTTCTTCTAGCAACTCCGGTTTTAAGGTAAAGGCGTGTGGCTGTCAAGATTGATACTTTTTGCGACTGTTGCAGACCTTTGCCACGAACCCCTTAAGTTGCTTCCTTGCGTGAGGATATGCAGCAACGCGCCCTCGGTGATCGTCGCCAGACTCCTTGCCCGGCGCGGGTTTCCCGCCACAAAGGTAACCTCCATGGGGTGACCAAAGCCCTATTCTTGACAGTGCGCCAAAACTTGAAAAATTGGAGTGAGCTGAGGAACTCGGGTGCGCGCAGATGTTATTCAACCGATGATGATCGCCGCTTCGGTCATACAAGACGAGCGCCGATTCAAGAGACCTGCCACTGAGCGGACCACACGGGTTGGTCTCCCACGAATTGTTCCAAGGAACGGCGGCCGGACAAACCAGTAGAGTTGTACGGACTCCGGCCGGACGGCCGAGCTCACCGCGACCCCAGCCGATCAGTCCTCCGCAACGACGGAGAGTGCTAATCGGATAGTGTGATTTCATGCCAGGTTAAGGGCATCGCCGGCCTCCCGTGACAAGCTATCGAGCAAATCTGGCTACCGGATGCCGACCCGAAGATTAACGTTGGCTTGTTCGTTTTCGGCCACTGGAATCCCCATCTGAACCTCACCGAGAGCGAAGATCGGGGTTGGGAGCTGGCCACGCGCGTGCAGCAGACGGATTGATGTTGTCAGCCTCTCCACTCGTCGGGTCGGGCAATATGCAAGGAACACACGCATTTCCGGCAGACGGCATTGCGTGCAACATCCAGGTTCGCCCGGAAGTGCAAGGCTTCCGGACCATTCAGGATATCGAGCAATGCTTGGCGATGAATATTTCCAAACGCAGGGTGGAAAAAGCACGGGCGAACGTCACCCGATGCTTCGATCACGGCCGAAACCCAGGGCGCATTGCACCGCGGCGACACGTCTTCGGCCTGGCCAAGATGGGCGCGGAAATGCTGGCCGATGCGCCGTAATTTGTCGGCCGATTCCACCACGAATCCCGAATCCAGGTCGGCTCGTTGTTGGTTGATCAGACGTTCGATTTCCGCCTCCAAAGCCTCGACCTCCGGAGACAGCAAAGCCACGCGATCGAGGCGGTCGGGTCGCCAGCCCTCGGGGTGGTTGAAGGCGCTTGAAGTCAAGTCAGCCGCCAAGAATGAAATCGAGCTCAATCCAATCTCCTTGGCAGATTGGACGACCGCACATAAAGAACGATGATTTTCCTTCTGCACCGTACAGCGGGCTCGAACCGGCATGTCAGGACGCAATTGATGTAATGCCCGGATACCCTCCGACATCTGTTCGAACGCCCCGGGAATGCGCCGAATGTGGTTGTGCACCGCAGGCGGGCCGTCTAGAGACACGATTACATCGTCAACACTATCGACGACCATCTGGGCTTGCGCTTGCAATAACAGTCCGGCGGTCAGGAGGGTCACGCGACTTCCGGCCAAGCGAAGCATTTGCGCCAGGCAACTCCAGTCTTGATTCAGTTGCGGTTCGCCGCCCGAAAAGACAACCCAGCGGACGCCCAGTTTCCGGAATGCATTGAGTTGTTGCTCTAGATTGGCGGGCGTGATCTCTTTGGCTTCGCGAATCCGCCAGATGTCGCACATCACACAGCGGCAATTGCACTGATTGTGCGGAAAAATGACCACCACGGGCAGCGTGCGAATCTGATGCTCCGCCATGGCGGCCGAGTCGGGGGAAGCGGCGATCGGTACCAGAGTGCTCATCCCTCAACCATTTCCCAAGTTGTACGCTCGAACCGCAATAACACGTGATCGCCCAAAGCCCGCAGGCCCACCCCTCGTCCTATACAGGAATCAGCTCTTTGGCAAAGTTCGAACAAGCGTGGATGACGCCGCGCCCAGGGTTCGAGGTAAGTGGGCGGTACAGCGACCCCGACGCCCTTGAAGGAGGTCAACCGAAATTCGGGCGCGAAGGTGTGTGCCAGCAACCGTACGGGAGGGTAATACACGTCAACAAAAGCACCATCGGCGAGCCTAGCACGGGCTCCGTTTCGCTTCCTGCGTCGGAACGCCTTGTCGAGGTTGCCGTGGGCGAGATACCAGGTCATTTCCCACAAGCAGCAGGAGCCCATCCAACATAGCAACGCGATGGAGCCCGGTTCGAGGAGGCGGGCGAGATCGCAAGCCAGCCGCCGAAGATCCGCTATGCAATTAAGGGCGCCAAAGTTTGAGAAGGCTCCGTTGAACGATTCGGCGGTCGGCAGCGTGGCGATATCCTCGGCGCGAAGCAAAAGCGGCTGAACCAGTTTCTGGTGTCCCCGGTCGCGAACTCTGCGGCGCGTTAGGGCAATCATCTGAGACGAACTGTCGCAGGCGAGGACTCGAACTCCTCCTTCGGCCAGAAAACAGGCGTCAATGCCTGTCCCGCATCCTATTTCAAGAATTCGGTCTCCCCGACGGAAGGTCTTCGCTAGGTCGCTCCACACCGAAGCACGCTGAGCCCGACCGATCTTGGACCAGGTGAAGGTCTCATCGTATCGCACCGCGACTGCATCAAAGGGAGCGGGATAGACTGGCTGACATCCCATCAAGCCTCAACTTCTCCGACGCTCGCCAACAAGCCGGCGCGTGCCTCAGCGATCCCGGTTCGCAGAGCTCGCAGAGTGGCATCATCCGTGTCCGGTTTGTGGCCTGCGCGCTTGAGCTCCACTTCATTACGAAGCAGGTTATCGGCGAACCGATAGAACCGGCGCGAGTGGCGACTGCGAATGCGAAATTCTCTGTCCGAAGTTTCGCTCCAAGACTTTAGGGTGTCCACGCGTTCGGCCACATCGGAAAAGTACGGGGTTCCTTTTATGGGATAGGCGACTGTGGTGAAAAAGATATCGGGGTCGGTTGTCTTGACGTGCTCGACGGTAGCCTCGATATCCGACAGGTCCTCGCCTTCATAGCCCCACATCAAGAACATCCCGGTTTGAATCCCCGCGGATTTGCACATGGCTACGGCGTTTTGTACTTGTTCGACCGTGACATCGCGTTCCATGGCATCGAGGATTCGCTGCGAGCCGCTCTCCGAACCAATCCACACCCGGAAGCAGCCCATCTCGGCCAGAGTTTCGACGACCTGACGGTTCAAGCGATCGGCTCGCGAAATACATTCGAACGGCAATTTCAAGCCGCGACGCTTGAGTTCGGCCGCGTATTGAAACAGCCAGCCGTGGTGAATGGTGAAGACATCGTCGGCCATCCATGCCATTTGGGGCTGATAGCGCCGGATCAACCAGTCGAGTTCGTCGGCCACCGACACGGGCTTTCTGCGGCGGTGCGTTTTGCCGAAGACTTCATGGCTGCACCAGCGGCAGCGATAGGGACACCCCCGCGCCGTGATCAGGGAAACCGACCCCATGCCATGGTGCTGACGCCAAACCTCGACGTAGCGTGCGGTGTCGATAGATTCCCGCGCAGGCCAGGGTTGTGCGTCGATGTCTTTGATCTGCTCGCGAGGTTTGGTCCGGATCACGGAACCGTTCGGCGCCCGAAAGGCGATACCGTCGATCGGATGCAAATTGTCGAAGGCCTGCGATCGCAGCGCTGGCACCAGTTCTTCCAAGGTGATTTCGCCCTCGCCGATAACCACGACGTCGGCGCCCGCGGCGAGGTACTCGGGAACATAGGCGCCGGGTTCCGGTCCTCCGACGACGGTTCGCCAGCCCAATTCCTTAGCGACGCGCAAAATCTCGACCACATTCGACCGTGTCATCAAATTCGCATAGACACCAAGAACCGACGGCGGACCCTGTTGCAATAGAGCCCATAACTCCTGACGCGAGGAAAACGTGGAATCGAACACCTCTGCACTTAGGCCGCGCTTGCGCAGATGGGAGCAAATGTACAGGATGCCCAACGGGGGGTAGGGCTTCATGATCTGAAGCTCCTTGGGATCCTCGTAAAGGAAGTAACCGTGAGTCAGCAGGATGTCCATGATGAAAATCAACTGCCGAGGACGTTAAGCAGCTCGTCAAAGCTTGTCGCGTAAACCCGGGCTTCCAGCTGTGCCAACTTCTCCTCCGAGACTCCACACAAGAGGGTGGGTTTGGGATTGCGGCACGTCTTCTCCAGTTGCATCACGCGCCTCCACAGTTCGTCAGGTTCACCGTGGACCTTAGAATCCCTCCCACCCTCAGGGGAACCGGAGTTCCAGGAATCGACCTGCGCGTGCAACGCGTCATGCAAAGCCCGATAAAACTCGTTCGTGTAGGCACCTTGAAACATCATGGCCAAGTCTTCACTGTCGGACCAGTTCTTCTTCTCTCCGAGTTGTGCTTGAACGCGATCAAAGAACTTGGTCCCCGGCAGCGGGTAGGAGACGGAGACGCCGATGTCATCAGGCCGGGTGTCGCGCACAAGTTTGATGGTGTTTTGAATGTCTGGCCAAGTCTCACCCGGATATCCGAACTGGAGGAAGTAGCAGGCGCGAATCCCTTCGCGCCGGAGGTTTTCCCGGGCCTTGGCGATTTGCTCCACGCGGGTGCCCTTATCCATGGCGTCCAAGATCTTTTGCGATCCTGACTCAGCCCCCATCCAGACTTCGGCACAACCGGCGCGGCGCAACGAGCACACATTGTCGGCGGTCATCAAATCCACCCGGGACTGCATCTTGAAGGGCACCGCCGCATCCAGCCTCTCCACTTCGGTGGCAAGCTCGCGCAGCCATTTGGCTCGCAGCCCGAAAATATCGTCGGCAAACCAGAGGTGCTCGGCGCCGCAATCATATTTGAGTTGACGCATTTCCTCCGCCACCATTGCCGCGGAGCGAACGGAGAATGAGTCTCCGTAAATGGGCTTCGCGCACCAGTTGCAGCGATAGGGGCAACCGCGACTGGCCACAAGATTCAGAGAAAAGTAGCCGTGTGCGGCTTTCCATGCGCTTCGGTACTGATTCGTATCGATCAGATCGCGAGAGGGAAACGGCAGGTCATCCAAATTGCGCATCAGGCCGCGACGCGGCGTTCTCACCACTTCCCCGGTATTCCTCGACAAGTAGGCGAGGCCAGGCACCTGGTTCACGGCTTGTTCATCCCCTTTCAGCAGATGCAAGGCTGCCTCCAACAAGGTCCATTCCGCTTCTCCCAGCAGCACACAACGAAACCCTTGTTGCAGATAATCCAGGGTGTGGTCGGAAGCGTCCGAGCCGTTCACCAGAGCCGCGATCCCCGCCCGCTTGGAAATCGCAAGAATGTGATAAGCGACTTCGCGCATGCGGGTCAGGCACATCTTGGAGAGGAAGTTGAAATTGTCCTCAAAGACCACCACGAGCCGCGGCTGATGCTCGTGGAGAGCAGCCTCAAATGCTTCCTCCGGATCATTCAGCATGGTGTCAAATACCGCGACGGACACACCCGCCCGGCGCAGCAAAGCAGCGGCGTACAAGGTTCCGAGCGGAGGATAGGGCTGCATCTTCCGCGTTTGTTTGCGATCGTAGTAGAGGTGATAGGAATGAGTCAGCAGGACATCAGCCACGTCAGATACCTTTCAACTGTCGTTAGTTGAACCTCAACACACTTCCTGCGTACGTTCCCGGAGGGCTTGCCCGGTCAAAAGAGAGCGTCGAGTCACCACTCTTTCCACGGCTCGGGACAACCACAATTCCCAGGGAAACGAGTAGCGGCTCTTGCCAATCCGCCAACGGATCGGCGCTCTAAGGACTCGCCGGACACCGCGCCGTAGCCAGGGGACTCTGCTTGTGGTTCTTCGAATCTGGTTATTCAAGAGGAAATACTCCAGACTACGTCGCAGCCTTCGCAATTCCTCCCCCCGCAACCATGGCAAAACATTCGCGCCTAACGCCAGAGCCTCCCACTCTTCGAGAGACTGCGGCTCCCGCACACCCATTTGCTTGAGCTGGGGCCAGATCGGAATTCCGGGATAGGGAGTAAAGATGTTGGGTGAAAAGCTGATGTTCGAGTACTCCGAGGCGATATCGCTCATGATGCGAAACGTCTGCTGGCGGTGTGCGTCGGTTTCTCCGGGATACCCCAAAATGATGTTGAACACGACCCGAATCCCTGCCAGGTTGGTCTTGCGTGCCGTCTCCACCATCTGGTCCACATGCTGGAAGCGTTTGTTCATGAGCGCCAATACTTCTTGAGAGCCGGACTCGGTACCAAATCCGATGAGGTGCACACCACTTTCGGCGAGCAGGCGCACATCCTCTTCACTCATGAGGGCCAGGAAATCGGTGGACGTCTGGAAGTCCCAGCGAAACTTAATTCCGCTCGCAAGGATTCCCTTGGCGATTGCCAGGGCCCGCTTTCGATCCACCAGAAAGTTGGAGTCAAACAGAGGCACGTGCTCGATCTGGTAGCGGGGAACCAGTTCGGCGAGGTCGTTGACCACCCGTGCCGCGGTATAGGCGTTGAAACGCCGCTTGTAGAAAACCTGGTCGGTGCAGTAATTGCATTGGTAGGGGCAGCCTACGCTGCTGGTGTAGCCCAGTTGCCGGACACCAGACGCGGCGGCGTAGATGCCGGGATCGGATAGATGATAAGCAGGTGCCGGCAGGTCATTGATGTTCGCCACCGGCCTTTCCAGCTCATAAACGATTTTCCCGTCTCCATCCTTGAACGAGAGGCCACGCACGCCATGCCACTCACGCCCCTCTGCGATTCGCTGCACTAGTTCAAGCAGTGTCAGCTCCCCTTGTCCCCGGACGATCGCGTCCACAAAAGGCTCACGCAACGTCTGCTCGGTGGCTAAACTAGCGTGCCAACCGCCAAACACGATCGGCATCTTTGGACGCAGCTTCTTGATCGCCCGGGAGACTCGAACGGCGGCTCCGATATGAG
This sequence comes from Terriglobales bacterium, assembly GCA_035501575.1. Lineage (GTDB taxonomy): Bacteria > Acidobacteriota > Terriglobia > Terriglobales > Acidobacteriaceae > JAFAGX01. The sequence continues at coordinate 23,702 of DATJVZ010000062.1, read as the reverse complement.
GCCCGGTGTATGCTGAGATCCCTAGGCAAAGTGCGTCCGCGGTTTCGCGCAGAATTGTCTTTTCGTAATCCGGCGAAACCAGGTTGTCCACAAGCTTGACTTCAAATCCTGCCTGCAACAGGGGAGACGCGAGACACTGCAGCGCGAGGGGTGCTCCTAGCGGTGGCCCGTCGTAGGGCGGATAGAACAGCACGACTTTGTTCGTCTCTGTCAAATCTTTCCGCTTAGGATTATGTTTGGCTATAGTACTCTATTTGGGTTCACAAAGGCGATTTGTCAGGGGGTTGTCAAAATTGTGTCACTTCTCCCGTCCGGCTGGGCTTTCGGCCGACGATGCCGCGCGGGAAATTTTGCACAACTTTGACAAGCCTCAGACAAACTACAAGGGCGCGGTTGGTACCTTAGCTGCCGTATTTCCTCTTCCAGGTCAGGAGAGATCGGCGCAAGAGGGTTCCTTCTGGCGACGGGTGTCGGTAGATGATCCTCTTCTATAACCCGAAATCAACCCGGCCTCGCAATCGGCGTCTTCCGTTGTCGATCCTTGCCATCGCGGCGGTTATAGAAGGCAAGGAAGACTACGCCATTGTCGATGGCAACCTCGATCCAAATCCCACCGAAACTCTGTTGGCGCTGATCAAGGAGCGGCCCGTCGAGCTTCTGGCGGTTACGGTTATGCCCGGCCCGCAGACCGTCGGGGCGGTGGCAAGCTGTCGCGAAATTCGTTCCCGCTTCCCTCAGCTGCCGATCGTTTGGGGGGGGTATTTCGCCTCCAACTACACGGCCGCGTCGCTCAACGCGGGCTATGTGGATTACGCGGTCCGCGGACAGGGAGAACAGACGTTTTTGGACCTGCTGGAGGCGGTGCGCGGTCGCCGGGCCCTCAAAGACATACCCGGACTTTCCTATAAGAATTCCGACGGCGTGGCGCAACACAACCCTGAGCGCCCCATGACGAGGCTGGACGATTTCCCCGGGTATCCGTACCACCGCCTCCCGGTGGATCGATACCTCCTGCCTACGTTTCTAGGTCGCCGCACGGCCGTGCATCAGGCCAGCATCGGTTGCCCGTATCGTTGCAACTTCTGCGGCGTCGTCACATTTTCCGGCAGCCGGCAGAAAATGGAATCGCCGGCGCGCACCGAGGCCACGCTGCGACATCTCGTCGAGACCTACGGGATCGATGCCGTACAGTTTTACGACAACAACTTCTTTCTGCGGGAGGATCACACCCGCGATCTTGCCGACCGCCTTCAACCATTCGGTCTGCGCTGGTGGTGTGAAGGGCGAGCCGACATCATAATGCGATATGCGGATGCTACCTTCGAGGCCCTGCGAAAAGCAGGCTGCACCATGATTTTCTTTGGCGCCGAATCGGGATCCAACGAGGTCTTGAAGGAAATGAACAAAGATCTCCGCGCCGAGGACACATTGGCTCTGGCTTCCCGCATCCGACGGTTCGGCATTATCCCCGAATTCTCCATCATCTTTGGAAACCCGAAAGATCCGGAAGGCGACACCCACCATTGTATTGGGTTCATACGACAGTTAAAGCGTTTGAATCCGCACGCCGAGATCATTGTCGAGCACTATACTCCGGTGCCCCAGCGGGCTCGCATGTACGGAGAGGTAGAGGATAAGATCCAGTTTCCGACCACGCCCGATGAGTGGGCAACGGAGCGCTGGCAACGCTTCGCCACGCAGAAAGACCCTCAGACACCTTGGCTGCGTCCCCCCACCAAAAAGTTGATCGACAATTTTGAACTGGTCGTGTCTTCCCGTTGGCCGACGGTGCAAGACATTCGCTTGCCCAATTGGGGGCGACTCGCATTGAAGACGCTGAGTAGTTGGCGTTATGGCTTGGGCATCTACGGGGCGCCCTTGGAGCTGAAATGGATGCAGCAGTTCATCGAGCTACGGAAGCCCAAGGCAGAGAGCTTGTGAACCGTAGAACAACCGTAGAGCCAGCACCCAACACCCTAAGCGGACAGGGATTACCCAGCGCAATTGCTTCCATACCGCTCCCGGTTCGAGAGGGCTACGAGCGTTGGGCCCCGATCTACGACTGCACTCCGAATCCCCTCCTCGCCTGCGAAGAACGTTATCTCATGCCCCTGCTGGTGGACTTGCACAAGCGACGACTTCTCGACTTGGCCTGCGGTACCGGCCGGTGGCTCAGAAGGATCATGGCACGAGGCGGCCGGTGGGGAGTAGGGATTGACTGCTCAGCCGCCATGCTGCGCGTCGCGCGAACGAAAGATGCGATCGCCGGAAAGCTGGCCCAAGCCGCCTGTGAGTGGCTACCATTCCGCGCCGAGGTCTTCGATTTGGTCATCTGCTCGTTTGCCCTAGGGCATATCCGAGACTTGCGGGCTGTGGCGCGCGAGCTAGCCCGCGTGACCGAGCCCGGAGGCGATGTTTTCATCAGCGACCTTCACCCCGAAGCCTACGCGCGGGGTTGGCGAGTTGGCTTTCGGGACGGCGACGCCGCGGTCGAAATTGAAATGCTGCCTCGCGCAGCCAAAGAGATTGGCCAAGCGCTGGATGCAAACGGGTTCGAGTGCCTGGCGCACCAACCACTGTGCCTCGGCGATCCCGAAAAGCCGATCTTTGCCCGCGCGGGAAAAACCCATTTGTTCCCGGAAGCTTGCCTAGTACCCGCCGTCCTTCTCTGCCACTTCCGACGACGCAACTCGACGATTCCGAACAGAGAATGGAATGAACACCTTTAGCACGATCCGATCTTCGCCACTGGAATCGGCGGAGGTGCGGCTGTGAGGCGGACCCCGGCCGAGGACATCGTTGAGTTCCTGGGTTTCTCGACGACCGCTTGTGACCGCGTCCACGAGCTTAAGCGGATCAGCCCACGGAAATGGGAGCCCGTCCTCCGCTGGCTGGACGATTCAGGCTTGGTTTTCTACTTCCTCGAGAAGCTCAGGAACACAAGCGTGAACGCAGTACCGACCTGGGTGATTTCTCGGCTGGAGCGAGATTTCGCCGCCAACGAGCGACGGGTTCAAGATATGACGGTTCGCTTCGGATTTCTCAAGCAAAAGTTCAACGAAGCGGGTCTCCGATATGCAGTGTTAAAGGGTTTCTCCCTGGTTCCGCAGTTTTGTCCGGATCTCACTCTTCGCCATCAGGCTGACTTTGATTACCTGGTTGACGAGCAATCGTTGTCGGCGGCACAACGGGTTTTGGTCGAAGCCGGATATTGCCAGAAGCTTTCCCGTCGCAACCAAGAATTTGTTTTCGTTCTGCCGGGAACGGGCGAAGCGTCGCGCAGTGCTGAGCAATACTCTGCGCAGGCGCCGCATGCGGTGGAGTTGCATTTGGATATCTGGCAAAGTGACCTGAGTACACTGCCGGCGACCCGGCGGCAATTCTCCTTGGAGAGAACCAGAATTCATCGCGCCGGTGAACTGGCTTTTCCCGCCCTCACCGAGGAGGACGCGTTTCTGCTTCAGGTGTTACACGCCTGTCAACACTTGTTCAACTATTGGATACGAATGTCGAATCTCTTCGAGATTGGCTATTTTCTCAAGCAGCGGACGTCTGACACGTCACTATGGAATCGGATTGAGCAGCAAGTCGGGGACAACTTGGTGCTGCGAGAGTTGGTCGTGGTGATCACCGAGCTCGTGGCCAAGCTTTTTGCCGCGCCCATTCCTGACCTGGTTCGTGCTTGGGGTCCAAAGATTCGCCCGGCGCCTCGAGTATGGCTTGAAAGGTATGCATGGTCTTGGGCGTTCTGCGAACTGCCTGCTTACGAATTTCGTTTGTTTCCCCGAGCCAAGCTGGCTCTATTTCTGTACCAGCAATATAAAGACGGAAGTGCCCAGAAACCCGAGCGGCGGAATCGATGGCTAACGTTCTCCCGCATTTCCGGCATCGCCTCGACGGCAAAAAACAAGCCTTCCCTGGTGCTAGATGCGATATGGTGCAAGCGCCAGCTTCTGATTCGGCGAAGCCTCTTTCATGCTCTGGCCAGCCTGCGGTATCTTTGCGAGATCCCGCGTTGGCGATGGCGGAATCGGGCGAGACTGCGGGTGGCTTCGATGGACGTGTGATTCGCCCAGTGGGTCCAAGGCGGAAGGCCCGGCATGCGGCCCTTAAGTCGGTGGAGTTGGCCAACGCCGGAGAATGGCCGGGTTGTGCGTACGAGGCTGCATGAGCCTGATGGGACAAGCCGTAAAGAATGTGAGTGCGACTTGGTTGGGCCTCCTGGTACATGCCGTGGTCGGCTTTCTGCTTTCCCCCTTTATCCTTCACCGGCTGGGCGATGAGGCTTTCAGCCTATTTGTTCTGGTGTTCGCTCTCACCGGCTACTACGGACTTCTCGACCTCGGGATTCGGTCCTCGATCGTGAACTACACGGCCAGGTTTATGGCCACCAAAGATGAAGCCCAACTTTCTCGCTTTCTGAGCACGAGCCTGAGATTCTATGCCATTGTGGCCCTGGTTGTGTTGTTGTTGACCGGAATCGGATTCTTTCACCTCGAAACCTTGTTCAGAATACCTGCCGCGCTCGTAGGGTCCGCTCGCTTGCTGTTCTTGCTGTCTGGCGTGAGTGTTGCGCTGACCTTTCCCCTGAGTACGTTTGCTAGCGTTCTTGAAGGATTGCAGAAATTTTCATGGCTTCAACTGAGCAACATCGGCGTCACGCTACTCCGTGCCCTCCTGATCGTGGTCGCTCTGAGGAACGGGGGTGGGTTGCTGGCCATCGGGACGATCTTCATCGCGATGAACGTCCTCACCTATCTGATCTTCACCGGGATGGCGCTTCAGGTCTTGACGATCCGCCTGAGTCTAGAGCGGGTCGAGAGAAAGGCGCTTCGCGAAATGGTGAGCTATGGAGTCTTCGCGTTCGCCATTGTGGTTGCAGAAAAGCTTCGCTTCCAATCCGATGCTATGGTCATTGGAGCCTTCCTTCCGGCTACCGCCATCACATTTTTCTTCGTCGGTTCAAGGCTTGTCGAATACTCAAGCTATGCGGTCAGAAGCCTGTCGCAGATCTTTACGCCCATGTGCAGTCACTTCCACGCGGTTGGAGATTGGGAGCGCCTGCAACGTACCTTCACGGCCGGCAACCGAGCTTGTGCGTTGATCATTTTTCCCCTCTGCGTGACCCTGGTGATATTGGGCAAGTCGATCATTGAAGCCTGGGTGGGTGCCAGGTATATAGCGAGTTACTCTATCCTGGTGCTGTTACTCATTCCCCGGAGCATGTACCTTGCGCAATCGACATCCAACAAGATTCTGCTCGGGATGGGCCAGCATCGGATCCTGGCGTTTGTTTTGTTGCTCGAGGGAGGCGTCAACCTTCTTCTCAGCCTGGTTCTGGTGCGCAGATTCGGTATTGCGGGCGTTGCCTTAGGCACGGCGATTCCATTAGCCTGTACCAGCCTTTTGTTTCTTCCACGGCATGCCTGCCGCGTATTGGGCATGCCTCTCGGAACATTTCTGAACCGAGCCTACTCGTTGCCCCTCCTGCTTTGCGCGCCCCTGGCGGCGGTACTGTTGTTCGCCAAGTATGCTTTTCCAGCTCACAGTTACCTGGGATTGTTGCCACAACTTGCTTGCGGAGGAGTGATCTACGGCGCGGGGTTAGGATGTGCACTATTCAACGGCAGAATTCTTAGTCCGGGAGGCGTTTTGCAGAGCGCTGGAACCAAGATAGGAAGGGCCTAGGTTCAACCAGGAATCGGGCGAAGAGAGGTGGCCCTGGTACGGGGAAACCTGGGTGAAATTTCACCGGGGATCGGAGAGACCGGAACGAGTAAGGTTATCGGTTCGCTTGATTTTGCACAGTTTTGACAATTTAGATACAAACATGGGCTTGTCGCGTGATAGGCTTGGGTCCTACGTTCTGATTCTGATTTGTTCCTGTAGGGAAGTGCGAGCGTGCGCGGGAGGTACGCTCGGCTGCGGCAGCGCCATTTCAGCAGCGGGTCAATCGATGTGATGTTCTTTGGTCACGATTGAAACAGTCAGAGGGCACTCACGTGAAATCCTCCAAAAAGATCGTATTCTTTGTCGCCTCCTTTTCCAGCATTGAAGCTACCGCCCCTCTAGGCATCCTGGCTATTGCAACACCGCTCTTGCAGGCGGGTTACGACATCCGCATCATTGATGCCACGATCACACCTGACTACAAGAAGCGAATCCTGGAGGACGTGAAGGACGCCCTATGCTTGGGTATTTCGCTGGTGACCGGGCCCATGATCCGCGAAACCGTCGACATCGCTAAGGCGATCAAGAAGTGGGACCCCGACTTCCCCGTGATTCTCGGAGGGTGGCATCCGTCATTGTTGCCTACGCAGACGCTGGAAGCCCCGTACGTCGACATTGTGGTTCGCGCCCAGGGCGAGGAGAGCATGCTGGCAGTTGCGGAGCGCCTGCGGGACGACGCCCCTCTCGATGATGTTCTCGGCATCGGGTTCAAGCGCGACGGCAAACTCCATTTCACCCCCGAACGTCCTTTGAAGAGGCTCGAAGAGATGCCCGGCAAGGCCTATCAACTGGCCGACTTCGACGCCTACGAGAAGATTTGTGGCCGGCGCTGGGCCATGTACGTTTCTAGCCTGGCCTGCCCCTTCAACTGCGCCTATTGCACGAATGCCGGCGTCTACGGACGCAAGTGGAATGCCCTTCCGGTCGAGCAAGTGGTGGAGGAAACCATCGAACTGACCCGCCGCTACCGGCTGGAACTGCTGTGGATGGCGGATGACAATTTTCTCGTCGACCTCGATCGATCGCTCCAGATTGCGGAGGGCCTGGTGCGAGCGGGCGGGGCCTTCAAGTGGAGCATTCAAGCCACCACCAATCTGACAGCCCGCCTGAGCATCGAGGAGTTGACTCTGTTGCGCCGTTCGGGACTGCATCAGATCTGTCAAGGGATCGAAACTGCGTCGCCGACCGTCATGAAGCTCATGAACAAGGACTTCCAGGTTCTCGGCGACATTTATCAATCCACCGAACGCTGCATTCGGGCCGGTGTCATCCCCTCCTTCAACATTATTTTCGGTTTTCCGGGGGAAGGACCGAAAGAACGACGCGAAACCGTTACCTTCATGATGGATATCTGCCAAAAATTTCCCGGCGCCGAGTTCTGGACCAACATTTTTACTCCCTATCCGGGTTCGCCGATTTTTCATCAGGCATCGCAGTTGGGCATCGAAGTACCGACATCGCTTGAAGGTTGGGCGGACTATTTTCCCCGTTACACGGTTCTACCTTGGCTCAAAGGCAGCGATCACCAGCGAGTTCAAACCATGCGAGATTATCTGCGCATCGCCTTCGATCGTGCTCCCATCGCCACCACAGGCCATACCCGGTTTGCCAAGGCGATTCAGCACCTTACTGCCTATCCGGCTCGGGTGCGCTTGAATTACGACTTCTACAGCTTTCCCATCGAGCTTTGGATCAATCGCCAATTGAAGAACATTGTAAAATTGCCCAAGCCGAGCGTGGATGCGAAACGACTGCAGCCGGAAACGGCCCCGACCTGTACCTAAGACGCTCAAAACCTCATTTCTTCAGCAGGCCGTGGCGCACTAGAACCTTTTGTAAGCGATCGCGCGGGAGAGCGGGTACAGGCCAGTAATCCGCCCCGTCATAGGTCTTGCGCCGCCAGCGGGCCAGGCTCGGGCATAAGACGCTCATTTCGGGGGAGGGCCGGTCTGTCGAGAAAGGCTCGATCCGCCCTGAAATCATGCTGCAAGGTGCGAATTACTGGATGCGGTCCGCGGCTTACGGCCATCCACTCTGCTGTTTCTGCATATCAAAGCCGTTCGGGGAGATCCACATCCTTGGTGCCGGTTACTTCGGGTCGGGGGGAAAGGGATCGAATGGTCTACACTAAAGTTTAGCTAGAGACCTCTAGGCAGAACGCACAGCCCGGGTGGCCATTGGAGGGGGTCACAGGAAGCAACCGTGCAGGGAATCTGAGTTCTGGCGCACAACGCTGGCTTCGGCTGGGCGGGCTGTGGATATGAGATTAGGCACGCGGGATCGAGGGGGCACGTGCTATGCTCTCCATCCCTTGGGAAAAGGGAAGACATGATTAGCGACATGATTGAACAGTTTGAGACGTACCTGGAAATGGGTAGGAATTGGGCCGCCAGGTTCGAGGAACCGAAGCGCACGCAAGAGGCCATCCAATGGGCGATCAAACAGATTCGTGTCAACCAGTGGCAAGCAGAATTGGACTTAAAAAACAAGTACGAGGAAGAATTAAAACAAGCCAAAGAAAGCGCGCGAGGTTTGAGAATTAGAATCGAGAGTGCGATCGAATACACGAGTACGGCCACGATGCCGGTTGCCACACGACAGGCGATTCTCGCTATCCTGGAACGAGATTAGGCACGATGCCGAGCGGCAAAGCTGCGGGGTTCTGCCGCTGTAGAGGTACCTTCCAACCGCCCGAACCCCAAGGACAGATATAGGATCGAGCCGCCAAGACTGATTTGCCGGTGCACGATTACCAGACTCTTCGGCATCTCGACGCAGACCACCGCTGTCAGCGCAATCTGCGCGATTGGCGGACCTGCGACACATTTTTCACCGTCCAACCCGGCGTTCAGGAATTACTCGGAACCGCACCAAGGCCGCAGGCGCGGCCACCAGCGGCGCACATTCCGGGAATATTCTTCGTAGTCCGCCCCGAATTTTTTTCGTAGCGTCGGCTCCTCGTAGAAGACCACGAACAGATGAACGCCGAGAGCAACCGCAGCTACGCTGACTATGGCGATGGGATTGGGATGACCAAACACAATCCACAGTCCGATCCATCCGCTTGCGAAGCCCACGTACATCGGGTTCCGCACGTAGCGATAGCAACCGACCACTACCAGCCGTCGGGGTGGCACCACCGGGGCCGGCGTTCCTCGTCCCGTCCACCCGAAATCCCAAATGCAGCGCAGAGCGACCGCAAATCCGAGCACGGACGGAAGCGCCGCCAGCCATCGCCAGCGTGCCTGGTTCGCCATCTCTGCGCTAAAACCCAACCATCGCGGTAAGAGCCAGAACCACAGGGCGAAGAAGGCAGCCCCCACGACCAGCGAGGCAAGGGCGGTGAACCATCGAGCCTCGTCGTCGGGCGAAGTTGTGGTCCCGGAGCCTCCACTAATCATAGCCCCTCCTTATTTTGCCAATGGTATCCCGAAACCGTCCCGATTTTGCTCTACCCAATTTGATCGGGAGTCCGCAATGAATGATAATCTCCAAACTTTGCGGAGGAGCGAATGATCTACCGAGCTCTTTTGGTTCTTTCCTTCGTCACCACTCTGAATCTCGCACCCACCTTCGCCGCGCCAAAACACCTGACGCGGATCAAAACGACGAGACTGCTTGATGTTCGCACGGGAAAGCTCATGGTCGACCAGACAATTCTCATCGACGGAAATAGAATGGTTCGGGTCGCTGTTTCTTCCGACCTGGGCCAGCCTGGCGGCGAGACCGTGCGGACGATCGATCTCACGGGTCTGACAGTTCTGCCTGGCCTTATAGACTGCCACGCCCATATTCTTGGCAATCTCAAAGACTTGTCACCGGCAGCTCCCCTGCGGATGTCTTCGCCACAAGGCGCCGTGTGGGGAACACACAATCTTCAAGTCTGGTTGAGTTACGGGTTCACCGCGTTGCGGGATGCGGGCGAATCCGACTTGGCTTACGGGCAGCTCGCTCTGCGAGACGGCATCAGAATGGGTCTGATCACTGGACCGCGTATGGTTTCGGCGGGCAATTTTATCTCGGTCACCGGGGGCCATGGTGACGCGGATGTCCTGGCTCCTGACCAGGCCCTGATTCGCCGTCCGAATCTTGCGGATAGCGTCGACGATATCCCGGCAGCGGTTCGGCACGATATCAAATACGGAGCCGACTGGATCAAGCTGGTTGCCACGGGTGGACTTTCAGACCCCATGAGCGACTTCAATGTACAAGAGCTGAGCGAAGAACAAATGAGGAAGGCTGTCGAAGTGGCCCATCAGGCCAATAAGTTGGTCATGGCCCATGCCGAAGGCGCCAGTGGCATCAAGGCAGCCGTCAGAGCAGGAGTGGATTCCATCGAACACGGTACTCTGCTCGACGAAGAGGGAGCATTGCTCATGGAGAAACAAGCTACGTGGCTCGTCCCCACCTTATCGGTGATGCAACGATACGCAACACTTTCGGAGACGAGCGGGCTGGATCAGGTCGCGCTCGCAAAATCGCGAATGATCGTGAAGTACCAATCCCAGGCGTTTCAGCTAGCGATCAAGCATCACATCAGGATTGCTTTCGGCCTAGACGATGACCCCGACTTCCTGCCCAGGGAGTTTTCGGCCATGGTGAAGGGCGGACTTACGCCGCTCGAGGCGATTCAGTCCGCAACCATTCACGCGGCTGAACTACTGAGGCTTTCGGACGAGGTCGGTTCCCTTGAGGCTGGCAAGTTTGCCGACATCATTGCCGTTTCCGGCGACCCCACGACGGACATCAGTGCTATGGGAAATGTCGTGTTCGTAATGAAAGGTGGAGAGATCATCAAAGCCGCACTGCCGGGGGTAAAGAGCGAGCCTTGATTCCGGACTGAACTAAGGTCCGGTTGCCGGCGACTGTTGGCCTTGTAGCGCAGCTATAAGATACCTTGCGCTGAGCCCTTCGCCAGTGCCCTGCTGCATGATCTGCTCGAGCGTCAGGGATCCACCGCGAATCAGGAATTTGTCGTGAAGGTAGGACCCACCTTGGCGGCCCCAGTTCCTGCCGAACTTCTGATCCAGAGTATGGTGAACTTGGTAGGCGAACATCTCGGCCAACACATAGTTCTGCTGATAGACCGGGATCGCGGCATAAAAGGGATCGTAGCCCCAGGTGTTGGATTGATGGCAGTCGACATCCAGATACTTCGAACAGACACGGTCGTAGAGAGTGGTCAAGTTCTGTGCCGGATTATCATAGGCTTCCAATTCAAACTCGGACTGCACCATCAAGGCTCGCATGGAATAATTCGATTCCAAACGCCGTCTTTCCATCAGAGAACCAGCTTCCTCCTTCGACAGTCCGTAAATCGTGGTCGAGATCTCCGGCCGAAACATCATCAGAGACATGGTTTGGCCGAGCCCTTCATCCATGGGGGGCGGATAGTTGTCCCGCAAAATGAAGGTTGGCTCCTGGACAAACGTGAAGTGCAATGCGTGTCCGGATTCGTGGAGCATCGTGTCGGCAAAAAGAATGCCGGTATGTCGACTGACAAGCATTTTGATTTCTTTGCCGTACCAGATCGGCATGGTGTAGCCACCGAAGGTAATGTCGGTGATCTTCACTTCCACGGGCAGACGGATGAAATCGAACCCCAACAGGCCAGCCACTTCGGTCGTGCGTTGCCAACCGCTCTCCAGGGCGAACTTGCTATCTAGCCCGGGACTGAGGGTGGAAAAATAGTATTCGAGGTCCCAGGGCTCCGGCTTTTCGATCTTTAGGTCTTGTTGCATGCGGGAAAGAAGCGCGTGATATTCGGGCTCGGTGGCCGTCCGGATTTGTTCGAACCAGAGCAACAGATCCCGGCGGTTTGTCGCGCGACGCCGAAGCATAAAATCGCTGAAGTTCTCGTTCGCATAGCGCAGGCCGAGTTGATTGCGCAGCTTCATCACCTCGCGGATGCGATCGCCCGTCAGATTGGTCAGATCCGCCTGCGCGTACCAGGCTTGTCGGCGGAGCTCGCGATTGGCTTCATGGCCGAGAACATTATCCAGTTCGGGCCGGTTCAGCTGTTTTGCAACGATCTTGTAGCGAATGCTGCTCCCATCCTTGCGAATCGATTCGACCTGTGTGACGAGATCAGCGTCGGTAGAGATCTGGGAATCCGTCGCCACCTCGAGAAACAACTGTCGCCTTCGTTGTAGGACCGGGTCGTCCAGATTCGCGGTCTTTAAACTGCGGAGGAACTCGGGATCGTTCAGGACATCGCGGATCTGGCGGTTGACATCCTTGTCCGAAACGCTCGTGTCGCCCTCCTCCAGTTGATACTGGATCTGCCAGTAGGTCGCGTAGAGTCGCTCCAACTCCTGTTCTTTCGCGTCGAGCACCGCTTCCACAGACTTCGCCGAGGCCACACCCGGCGCTCGGCCACCGCCAACCGTGGCCAACGAAAGCAAGAGGATTGCCGAGAGCGTAGTTCGCATGAGGGCCTTAGCTTAATCTGGAAGGTTGGCCCTGTCTACGGCTCCTACCTTTCTTGAATCAGAACAGCAGAAGGGAAAGACGGGATCGGGCTGGTATTTTGCTGTTGGCGGCGCTGTGCAATCTTGACTGGTACGCGATCGTTGCACCCTGAGGCTCGATGGAATATGAGAAGGAGCCAGCTCCGAACCTCTTTGATTCCAAGTCCGATACCGTATTCGACAGGCGTTTTTGGTAATCACGAACATAGCGTAAATTTCGGCACGATCCGACTTGGAGAGGAAAGCAGGGTTCCAATTTTCCGCGCACCGTTCGAAGCGTCCATTACTTGTGATCCGTGCCGTGCATTGTAACAAGAGACGATTCAGATGGTGATAGGCTGGCGGGCAGAGATAGGCGTTGTTGCCGTAAATGCTCCATTTGTGTTTGTAGTCCCATCTGGACAGAAAGTACCTCAGTCCATCAATGCCCTCCTCGAACAGCCGGTATACTCTCGAATCGCCCGTCTCTACCCACAAATCGTACAGGCCGAGCAGCGACCGGAGAAAACCGTCCATGATCCCAGGAGCGGGAAGCCCAGGCGCCTCTGTGTAGACTACGTGGCCCTCGGATCGAACCCGGATCCCATGGTCCGTCCAGTCGCGGTGAAAAACTTTCGTAGATCTCATCAGGAGCTCATAGAGAGCCGGCCGGCCTGTCAAGCGAAAGCCGCGAACCAGAGCGCTAATTACAAAACCTTGAACGTTCGCAGAAATCCACGGAGCCTTTAGAACAAGAGGACCCTCTTGCAGGTCAAAGTCATGCGGCCAGACCACAGCCCCATCCTCGCGTTGAACGGCATGGTTCTCAAGCCATGCAACTTGCTTGAGAAAAATATCCCGTTTTGTTGGGTCACCGGTTGCCAAGAACTGATTTAGGTTGCTTAATCCGTACATGGCGATGAAAGAGGGCCGGTAAACCTCCCCCGTTACTCGTCCCCACACCCTGGGGACCCCGTTCGAATCGAGCCGCATGACCGGGCGGCGGGGTGGTGTCTTGCGGTACTTATAGAGGTAGTAGTAGAGAGAATTCTTTGGGCCAGCTTCCGGCACTATCCTAAGAGGGTAATCAAATCGGAAGTTACCAAGTTCGTCGTACGCGGTTCTGAGCGCACATCGAAGTCTTAAGAAGTACATCACAAAATCCGAAAGGAACCAGCGAGAAACTACAAACGGATACGCGGGTCAACACGATACTCGAAAGCTCTCCGGTTCGCAACCGGTGTTTCCCACAGTCCCGCAGCCGGAGAAAACCTGATGGCAGTCGTCCCGGGCTGGTGTCACTGCCGTACGATCGCGTGCTGGCCAGAGCGCAAGGCATATTTCTGAATCTTGCCGGTGGCTGTCTTGGGCAGCTCGGTTAGTATCGTGTAGGCCGTCGGGACCTTGAAGTGCGCCATACGCGCACGGGCAAACTCTCGCAGCTCACGTTCCGTGGCACTCTTGCCGTTTCTAAGGACCACAAAAGCGTGCGGCGATTCGCCCCATTTTTCGTGAGGCATTCCCACCACGGCTGCCTCCTGCACGGCAGGATGGGTCAAGAGAATGCTTTCGACTTCCACGGAAGAGATGTTCTCGCCACCGCTGATGATTACGTCCTTCAGCCGGTCGCGGATTTCAACGTAACCGTTGGGATGAACGACCGCGGCGTCGCCGGTATGCATCCAGCCGTCGCGCAGGGCCTGTGCTGTCGCTTCCGGGTCCTGAAAGTAACCTTTCATGACAACGTTGCCTCGAGCCACGATCTCGCCCAGGGTTTCGCCGTCGTGCGGCACTTCGCAACCCTTGCTGTCGATGACGCGCAGCTCCCCGGAGGTAATCAATTCCACTCCCTGACGTGCTTTAAGGGCAGCGCGCTGATGGGGTGGCATTCGCTGGTGGTCCGGCCGCGGTTCGCAAATGGAGATGAACGGGGAAGTCTCGGTCATGCCGTAGATGTGGGTCACCTCCCAGCCGAAGTCGCCTTCGATGCGCTGGATGGTGGCCGCAGCCGGTGGCGCGCCGGCAGTGAGGAGACGAATGCCGCGCCTAGGGCCGCGCCGTATTTCTTCGGGAGCGTTGGCCAGGGAAATCAGAACGGTTGGGGCAGCGCAAAGAGTGGTGACCGACTCTTGGTCGATTCGTTCAAATGTTGTAGGGGGATCGACTTTTCGAAGGCAAATATGCGCACCGCCAACCGCGGTCACGATCCAGACAAACGTCCATCCGTTGGCATGAAACATGGGCAGAGTCCAGAGATACCGGTCCGCAGAAGTCATCGGGAAATGGAGCAGGGTGCCAACGATATTCATGTACGCGTTGCGATGCGTGATCATTACACCCTTCGGCCGGGAGGTCGTACCGCTCGTGTAGTTGATCGTTAGTAAATCGTTTTCCCCAATTCCCGGCCTTTGGTAGATAGGCGCCGTCGTGGCGATCGCGCGTTCATAATCGAGCCAGCCTGGGCGCGCTCCTTCAAACGCAACAAAGTGTTCGACACCCGAGATCTGATCGCGAATAGAATCGACGGTATCCAGGTGATCCGCGTGCGCACAGACCATGCGCGAGCCGCTATGTTGAATCAAATAAGCAAAATCCTGCGGGGCCAGCCGATAGTTGATCGGAACAAGGACTGCGCCCACCTGGGGGACGGCGTAGAACGATTCGAGTTGCGAGTGGGTATTGGCTGAGATGCAGGCGACCCGGTCGCCCGGTCGAATGCCGAACGATTGTAGGGCGGCCGACCAGCGGTCACAACGATCGAAGAATGACTCGTACGTGAAACGCCGGCCCACATCGACAACAGCCTCGCAGTCGCCATACAGGCGACGCGCACGTTGCGCGAAATCCAACGGGCTGAGGGGTATCTCCATGGTGCGTGCACACCATGGTAAAGCAAGGCTTTCGCAACACCTAGAGGTCTTTATCGCTGACCACGCAGGATAGGCCATCGGCACAGCGGTCCGCACTTCTTGCGACGGCCTGTGAGGACTTACAAGACGACGCCGAACTTACTTCGAGCAGGTAATCATCGGGACAGTAAGAACGAAAAACCTTCGAACATATACTCTCGCTGTCCGTCTCTTGAAACAGGTTTTGATTGGCCGCGACGTACCTGCTGAATAGCGTCCAGTACACGAGGAAGATAGTCGGGTTGAGCGACGGGAACGTTGTGCGCGGGCAGCAGAAGTTGAAGGCGAGGAGTCAGCTCAGCCAGCCTTTTGACGGATAAGACATAAGCATCCAAATCGGTCTCGGGACGATAAAGGTAGATCGGCCCCAGATAGAACGTGTCTCCCGTGAATAGCAAGCCATTTCGCTGATCGAGCAGCGCAATCGAATCGGGTGTGTGCCCCGGTGTCGAGATAACCTCTAGCGTCCGATCTCCTAAGTTGATCTTGTCACCGTCCTGTAGCCAGTGAGTGATATGAAATGCTCGTGTGCGATAGGACTTGGCATCAAAGCCAGCGGGCAAGGCTGCGCAGACTTGTCCAGGGGCAAGCTCGGCCCGCGCATCCGCCGTTGACCCTTTTGCATTCGTACGAGTAAAGTCGGTCGGCATACCGTACACGTCGGTGAAGCGCCAATTGTCTCCCACATGGTCGTTGTGGGTATGTGAATTTACAACGCTGACCGGAAGTTCGGTCAGACCGTCCACAACGGCTTTGATATTGCTAATCCCCATTCCGGTATCGAACAAGAGAGCTTTCTGAGTTCCAATAACGAGGTACGAAATTACCTCTTCAAACTGATGGGGCTCGTAAATGGCAAACACTCCAGGAACAATCTTGTACACCTCGAACCAAGGATCTGGAGTTTTCACCCGTTCCAGTTTGTTGTAGGCCGGTCGTGGCTGGCTCTTGCACCAATTTAAGATCTGCGCGGAAGCGGAACTCAATAACCAGAACGCAAGAAAGATGCCGATCGGAGGTTTCATTTGGGGCTTCCTCAAGGTCGCCGGAAGAAACATTCTACACAGTCCGGCGGAGGGCGCTGAAAAGTTGGTTGGGCAGGCTCGCGTTTCGGAGGAAGGCTGTGCCAAGCACGGTCAAAAATCAGCTACAGCGACGGTACTATCTTCGATCGGCCGGCAATTAAGCCTGCAAGTAGTTGGCATTATTCGTGGCTGGAGATGCGAAAGAAGGAATAGCGCAATCATGACGGGTGCCTGTGTTCGTCGCCGGAACAGATTTCGTCTCGCACGTCGTGCTGAGCATTGATTCGGTAAATTCTACGTTCGGGCAGCTCCACGCTCAGCGTCCGATTTCTTCTATGCCGGTAACAGCGCTCCAGCCATCCCCCGGGTCGTACTCAGTCATTCCGGCAGCGATCTTGTCGGTCTCCTCGCCCAAGTCCTTTTGATACAGAGTCCCGTTCGCGCCGATCATGAACGTCATGATTCCAGAGTTTCTATATGCCGCGGGGTACGCAATGACTGCGAAGCCACCTATCATTTTTCCGTCCGAGATGTAATCTCGGGCGCCGCCCTGCGCCTTGTCTCCTTGTTTGGTCAACATGCGGTAATAATAGCCGTTGAACGGTTGTGGCCTCGCTCCCGCGTTGCTGTAACCCAAGGCCTTAGCAAAGTCACCCACAGGGCCTAGCGGACTTTGAGGCTGCCCCTCCTGCGCGGGCCAGTACAAACCATTATGCTTACCCTCATCGCTCACTAGCTTCTGGGCATACTGCTTTACCTTGTCGCCATCATGAGTCTGGCCGAAATACTGCGCTTGGGCCTTCGCGATGGCATCGGACGCTGCAATGGCCGTCAACTCTCCCCGGCCGATGCGACGAGCAAGAACCTCATCGGCACCCGCGGCCGTGTCGAAATACCATTGACCGGACGAGTTCTGATCGAGCGGGATCGGAAAAGGATAATTGTCCGCACCAATTTGCAGCATCTCGCCACCAGCCTTGATCGCCACCCAGCGGTGCATTTGACCGTATCCGGCGACAAAGTCCTGCAAGTTGTCCTTATCTTTCACAGCATCTCCTGAAAACAGGACGTCTTTGGCCTCTGAGCCGAAAATGGCGAGTAAGGCGCTTTGTTCTCCAGATTTGGCGGCATCCAGGAAGGCGGTACCCGCTTCCTCCGGCGAGCTGAAAGTTTTCTGTGCAACTTTCTCGCTAGGGCTTTTCTCGGAACGATTACAAGCTGGCAAAAACAGAAGCGCCGTGATCAGAACGAAGACCACCGGAAGTCGACCGGTTGGGCTCTTGAGAAGTTGGGTGACCTGCAACATAAACCCCTCCCACTGCCAGCGCCTGATTTATCCACTTGTCGCGATCGGGGCTAGCGACGGAAACCACCGCCGAAGCCGCCGCCGCCAAACCTTCCTCCTCCGAACCTTCCACCGCTGAATCCACTTGCCCGCATGCTTCCCCAGCCTCGATCACTGTCCGCGCGAGAGGACCAGCCACCGGAATTTCCAAATCCAGTGGTATGGCCATCCATCCCGCTGAACGCGGTGGATCTTGCATCGCTCGAACTCGAGCGCTGTGCCCAGGAATTGGAGGCCGAGGGATGTTCGTTGGCAAAATTTCGCGCGCTCTGCTGATTGACGTTTACCGTATTCCGGTTATATGTATTGCCACCGCGGTAGCTGTTGTAATTGTTTCCATAATGGTTGTAGGAATTGTTATACCCGTAGCTGTTGTGATATCCCCCGTTGTAATAACCACCGTGCCAGGCCGGGTTGCCGTAGTAGCCCCCACCGTGATAGATGACGGCCGTACCATGCCAACCGCAGTTCCAACTGCTGTAGCCCCAGCCACAACAACCACCGCTCATCAGCGCTCCCACCGCGATTCCTGCGCCAAATCCGATGATGCCCGCTGCCGCGACGTCTGCTGCACTATACCCTGGCGTCACGTAAGGAGTTCCGTAAACAACTGCAGGGTTATATTCAGGCACATATACGACTTGTGGATTCGTCGGCTGAATCACGATCGTCTGCGGACTCTGTTGCACGACCGTGATTTGGGAAGAGCTCTTCAGGTTGCCCGCCGCTTTCGCTTGGGCGCGAAGCGCTTGAATTGCCGTCATTACCTCGCTTTGCTGGTTGTGATAAGCCTCCCCTAGAGAGGATGTCCAGGTTAGATTTTTAGCGAGATTGTCGAGTACCGAGGGAAATTCGGTAAGAGCCTTGACGCTCGGATCCCACGATTGTTGGTCCACCGCTTGCATCAAAGCGCTTCCCGTCAGATTTTTGTTTTCCTGCATCCAGTAATTAGCAATGGCTACCTGATCCGGGAAGGTCGAAGCTGTAAGGATTTGCGCGACAAGCGCATCAGGATACAGTGCTATTGGCGCGACCAAGGACTGCAACTGGCTCGCATTCTGCGGGGCAGCCTCCGTCGGATTGCTAGTGGCACCGGAGGGCGCGTCCGTCGAAGCTTGGTATCCCCAGATGTTTCGTGGCGCGGTCGTCAAGAGCAAAAGGCTGAGCACCACTGCCAGCAGTCTTCTAGTCGTTGAAATCATTGGACTAACTCCACACCAAGTTTCCTGATCGCGACGCGGTGCCTAACCTTTTGGGTCAATTGATTGCAGTAGCCGTTGCTCTTGCATTCCAAGAGAGATCTGCATTGAGTTCAACTGTCAGTTGGGACAGGATTTGGCTCTGACGCCCTTATGGCATCCAGGCACAGCGGAGTCTCACGCACTTGTCACAGGCAGGCAAAGGCACGGAAAAAAGGGACACAGGGCGGGGGACTTCTTCGCAGACGACCTGCTGATGTTGATGCGGTTCGAACTTTTGCCTCCTCAAAGTGGGCGAATCGACTGGGAAAGGTATCTGCGTCCTTGCAGAGCCTCGCGGATGGCTGGAACCAGGTCGGTGGTGACATCTGATTTTGTGACATACCCCAAAGCACCAACTGAAAGTGCAGCGTCCACAAAATCCTGGTCCTGGTGTACGGTCAAAAAAATCACCTTGGTTCGTTGGTTTGTGGGCTGCAGTTCGGAGACCGCTTCAAGGCCATCGACAACTGGCATCGATATGTCAATCACCAGGACATCGGGATTGAGACGTCGGGTCTCGACGATGGCATCCCGGCCGTTATTCACAGCGCCCACGATATCAAAGTCGTCGCCAAGTAGGAGGCCTACTTGGGCCAGAATGGTTTCGTGATCATCAGCGAGCAGCACTCGGATCTTGTCCATAGTTCACGAAGGTCCTGGCTTGACCAGGGCTCAAGTGTGTGCGAAGCACGGCGGGATTCCACTGTCACATGTGACAGATCGGCCGTGTCGCTCGAACGAAAAAAGTGCCATTGCCACCACGCGAGGATTCGCCAGTGGGGCTCAAGGCGCGCATAGGCAGCGCGTCCCGATTGATGCCAGGGTATTGCTGGTAACTGAGAGAATTTGCTCCGCGCTTGCGGAAGGGAAAGATTCGAGGAAAAATCTCGTCCCCACACGATTGCGGTAGGCATATGGTGGTTGTTGGGCTTGGAAAGGTAATTCATTCCAGAATGCGTCTGATAGCGGACCATGAAGATCCTCACTCTTCGATTTGGTGTTCACACTAAGGGCCGGGCTGTAATTGTTGACAGTTGGCCATCGGCAGCTACTTTCCTAGGCTTAAAAAAGCTCATGAGGAGGCGCGAACCTAGCTGGAATTTTGGCTTCGGCAAGATGCGAAAGTTTCGCGGGTGACCCGCTCTCCGGCATTGAGACATGAAAATATCAAGCAACAATTCTTGCCATAAATCGTAAACATCTGAGCTTGCTTGACGAGTCTGCTGGTTGTGGGATGGAGGTCGAATGAGACGTACGCGCGTTCTACTGGCGGATGATCACACGATGATCTGTGCCGGCTTCCAGAGGCTGCTCGAGCCCGAATTTGAGGTGGTCGGTAGCGTTAGAGACGGTCGAGCGCTGCTCCAAGCGGCTGCGGATCTGAAGCCCGACGTAGTGCTAGTCGATGTTGGCATGCCTTTGTTGAATGGATTGGACGCAGGGCGACAGTTGAAGCATATGATGCCCAACGTAAAGATCATCTTCCTTACGATGAATCCTGATCCCGACGTCGCCAGCGAAGCACTCCGGATCGGAGCCTCGGGTTACCTGTTAAAAACTTCACAAGAAGACGAACTCCTGCGCGCTGTCCAGAGCGCTGTCAGGGGGATTTCGTATGTCACGCCGCAGATCGCCCACACAATGGAGCAGATTTTTATCCGCGATCCAAAGTCCTTAACTCGCCAGAGGCATCTAACTGACCGGCAGGTGGAGGTGCTGCAGATGCTGGCAGAGGGCCGATCTATGAAGGAAATTGCCTACATTCTCCAGATCTCGTTTAGAACCGTGCGCTTCCACAAATATCGGATCATGGAGGAACTGGGAGTCGGCAGCCTTGCCGAACTGGTGCAATATGCTATCAAGCATTCCATGATCCCCCAACATTGACTAAGGAAAACGCATCCCCCGTGCCCGACGGCTTATCCACGTCGGGCATCTGCGTTGGGCGTTGATCTCCGATATCCCTCAATTCCGGCCAGGCCGAAATCCCTGGGAAAGAGACCATGGTGTTTGGTGTGGATCATCCTGAGCTAGTTCCATTGATAATCCGCCGAAATCGATTCCTCTCGAGTTGCCCGGAATCCTGTCACTCGTGACAGTGGCTGGTCTCCGTGGCCGCTGTTACAAAGCCTAAAAATGACGCTAGGCCATGCAGTTCGGGTTGCGTGGTTCTCCTGCAACAAGTGGGGGACACACATCCTCCCGGGCAGGGAGTCGCTGTGCAGTTGCTCTACAATGTGGTCGAACTCAAAATGGGAAAGGGCAGGGAACTGTGTCGTGGGCTCGAGAAACGTCGGCGGGTTGCCAAACGAATCGCAGGTTGGTCCGGCTCCTTAGAACCGAGGAGGTACAGAGATGAATCGTTTGCCTACAGACCACCTGAATTCTCCCTTTCTTGCGGGACTCACACAACCGGAAGTTCACGCCGTATTATCCGCAGCTTCTCGTCACTATTATCTTCCGAAGACCCTGGTAACCGAAGAGGGTGAGATAGCCAACTATTTGTTCTTGTTGGTCTCCGGGAGAGCCAGGTACTTCTTTCTTACCGAGGGAGGTAGGAAAGTCATTCTTCATTGGCTCTTGCCTGGAGAGACCATAGGAATGATGGCACTTTTGTCGGAGCCGATGCCCTACCAGGTCAGCTCAGAAACCGTACGGCAAACTTCGATGCTGGTTTGGGAGCGCGGCACCATTCGTAGTCTGCTTGGCCGCTACCCCAAGCTGCTCGACAACGCGCTGTTTGTTGCCGCGCAATACTTGCTGTTGTACCGCCTGGGATACACAGCACTGGTCTGCGACAGCGCTAAAGAACGATTGGCAAACGTGTTGGGCGATCTGGCCAAAATTATGGGACGTCCGCTTGAGAGGGGAGTCGAACTGAACGTTACGAATGAGGAATTGGCTAGCGCTGCCAACGTGACACCTTTTACCGCCAGTCGCCTACTTGCTGATTGGCAACGCAAGGGCCTGATTTCGAAGACCCGCAGTCGAATCATTGTCTTCTCGCCGACGAAGTTTATCTCACATGCCCCGTCGACCTCTGAGTTTGGAATGGTGTGGGGCTTGCGGCCGAGTTTTTTCACGGCTGAGAAGGAGACAACAGCGGGAAGAAGAAGATAAGAATGGGCAAAGTCGCCGTCCTCGATACTGCATGGGTGGGCTTCTCCGAGGACATGCGCCATTGATGAAGTCGGTTTCTGGCTGTCACAAGTGACAGTTGGCCCAGCCGCTGCTTTTTCCTAGCCTGTTTGGTAGCAGCGGTGCTAAGACTGGCCGACTCGACTAGGAATTGTTTTGAGGTGAGGAGAGAAATCTCGGTAAAAAAGGAGAACCAATGATGTGTTTCCATCTCAAGTGTCGAAGGATAGTGCTCACACTGTCCCTGGTAGCCGCGAGCATCGCTTGGCAGAGTACCGTTGCGCAAGACCTGGTTCATGACATTTCGGGGGTCGTGAAAAAGGTAGACAAGACGACCAAGACCATGGTGATCAAGACCGACGACGGCACCGAGCACACCATCAAGTGGACAGACAAGACTACGGTGGAGGGTGCAAAAGACGCCGGAAAAGGCGTGGAGAAGGGCTCCACCGACAGCTACCTAGCGGCAAAAAAGGGGGCTAAGATCACCGTTCACTACACGGAAAAGGGCGGTGAGAAAACTGCTGTGGGTGTAAAGGATGCTGTCGATTAGCCTAGTTCACGCCACAGAGATGGCTGTTTGCTCTCGATCTGTCTTACCTAACACCTGCCGGAGACTAACTCACGATGAGGGGGCGTGCCCAAACGCCGGTTACTCTCTCCAGGCTGCGCAGCGACCTTGCGGGCACCTAACCGTCGATGTGAATTAACGCAATGCTTTGAGCAAGCTCTTTAGGACAACCACCAGAGGGACTACAGCGAGGATCACCGGCAGCATCGGTATTACTAGCGAGAGTCCTAACGCGATGAAGGCCCCGCGATCTGCAGGGAAGGGCCTCATTTGTTCAAGCCGTGCGTAGCTCTGGCCGTAGTCAGCCAGCGTGCTGCTCTCGGGAGCTGCCAGAAATTCGGCTTCATGTCCAGCCCGCTGTCGTATCCATTTTTCGTGAAACTTGACGCTATGAATCTGGCCAAGGGTACCGTATTCGAGAATTCCCTGACGTCGCAAGGCCGCCAATCGCGGGACAAAGAAGGCTAGAGGGCCGAACGCAACCAAGCCGATGATCGCTACCAGCACAATAGCGGGCAGCTTGAAACTCATCAGGTTGGCTCCGTGATGGAGGATTTCATGGCGCCAGGTGGCTCCGATAACGCTTGCTGCCGCGAAGGAAACCGGCGCGAAGGCCACCGGTATCTGGCCGAGAAAGCCGAGCCCCCCGTGCCCATCGGGATGAGTGGGAACTAGCCTTAAGTCCAGTCTCGATAATTTGAACGCGAAGATGGCCCATAGCAGCCATTTCCACAGCCCGAGACCTAAGAGGAACTGGAACATAGTGGTGCTCACTAGAACGGCATACCAGCCCGCTGGTGTCAGATGAAGGTTGGGCTCGACTCCGTACGCGAGCCATGGCGTCACATCGACAAGGTTTCTAAATGAGGTTAGTGTATGCACCATGAGCAGAACCAGAATTGTGGCCTCGGGAATCAGCGAATCGCGAAGACGCTTTAAGACGCCTATCACGTTTTCCATACGTGCCCACTCCGAGGCTCCCAAAAGATCGGCTTCGGCTAGGTGACGCACAACCATGCGAAACCGCGACTCCATGAGCAACTGGCCGATCAGCAGGACAGGAACCGCAATGAGCATCCGGGAATAAACGCGATAGTCCTTCAACAGAGAGACGAGGCCGCCGGGATTGAAAAGGGCGGTGATCGGAATCAGCGGCAACCAGCCGATGGCGATGGCAAGTGTAAGGCGTCTCGAGTGGTTCCATTGGTTTGGACGGATCAGCCTGGCAGCTTGCTGGGCACGATAGAATGGACCTCCGCGAATGAGGGAAAGCTCGAACTCGGCCGCGATGGAC
>DATJVZ010000061.1:0-20810 GCA_035501575.1 Terriglobales bacterium | reverse complement strand
CAGGGATTGCGGTCGAGCGCATAAGGATTTCGGGTGAGGCCGCCGCGGCCGCTCCAGCCGCTGGTCGAATGCGCCGAGCGGATATTGGCCCACTCGCTCAGATTCGTTTTGCCCAGAATCACCGCCCCCGCCTCGCGCAGTCTCTGAGCCACAAACGAATCTTTGGGGGGACGCGAGCCGAGAAGGGCGAGAGACCCCGCCGAGGTTTGCATGCGATCCGCCGTGTCCAGATTGTCCTTGATCAGTACGGGAATGCCGTGCAGCGGTCCCCGAACCCGGCCCTGTTTTCTCTCCTGATCCAGTCCATTGGCGATGGCCAGGGCATCCGGATTGACCTCAAGAACGCTTTTCAGCTGCGGCCCCTGTTGATCGATTTCCTCGATTCTGGCCAGGTATTTCTCCGCCAGGGCATGGGCCGTGTACTTGCCTTGTGCCATGCCGGCTGCAAGCTCGGTAATCGAGGTCCCGTCCAGTTCGAAAGGCTTGGGTTGGGTGGACGGCGGGCAGGAAGAGGTAGTCTCGCGGACTCGTGCCAATAGCGGCAGCGGGAGCCCTGCGACTCCCGCGGCCAAGCTCGTTAAGAACGAACGACGCTCCACGGAACCACAAGTGCTGGGATTCAATTCCGTCTCTCCTAGGGCGAGATGTAGCAAGAAACGGAATTATAGGCGATGGGTCAATCGGGTTCCTCGTCCGCCGGCACAAGCCGAAGTGCCGCTCCGGACGATTTCAGGCTGGTTGCTTGACCGATTGGCGAATCGCAGAGTTTCGTTCCAGTACCGGGCCTCTGCGTTCTAGGTGCTTTCGAATCTTATGGAGCTCCATGAAATTGAGCCCGGTGATTGTCGAGATCACGCAGCCGAACAGAATCATCATCGCACCGTTGTCCACACAGCCTCCTTGGCCTACCAGCGACCTTACTACCGAATCTGCCGTGCTCGTTCGCAACCTGGAAAGAGAAAACCGCGTCTCATGGTTATCATTATAGCTTCGGTAGTTCGAGAAAAGATTGCGTTAGGACATAAAGTGTAGCGTTCAATCGATATAATATCGCATGATGCCCAAGTATTCCATCGTGGTGCCCCTACACAACGAGCAGGACAATGTCACCGATCTTTATGACCGCCTCAAGGCGGTTATGGAGGCGGAGGGGGCGAGTTTCGAAATTGTGTTGGTGGACGATGGTTCCGAGGACCGCACGCCCTCGCTGCTCCAGGAAATTGCCGCCATCGACAGCCGGGTCACGGTGGTCCGTCTGCGGCGCAACTTTGGCCAGACATCGGCCTTGGCCGCCGGATTTGATCATGCCGGCGGGGAATACATCATTGCCATGGATGGCGATCTGCAGCACGACCCCGCCGATATCCCCTTGTTTCTCGAAAAGATTGGCGAAGGCTACGACATTGTCAGCGGATGGCGGAAGCGTCGCGTAGACAACTTATGGTTGCGCCGCATTCCTTCCCGCTGCGCCAACTGGCTGATGGCCAAGCTGAGCGGCGTGGACATCCACGATTTCGGAACCACCTTCAAGGCCTATCGCCGCGACATTCTCGAGCAAATTCCGCTGTACGGAGAGTTACATCGCTTCCTTCCCGCGCTTGCTTCCTGGTATGGGGCGTCTATCTGCGAGGTTCCGATCCGCAATCAAAACCGTGGGCGGGGAAATTCCCATTACGGCATTTCCCGCACCTTTCGCGTGTTTTTCGACCTGATCACCATCCGCTTTCTGTTGCGATATCTTTCCCGTCCCTTGCACTTCTTTGGCACGGTGGGCATGATCAGCATTTTTGCCGGAAGCGGTGTGACCGGCTGGCTGCTCATCGAAAAATTTCTCTACCACGCCGAGGTCATGACCGAGCACGGTCCGTTGATGATTTTCGCTGCCGTGTTGCTTTTGGCGGGGTTGAACATGCTGGCGGTCGGGCTTCTTGGCGAACTCCAGGTGCGGCATTTTCACCAGCCGACCCGTCGTGCTCCCTACTCCGTAGATCGTGTGCATCGCGCTCAAGGCAGCGAAAAGCATAGCGTTTCGGAGTAAGTCCCGGCTTCTAGCTCCGAAAGGCCTCTTTATTCACCACGTAAGGCATCTTGGTGACATCGCCGCCATAGTTCTGCTCGAGTACGTCGATCAATCCCTGTACGCAACGGCCGGCCATCCCCAGGTTGGGGTCGCTCGACAACCGGGTGATCCTGCCTGCACTGGCAAAATGGGGGTACAGGCGCACGCGATCCGCAATCGCGGGATCAAGCAGGGGTGAGTTCGCGGGCAGTGGTTCCTGCGCATAGACATCGAGGGCTGCACCCGCGATCCAATTTTCGCGCAGCGCCTTGGCCAAAGCGGCTTCATCGACCACCGGTCCGCGGGAGCTGTTCACCAAAAACGCGGTCGGCTTCATCATCCGCAACGTATGCTCATTCATGAGATGGAACGTAGGCATCGAACCCTCGCCCTCGCGAATCAAGGGCACATGCACGCTTACAAAATCGGCTTGCTGGAGCGCTTCCTCGAACGCGACATACTTGATCCAGGTTTGGTTCGGCGAAATGCCGCGGGCATGGCGCAAATCCATGACCTCCTGGATCGCCTTGCGGTAATCGTGGTTCTGATAGGCCGCGTCGTAGCACAAAATGTTCATGTCAAAACCGGTGCACTTCTTGATCAACGCCAGCCCGATGCGTCCCGTGCCGATCACGGCAATGGTTTTGCTCGTGACTTCATCGCCGAGAAATGGCAAGTAGGGATGCCAATATCCCCACCGGTTCTCGCGCGTAAGATGCTCCGCCGTCCACATTTTTCGCGCCAGGACACTCAGCATGAAGAAGGCAAACTCGGCGGTCGCCTCCGTGAGCACATCCGGCGTGTGGGTGAACGGGATCTTGTGTTTGTTGGCATCGCCACGGCGGATGTTGTCGAAGCCGACGGCAATTTGGGCCACCACTTTCAGCTTGCCCTTGCCCGCCTCGAAAACTTCCGCGTCAATCGGGTCGCGCAGCGTTGTGATGAGGCCGTCCACTCCGCCTTTAACCTTTTCGACAATCAAACTCTTTGGTGGCGGCTCCGGCTTTGGATAGACCTCGACGTCGTAACCTCGCTGGCGCAATCGATGGAGGGACTCTCCGATGTCACAGGTAGCAAAAACGCGGAATCGCTTGTTCATGGTTTTCTCGGGCTGGAATTTTCTGGCTGCGCACGGCCCCACGGCGCGTGCGTTCCGCAATCATATTACCCCATGACTCCTTACCCCATGACTCGGGAGGGGAAAGCGGCAGAGCCGACGAAGCTGAACAAAGATGGGTGTCTGAACCTCGAAGCACTTATAATCTCGACTGCCTGTGGCCGCGAGAGCCCTGGACGGTGAAGAGCGACAGAGCCGGCCCCGGTTTGGGCAGCGGGAGTGCGGCTCGATCCCGGTGGGCACGCCACAAGACGGCGGATCAACTCAGGAATTTCGCAGATGAAAGGTTTCGTTCGGACCGCGGCGTGTTTCCTGATCGCCTTAGCAGCGGCTAGGGTCAACTCGGGCAGCCCGGCAACGGGGTTCACCATTCAGCAGGCATTAAGCGCGCCATTCGCCAGCCAACTGACGGCTGCTCCGGCGAAAGGCCGGCTGGCTTGGGTGCTCGATACGCAAGGAAGGCGCAACCTCTGGATGGCGGAACCGGCCGGCCAGGACAACAGCTATACCGCCCGCCAGCTAACCCACTATTCCGAGGATGACGGGCAAGACCTGGGCGATCTCGCTTGGGCGCCTGACGCCGACGCGATCGCCTACGTCCGCGGCGGTGATCTGGAGTTCAGTGAGAAGCCTTATCCCAATCCCGCCGACATCCCCGCCGGGGTGGAACAGGATGTGTGGGTGGTCTCGGTTCGGGGTGGCGAACCCCGCCAGCTCGGAGAAGGCCACTCGCCGGCCGTCTCTCCGACGGGTGATTCGGTCGCTTACATTCTGAAGGGACAAGTCTGGATGGGAAAGCTCACCGGCAATGATGAACCCCAACAGCTTATTCATTCCCGGGGAACCGCCCGTTCTCTCCGTTGGTCTCCCGATGGCCGGTTTCTTGCCTTCGTCAGTGATCACGAGGACCACAGTTTCATCGGACTGTTTTCGATCGACACCCGACGCCTCACCTACATCGACCCGAGCACAGATCGGGATAGAAATCCGGTTTGGTCTCAGGATGGACGGAAACTGGCCTTCCTTCGTATTCCCTCAGCCGTGGACGATCTGCCCTTTGGCCCCCGGCGCACGGGCCGGCCGTGGTCAATCCGAGTTTACCGGGTGGAGAGCCACGAGACCGAGCAGGCGTTTCGAGCTTCTGCGGGGCAGGGAAGCGTCTTCCGAGAAGTAGCCTCGGTTGACCAGCTGTTGTGGGGCGCCGGCGATCGCATCATTTTTCCCTGGGAAAAGGATGGCTGGACCCATCTCTATTCCGTCGCGGCCGATGGCGGCGCGCCTGGCCTGTTGACCTCGGGCGAGTTTGAAGTCGAAGATGTGTCGTTAAGCCCGGACCGCAAGACCGTAGTTTACTCGTCGAATCAGGACGACATCGACCGCCGCCATATTTGGAAAGTCACGGTCGACGGAAATCAGAAAGAAGCTTTGACCCGGGGGACGGGAATTGAGACCGCGCCGGTGGTGGCCAGCGACAACCACACGATCGCCATTCTTCGCTCCGACTCGCGCCTTCCCCTGCGGCCGGCAATCCTTGAAGGAGCCAAGCAAATTCTCGACCTTACTCCCCAGGTCGTTCCTGCCGATTTTCCGGCGGCACAAATGGTGACGCCCGCAGCGGTGATCTTCTCCGCCGCCGATGGCATGCCGATCCATGGCCAATTGTTTCTGCCCGCCGGCTCTTCGAGCACCCGACATCCCGCCATCGTCTTTTTTCACGGCGGTTCCCGGCGTCAGATGCTTCTCGGCTGGCATTACATGTACTACTACAGCAATGCCTATGCCATGAACCAGTTTCTCGCCAGTCGGGGTTACGTCGTGCTTGCGGTCAACTATCGCAGCGGCATCGGCTACGGCCTGGATTTCCGGGAGGCGTTGAACTACGGCCCGGCCGGTGCCAGCGAGTACAACGACGTGCAGGGTGCGGGAATTTATTTGCGCAGCCGGGCGGATGTGGACCCGCGGCGCATCGGCGTCTGGGGCGGCAGCTATGGCGGTTATCTCACGGCCCTGGCTCTGGCGCGCTCTTCCGATCTATTTGCCGCCGGCGTCGATCTTCACGGAGTGCACGACTGGAACAGCGAGCAGGAAAATTGGGTCGCTGCCTACGATCCGAAGGCTCATGCCGAGTCCGCTCGGGTTGCCTGGGAGTCGTCTCCGCTGGCCTCGGTGAGGACTTGGCGCTCCCCGGTCCTGCTGATTCACGGTGACGACGACCGCAATGTGCCCTTTGTGCAAAGCGTGACTTTGGCTGAGGCGTTGCGAAAGCAGGGTGTCGATTTCGAGGAACTCATCTTCCCCGATGAGATTCACGATTTCCTGTTGTACCGCAATTGGGTCGCCGCCTATTCGGCGGCGATCAGCTTCTTCGACCGCCAGCTCGCGGCATCACGGGTGGCCGGGCAACAATAGTCTGGATCGGTGGACTCTCTGACTTGGCTGCGGCCGCGAATGGGATCGAGAGGGCCGCGAAAAGACGGACGCATCCGGCCTCCGCCGCTAGCTACCCATCAGTCTCTAACCCCGGCGCCGGTTGTGGCTGGTTCTCTTGCCTTCCACTCCGCTTCAAATCGATCGCGCGTGTAGAAAGATTTCTGGGTGCCGATTCCGGTAGTCGACAGCGCCGCATAAAGATTCGCCCGCCGAACCGCTTCGCGCTCGGAGAAACCCTCCCCGCAAAAAACGGCAAAGCTTCCAATGAAGGCATCGCCGGCGCCGCTGGTGTCCACGCTGTTCACGGGAAAGGCCGGCACATGTTCCATGCCATCGTGTCCGGCAAGAAGCGAGCCATTGGCGCCGAGAGTGAGGATGACCGAACGGATGCCTTGCGAAAGCAGCTTGCCGGCGCACTTCTTGGCATCGTCGAGATTGCGCACCGGACTCCCGGAGATTGCCTCGGCTTCGCTCTCGTTGGGGACAAAATAATCCAGATCCTTGAGGGTCTTGACCTCGATAGGTTGCGCCGGTGCAGGATTCAGGATGGAGCGGATGCCGTGTTTGCGTGCGAATTGGATTGTGTAGGCGACAGTCTCCAAGGGAATTTCGAACTGGAGCACGATCCAGTCTGCAGTCTTCAGCACGGGTTCCGCGGCTTCGACCGCAGCCGGGGTGACGCAGTCGTTGGCGCCTTTGACCACGATGATCCGGTTGTGCCCGGCGGGATCTACGAAGATCGGCGCCACGCCGGTTGACACCGCCTGCACCTGGCGCACCTGACTTACATTGATACCGAATCGAGTAAAATTTTCAATCGTGGCGGGCCCAAATAAATCGCTGCCCACCCGCGCCACCATCAAGACTTCAGCACCGCACAGCCGAGCCGCCACCGCTTGGTTCGCACCTTTCCCGCCGAAACCCAGATCGAACTTCTGCCCGAAGATGGTTTCGCCCGGCTTGGGGAACTGCTCGGCGAAAGTGGTGAGATCGATATTGGCGCTGCCGACAACTGCGATGCGGGGAGTCTTGGTCATAGAATTTTCAAACGCTTCTGCGGCTGCGGCCAAACCCACCCAAAGAAAGCCGAGTGTAGTCAGAGCGTTGACGGGTGTCAACCCAGTTTCCCGACCATGGTGTAGTAAGTGAAGACCTTAGCCAAAGCGGCTGATTGGCCAAAACGGCTACTTAGCCTCTGGGTGGGAAAAACGCCGCTGCAGTTCTTCCTTGGGCTTGGGATGGCGGCAACACCAAGACGGTGAACAACCCCAAAGCCAACCTCAGAAAGAATCGCAAGTCACGCTAAATGAATATTATAGGCGAATCCTAGCAGGCAAAACCGTCGTGTTTTGAGATGGAAACCCGAAACCTGTGCGCGCAGCCGCCAGTGCGATGCCCTGAGGGGGTGGGAGTGCCTATGGCCTGCTCGTGCCATAGCCTTACTCTGCGGTGCCATTGTCTTCTCGTGCCTGAGGCATCATCTTAGGGGTGACCAAAGGCACCAGCTCCAGGTGCCCTGAG
The DNA here is from genome assembly GCA_035501575.1 of Terriglobales bacterium. Lineage (GTDB taxonomy): Bacteria > Acidobacteriota > Terriglobia > Terriglobales > Acidobacteriaceae > JAFAGX01. Next base: position 13,683 of record DATJVZ010000061.1, on the reverse strand, counting down.
AAAGTAACCAACGATATGTTGCAGTCAGCCCCAAGACGGCAAGCCGAACCGATCGAGGTTAGCGCGGCGAGCCGACTCCAGCAACGCCGCCTATTCATGGCCGTCATCGTCCTGCTCGCCACCATTGTTGTGGTTGCGTTCCGGGATCGGGCGTTCTGGTTTGGCGGTGCTTCGGAACCGGTAGCCGAAGATACCGATGACTCTGCCACGACGAGTGCAGCGCCAGCCACCACGACTCCGGCTGGGCAACCACAGAGGCAGCTAACGGTTAAGCAGCCAAACGGAAAGGTCACGGTCGTGGGCAACCATAACCGGCTGGAGAAGGCAAGCGAGACCGAGCGGATCGCGATGGATCAGTCGCAGGAACGAAGCCTGTCCATCAATTCGCCCTATCCGTTGCTGGCAGGGCAAATGGCGATCCAGGGGTCGGTACTGCTCGAGACTTTGATCGGGACCGACGGTGTGGTCGAAGAGATGCGCGTGCTGAGCGGTCCGACCATTCTGGTTGCGGCTGCCCGCGAAGCTGTACGGCAGTGGCGATTCAAGCCCTACTTGGCCAACGGCCAAGCGGTGGAGACGCAGGCGCGGGTCACGGTCAATTTCAAGATCAAGGTATCGGACACCGTGGCTAAGAATAATCAGAGCAATTCAGTAACTAGCGCCGACGGCGAGCTCTAAGAATCCCGGCAAGTCTCAAGCCCCAAGCGAAATCCAATCTCCCTTCATCAGTTCTCCGTCCCCGCGCGTGAATCTCCGCGAATAAACGATTCGCTGAAAGCCGGATGTCTTTTGGCCATTACGTTGACGAAGACCGGCACGGATGCTACGGTTCGGTCTACGCTTCGGCGTCCGGGAGTCGGTGCTCTGAGTCGGCCAGAGAAGACGAAATCCTCAATCGATCTTGGTCGGCGCAATTTTGTTACCCGCTGCTGTCAGGGAATCTCGGCAGCAATCCTTCGGGCTGGGATCGGAGGTCTACCCTTTCCCCATCTCCGAAAGTTTTCAGGCGTCGCCCAATCCGAAGCTTCGTTCCATGTTCATCCCCACTATCGCTCCGAGAGACCGCTCGATGTCACACTGGACAAATCCCGCGCAGGCCTCGATGAATTCGTCAGCGAAAAATACGCCGACCAAATCGCACTTATTCTCGCTGCCTGGAGCACAAATCTGTTGAAATCCCCGCTCGGCCTCGACGCGATCGCCGCCAGTTTGACCTCCGAATTTGCCGGATCCTCTCTTCAACCGGCGGGATCAGTCGAGCTGCGCCCCGCGCCGGTGGAGATCCGACAACTCAAATTTGCCCAGAGTTCTCTCGGGCGGGATGCTTTCCTCGCCGACCTGCACTCGGCCTTGAGTGATTTCTCCGCGCTCCTAACCGCAGAGTTCGAGATCACCAGGATGGATGCGTCCGGGGCTCCCGCCCGCCTCGCTACCCAAGTGCGGTACGAACTGGTCGGGTCAGGGAAACAATTCCACCGCGAACAACGCGTGGGGTACTGGCAGCTGGGATGGGAGTCATCTTCCTCCGGCGAGTTCCGCCTCGGCCGATGGAAGCCACTCGAGGAGACACGCAGCCGTGCGCTCAGTCCCATTTTTGAGGACGTCACCGTCCAGGCGCTCGGCGAGAATCCATCCTATTCCTCGCAGTTGCTGCACGGCTCCGACTACTGGCGTACGGTTCTCGATGGTGCCTGCGGCATTGATATCTACGGGCACAACGGGGTGTCGGTGGGAGATTTCGATAACGATGGCTATGACGATCTCTACGTTTGCCAACCCGCCGGGCTGCCCAACCGGCTTTATCGAAACCGCGGGAATGGAACGTTTGAAGACGTCACCGAATCCTCGGGGGTGGGGATTCTCGAAAATACTGCCTGCGCGCTATTTCTCGATATCGACAACGACGGGCGGCAGGACCTCGTCGTCGTGCGCGGCGATGGCCCGGTGCTATTTCTGAATCAAGGCGGCGGCAGATTTCAGCCCAAAAAAGACGCCTTCAAATTCGCTAATCCTCCTCAGGGAACCTTCACCGGGGCAGCGGGCGCCGACTATGATCGCGACGGCTGGCTAGACATCTACTTCTGCCTCTACAGCTATTACCAAGGCACGGATCAATATCAGTACCCATTGCCCTACTATGCAGCCGAGAACGGTCCCCCCAATTTCCTGATGCGCAACAATCGGGATGGGACCTTCAGTGACGTGACCGCCGCGACCCGCCTGAGCGAGAACAATCGCCGCTACAGCTTCTGCTGTGGCTGGACGGACTACAACCAAGACGGTTGGCCGGATCTGTATGTGGTCAACGATTTTGGTCGCAAGAATCTCTATCGCAACAACGGCGAGGGCACGTTTACCGATGTGGCTTCCCAGGCCGGAGTCGAGGATGTTGGCGCCGGCATGAGTGTCTGCTGGTTCGATTACGACAACGACGGTCGCGAGGATCTCTATGTGGCGGACATGTGGACGGCCGCCGGGGAGCGCGTCTCCACCCAAGCCATCTTTAAACCGGATACGCCCGCCGACATCCGCGCCCTCTATCACAAGCATGCCATGGGCAACTCGCTCTTTCATAATGAAGGCAATGCCTTCGAGGACAGGACCAAGGCAGGGGGAGTCGGCGTCGGTCGCTGGTCCTGGTCGAGCGACGCTTGGGACTTCGACCACGACGGATTCCTCGATCTTTACATCGCTAACGGCATGGTCTCCGGGCCCGAGCGCGAAGACCTAAACAGCTTCTTTTGGCGGCAAGTCGTGGCCAAATCGCCCGACGTGGCCGTCTCCTCGCGCGACTATGAGCAGGGATGGAATGCCATCAATGAACTCATTCGCTCCGATGGAACCTGGAGTGGCTATGAGCGAAATGTCTTTTACGTGAACAACCGCGATGGAACATTCGCCGACGCCTCAGGGGTGGTGGGACTCGATTTCATCGAGGATGGCCGGTCCTTCGCCCTCGCCGATTTCGACCATGACGGCCGTCTGGAATTTTGCCTAAAGAATCGGAACGCGCCCCAATTGCGGGTTTTGAAGAACGTGATCGAAGATCTGCCGCCGGCGATTGCATTTCGTCTTCGCGGCACCGCCAGCAATCGCGACGCGATCGGGGCGGTCATCATCGTGGAGGCCCAGTCACGCCGCCAGACGCGCTCGCTCCAGGCAGGATCGGGCTTTCTTTCTCAGCACGCGAAAGAGGTATGGTTCGGCCTGGGAAAGGTCGATGGCCCGGTGCGGGCGTCGATTATCTGGCCAAGTGGGCGAGTGCAGGAACTCGAGAATCTTCCTGTCAATCACCGAGTGTGGGTCGAGGAGGGGTCGGCGCAGTTGCGGCTCGAGCCGTTTAAGCCAGGTCCCAAATCCCGAACCTCGTCGGCGGGGAGTTCGATCCCCAGGGCTGGGCGCTCTCACGGCACCGCCTCCGAGCACCCAGAGTATCTCCCGGTTACGGTCGAAACCTGGTTGCTCGCGCCGCTTTCCGCCCCGGATTTTTCTCTTCCGGATTTGGCCGGACAGGTCGAAACCTTGGCCAAGTATCGCGGAAAGGCGCTGGTTCTCAGCTTCTGGGCCATCGAGTCAGTGGATTGTCAGGAGATGATGAAGGCCTTCCGCCGATTCTACCCAGGGTGGCGCTCGCGCGGACTCGCGTTGCTCACCATCAATGTCGACGATTCTACCCAGACCGATCGAGTGCGGGAGTTTCGACGCGAGTACGGCCTCCCCTTTCCTGTCCTTCGCGGATCTGACGATGTGCTCGCCATCTACAACATCGTTTATCGCTACGCATTTGATCGCCATCGCGATCTCAGTCTGCCAACCTCCTTGCTGATCGATGCCGACGGAAACATTGCCAAGTTCTATCAGGGGACATTTCATGCCGACCGTGTGCTCGAGGACTTCGAGACGATACCCCACGGTCCTCGGGAGCGCGTGGCCAGGGCGGTGCCCTTTTCCGGCGTCACCGACACCTCCGAGTTTCCGCGGAACTATCTTTCCTATGGATCGGTGTTTTTTGCGCGTGGTTATTACGATCAGGCGGGGAGTGCGTTCGAGCACGCTCTCGCAGACGATCCCTCGAGCGCGGAGGCTCTTTATGGCCTAGGAAGCGTCTACCTCGAGCAAGGGAAGACAGCCAAGGCGCGGGAGAGTTTCGAAGGCGCGACCAAACTCCAGGCCAGCTATCCCGACACGCTGCCGAACGCCTGGAACAACCTCGGCCTGCTCGCCACGCGCGAAAACCGGATCGAGGAAGCCATCCCATATTTTCAGCAGGCGTTGCGATTGAGCCCCGATCATCTGGTCGCGCTCGAAAACCTGGGCAACGCCTATCGCCAACAGAAACAGTGGGAAGAAGCTCGCAAAACCTTGGAACGGGCGGTCCAAGTCGCGCCCGAAGATCCCGAGGCGAACTACAGTCTGGGCATGGTCTTCGCCCAGCTCAACGATACGGACCGCGCCTACCAGTACTTGCAGCAGGCGTTGAAGCTGCGTCCTGCCTACCCGGAAGCTCTGAACAATCTCGGTGTGCTGTACCTGCGCACCCAACGCCCGGATGATGCGGTCGCGAAATTCGAAGAGTGCATCCGGATTGCGCCCGGCTTCGATCAGTCTTATCTGAATCTGGCGCGGGTTTACTCCATCGAAGGTCGACCCGACAAAGCCCGTAGCGTTCTGCGCGAACTCCTCGCGCGCCAGCCCGATAACCGGGAAGCCGGCAAGATGCTCGCCGAGTTAGGACCATAGACAGAGTTAGGCGTGGGCGGGAGCTCGCGGGCTCGCCGCCCCATCCGATTACTGTGGTTGGGGTGTAGGCGCAGTCAGCAGATCCACCAGCAGTTTGTAGAATTTCGCCGGGTCGAGATCGAGTTGAATTTCGATCGGCTGGAGGGCAAGCTTCGGCTTGTCCTTGTCCGCCCAGGTGAGGGTGTCACCGTATCCGGCCGACCCGCGGGCTAGATTGACATCCATGTAGCGGGTCTCTTTTTTCGTAATCAAGCTGGGATCCAGCCAGGCGGCGGCCGCCAGCTCATCCCACAAATAGTTGTATTCCACCTGCCGGCGAGCATAGTGCCCGACGTAGCGGGCGGCCGCTGAATTACCAGCCTTGATGCGGTCGATCAGATCGGGCGTGAGCGTGGTTTTCACCGAGATGTCGACCGGCGTACAGACGATCTTCTGCCATGGCGATCGCAGCACGATGTGAGCGGCTTCCGGATCAAACCACAGATTGAATTCGCGCCGCGGCGTGTTAACGAACTCGGGATCGCTGGTCTGGGGATTGAGGCTGGCTCCCATGAATACCAGCTCTTTGACCAGGTTCACAAACTCGGGATCGATCGAGATGGCCAAAGCCAGATTGGTCATCGGGCCGCCTTCGTAGATCGTCACTTCGTGCGGAAACTTGTGGACCGTACGCAGCAAGAAGTGGGCTGCATCATCGTCGCGGGGCTTCGTGCTCGGCAGGCCTTCCGGCATGTCCCCCAGCTCGTCGGGTGGATGATAGAACTGCGGCGTCCAGGCACCCAGCCAGGCAAATGCGCCATAGAGCTGCTCTGCGAGTTCCGTTTCCTGTTTTCCCCTCACCAGCGGATTCTCCGCTCCCGGTACGACGGGAATATCCGTGCGACCAACGAGTTCGAGCATGCGCAAGGTGTGCGCCGTTTCTGCCTTGAGCCATTGATCTCCGGTCACCAGGGTGATGCCCAAGACCTCGGTCGCGGGCGATTGGATCACGAGGAGCATGGATTGCTGATCGGTTCCCCCAGGACCAGCCCCATCCTGATCGATGATGATCTTGCGCTTTGCTTCCGACCAACCTGGGAGGCTCAGTACGAAGGCCAAACCGGCGGCCAAAAGCCACAGACGGTCGCATTTCATTCGCACTCCTTTGGACAGCGCCACGCTGCGACACGGATGATAACAAACAGCCAGCAAAGGCTTGGCGGTTTCCCGTCTGTACGCAATCGAGCCCGCCTGAATAGAATAGCTAGCGAGCTAGACTGCGGTCTTTCTATGAGCCTCGGTGGGGAGAGAAAAGAGCGCCTGGATGGCCTTCGGATGGCGAGTGCTATCCAGGGAATACTCTTGCTTTTCGCGTCATTGGCTCAAGCGCAATATCAAACTTCAACCGTGGAGGGAACGGTGCTGGATGGCTTGGGTCATGCGGTTTCAGGCGCCAAGGTTTATCTCGCAGGTCCCGATCGCCAAACTCTGTCTTCGGGCTGCGATCGTAAGGGGTCGTACCGCTTTCCCACTCTGGGCCCGGGCAGTTATTCCATGCGTGTGAGCACAGTCGGATACCTGGAGAAGGCGTTCGGTCCTTTTGCATTGGGAGCGAACGAGATCAAGCGTATCGATTTCACTCTAGAGGCAGCACCGAGTCCCACAGCAAAAGCCGAGGCTCACCCACCTGAGTTCTTCGATCCGCCCCAATTCACGGTCGCAGGCGTGCGCGATGCGTCTAGCTCAGGCGGTCACGGCGCCAACGTGATCCAGCGGACGACCGAAGGGCTGGTCAAAGCGACCATGGCGCTCGGTGAGAGCACGGAGTTAACCAGTAGTTCTGCCGTGAACACCGCGAGCGAGAAGTCTTTGCGAGAAGCGGTGGACGATCATCCCGAGGATTTTGCCGCCAATTACAAGCTCGGGAAATGGCTCATCGATCGCCACCAGCCCCAGGATGCCATTCCTTATCTGGAAAAGGCGTTTCGGCTGAATTCCGAAGGTGCCGACGCCGGCTATGAGCTGGCGCTAGCCTATGCCGGAAGCGGTGATTACCCGAAAGCCAGAACTCGTACCGAGGACCTTGTCGGGCAGCGGCCGCAAGACGCCAGGCTTTATGAATTGCTGGCCGACGTCGAAGAGAAAATGGGCGAGCCCCTCGAAGCGGTCCGCGCTTATCAGCGGGCGGCCGAACTTAACCCTAGCGAAGCCAATGTCTTCGCTTGGGGGGCTGAACTGTTACTCCATGCTGCGCCGGAACCCGCCGCCGAGGTCTTCGCCCGGGGCCACGAATCCTACCCCAACTCGGGGCGCATGCTGATCGGGCTCGGTGTTGCCTTCTATTCCCGTGGCTTCTTTAAAGAGGCCAATGAGCGCCTTTCGCAAGCCTCCGACCTGAATCCCCAGGATCCCGTTCCTTACCTCTTCCTGGGCAAAATCCAAGCGGCTGAGGTCACCCCGTCGCCACTCGTCCGAGAGAAGCTTGCGCGATTTGTCCGCCTTCAACCGGATAATGCTTTGGCCAACTACTACTACGCCGTGAGTCTTCGGAGGCAGCGAAGCGGACCCGAGGATGTCAAAAACTCTGCCGAGGTCGAGTTCCTGTTAGAGAAGGCGGTCGCACTCGATCCCACGCTTGCCCCGGCTTATCTCGAACTGGGAATTCTTTATGACGAACGAAAAGAGGTTCCCCGCGCCATTTCCGCCTATCAAAAAGCGATCGCGGTCAGTCCCCGGTTGGAGGAGGCGCATTACCGTTTGGCGCAGCTCTACCGGTTAACTGGCGAAAACGAAAAGGCTAGGGAAGAGCTGCGCGCCTTCGAACAGATCAAGAAAGACACCGCTCAACAAGCGGAGCGCGAGCGGGCCGAAATCCGGCAGTTTGTGTACACTTTGCGGGATCCGAATTCAGCAGCCCGACCGCAATAGCCGACCAATTGCTCGAGCGCTACTTCAAACTCGCAGAAAATCACACCTCCATTCGTCCGGAATTGCTGGGCGGCCTGACCACATTCATGACGATGGCCTACATCGTCGTGGTCAACCCGCAAATTCTGTCCCAAGCGGGGATCCCGGCGGAAGGTGTGGTGTTCGCCACCTGCATCTCTTCGGCCGCGGCGACGCTGATCATGGGACTCTACGCCAACTACCCCATCGCGCTGGCGCCGGGCATGTCACTGAATGCCTATTTCACTTACTCGGTCTGCCTGGGCATGCACATTCCCTGGCGCACGGCTCTGGGCGTGGTTTTCCTGTCGGGCGTTTTGTTCGTGGTTCTGACCGTCACTCGCGTCCGCGAACAAATCGTCGACGGGATTCCCGACTGCCTGAAGCATTCGATCGCGGCCGGCATAGGACTGTTCATCGCTTTTGTCGGCCTGCGTAATGCCAAGCTGGTAGTTGCGAATCCTGCCACCCTGGTGAGCTTCGGCAATTTGTCCCTTCCCGAAGTGCAGACCTCTTGCCTGGGGATCCTGCTGACGCTTGTGTTCATCGTGCGCAGAGTGAAGGGGGCGATTCTCCTGGGAATTCTGGCCACCGGCGGGGTGGGTTTCGTGCGCGGCATCGCGCGTTGGCCCGCGGCCCTGGTCTCGATGCCGCACCCAGGCAGCACGTTTCTCGAGCTTGATTTGCGCGGCGCGCTGCACTTGGGCCTCGTGGAGATCGTTTTTGCCTTCCTTTTCGTCGACCTGTTCGACAATGTGGGAACCTTGGTCGGGGTCTGCGAACAGGCTGGATTCGTCAAGCAGGGGCGAATCCCGCGCGTGGGAAGGGTCCTCCTCGCTGACGGTCTGGGCACGATCTTAGGCTCGTTAACCGGGACATCAACCGTTACCAGTTACATCGAGAGCGCAGCTGGGATCGCAGCCGGAGCTCGCACGGGACTGAGTAACCTGGTGGTCGCCGGGCTGTTTCTGCTGGCGGTTTTCTTTGCCCCGGTTGCGGTGGCGATTCCCGCCTTTGCTACCTCGCCGGCCTTGATCTTGGTAGGCGCGCTGATGACGCAATCGGTGGCACGGGTTGCCTGGTCGGATTTCAGCGAGGCCTTCCCGGCGTTTCTCACCATGCTGGCTATGCCCATGACCTTCAGCATCGCCACCGGTCTGAGCCTGGGGGTGATTGCCTATTCGGTGGTGAAGGTCGCAGCCGGGAAGTATCGCGAAGTAAGTCCGGTGCTTTGGATCCTGACGATCGTTTTCGCTTTGCGCTACCTCTACTTGGCTGCCGCCTGAGTCCCTTTCGAGCCCTATCGGTTAGAAAGTAAGCTTGAGGGCGAATTGAATGGAGCGCGCATCATTCACGGTTTGATTGATGGTCTGACTGATCACGCCAAAGCTGCTTGAGTTAGCTGGGTTAGCATCCTGCTCTCCGGTGCCGGCGATACCGGGCATGAAGAAATGAGGATGGTTAAACAGGTTGAAGAACTCGGCCCGGAATTGTAGGTTCATCCCCTCGTGCACAGCGAAGTCCTTGATTAGCGAAAAATCCGTGTTGACATAACGCGGACCGTAGACCGGTGCGCGACGGGCGCTTCCCAGTTCTCCAGCGGGTGCCTGCTCAAAAGCGCAAGTATTAAACCAGTGGGAAATGGTGTGAACCTGAGTAGGAAAGTTTGTGCAGCCCGGATTACCTGCAACCGGGCCTGGCTTGTTAGGATCGCCCACCTCATTCGGACGTTGCACGACCAAGCCGTTGTACATGAAAAAGACGCCAGACCCATCGCCGCTGTCCACGACGAACAGCGGGAACCCGGATTCAGCCCTCTCAATTACATTGATCTGCCAGTTCCCTAGTATGGTGTTGACCGGTGCGCTCCAGTTGCTGCCGAAGTACTTGCCCTTGCCGAAGGGCAGATTATAGAGAACACTGGCCGTAAACGAATCATTGAGATTGAGCTGCGACAACCCCCAATCCAGGCTCTTGGTTCCCGGCAGCGGAGAGTAGATCGCGCCAGGATTACTGCCTAGACCGTCCGGCATGCCGGAATCGAAGGTGCGGGACCAGGTGTAGCCGAGCAGTGCATAAATGCCGTGGCGCGCGCTCTTGGTTTCCCCTTTAATTTGGAGAGAATCGTAGCGGGCTGTGCCTGTGCTGTTATTACTGTTCACCGCCTGAAAAAAGCCGCCGTAAGGGAAGAGTGGGAAGCCGCACCCCAGGGTGTAACCCGGTACAGGATTCGGATCTAGGCCGCCCGAAGGGCATGCATTGGGAGAGCTCAGGTTTTGGTTCACCTGGCTCACCAGAATATGCGTGCTGTGGGAGCCGGCGTAGCCTGCGGTCAGAACAATGTCTCCCGGCAACTGGCGCTCAACATTTAAGTTGTACTGCTGGATCATGCCCTGCACAAAATTGCGATTCATCGATTGGATCGTACCGGTGTAAGCCGAGGGATTGACCGGGGCGTTGTAAATGTAACCCCCCGGGACGGCGATGGTAGAGGCGCGCTGAGGAGCGGTCGATGGGAACAGGAACCCATTCGAGAGTCCGCAACCGGTCGCCCCGAACGGAAAGCAGAAGCCTGCAGCCGGATCCACTTCGGCATAGTACGGCGGGTTCTGCCACAAGCCTTGCCCGCCCTGATTCCAGGCAGAGTCATGGAAAATGGCGTATCCGGCACGAACCGCGGTCTTGCCGCTGCCCAACGGTTTCCAGGCGAACCCGATGCGCGGTTCGAAGGCCCCCTTCTGAAACTGGATGCCCACGTCAGAACCGGAAACAATGCAGCTCGTGCAGCCAGCCAGCCCCGGACTGCCCGACGGCACATACCACTTGAGGTTCTGAATATCGAAGTTCGACTGACGGTTTTGCACCTCGGTTTCGGGCGTTGCCAAGGCCCAGGCAATTCCCAGGTTTAGGGTCAAATCGTTAGTTATCCGCCAGTCGTCCTGCACGAAGGGACGGAAGAGCTTCCAGCGGCGGCCCACCGTGCCTCCCAGGAAGGTCTGATCGTGAGCCGCAAAAGATCCCATGCTGCCCATCAGCAAGTCTCCCATGTTGTCGCCCGTGGTTTCGAAGGCACCGACTTCGGTGATAAAACCGTCCTGGAATGCATTGTTGCGTATGTTCATTTGGTTCCAGCGGAAGACTCCGCCGAACTTGACGTTGTGTTTGCCACGAATCAAGTCGAGCGAATCGGAAATGGAATAGACGTTGGTCCCGCCTTGGTAGGGTGCGTAACCGCGGTCTCCGAGCGACATGTAGGTCGACATCTGAAACGACGTCAGACCGCAACTGATGCAGTCCTTGCTCGATTGGTTCAAACTGGTGGGATAACCCGTAATACTGGAGCACTGGCTTCCTAAGTCAGCGCCGGGAATGCCGATCTTCGCGGCTTCGCAAGTGCCAGTGCCGAAGGAGAGAATATGGTTGAAAATCCGGCTAAAGCCGAAGCTGGCCTGGTTGATGGTGCGATCGGAGAAAAGGTGCGTCTCCGATACCATGGCATTTCGCCCGTGGTTGTCAATGTGCTGGTTGCTGCCAAAGGCATTGACTTCGGCCCAGGTAGGCGAGCCGCCGGGAACGAAGTTGGTCGCCTGATCGTAGCTAAAGCGGGCAAAAATCGTGTCCTTGCTCGAAAAATTGTGGTCGACCCGGATGTCCCCTGTGCCTTCGTTGAGTTTCCTTACCGGCTGGTTCACATAGTTGTAATTGGAAGTTGGGTTGTTCGCGTTCGCCGTTGGATAAAGCTGAATCAGCTTGGCCGCCAGCGGATTGATCATGGCCGCCGGAATCACGCTGCAGTCTGCACCCGACGGTTGGGTCCCGGCTGCAGGGTTATTCAGTCCTACAATCACCGGTTCGGGGGTGGTGGTACCGGGGAAGCACTGGAAGGGGGCGCCCGTATAAGGATTGTTGAGGTTCTTGAAGTGAGCGTTCTGGGGTCCCCGTGGGTTGCCGAACGGATCCAGGTTAAAGTTGTAGTTGCCGGCGGCGTCCGCAGTCATCATGCTGTTGGTCGGAACCAGACCGGTGAAGGGCACACCGAGGCGCTGCATCTTGGCTTGATAATCCACAAAGAAGTAGGTCTTGTCTTTTTGAATGGGGCCGCCAAAGGACCCGCCGAACTGGTTCAAATTGAACTGGTTTCTGGTGGGAGCAAAATAGTTGCGGGCATCGAGCACGGTGTTGCGAAAGTATTCAAACAAGCTGCCGTGATATTGATTGGTCCCCGACTTGGTTGTGACAAGAACCGTCGGGCCGGCGCGTTCCCCCCACTCGGCAGAATAGTTATAGGTGAGGACTTTAAACTCCTGTACAGCGTCGAGGTTGGGGAAGATAGCGATGCCACCCTCGTCCAGCTGATTATTATCGTTGCCATCGAGCATCCAGTCGGTCGACTGCGCCCGCGAACCACCCACCGAAAGGGAAAACGACCCGCGGGTAGATGCTTCACTGCTGGCCGCTCCATTGAAGAAGCTGTTGGGGTTAGTCTCGGCCGTAGTACCCGGGGTAAGGGTCGCCAGCTGGACGAAATTCCGTCCGTTCAGGGGAAGCTGGGCGACTTGCTCGGATGTGATTACCTGGCCCAGAGTGGGATTGGTCGTTTCAACCGCTACCTGGGTTGCGCTTACCTCAACATTGGCGGTCACGGAGGCAGGCGCGAGCGTGAAATTCAGTTCACGGTGCTCATCGACCTGCAGGCGAACATCCTTTTGTTCGATGGCCTGAAACCCGGAGTAGTCCACTCGCAGTGTGTAGGTCGAAACCGCTAACGAGGGGACCAGATAATGGCCAGAATCGTCGGTCTGGGCTTCGCGGGTGAAACCGGTGGCTTGCGATGTAACTCTCACGGTCGCGCCGGAGATCGCCGCCCCGGTCTTGTCGGTGACGGTGCCGGAAAAGGTTCCCGTGGCCTGCCCGAACAGGAGTGGGCAAATGGAGAAAACTACGGACAAGAACACAGCCGCCAACAGCGTTCTTTTCGTCAGCATGGAACTCCCCTCTCCTAACCTCGCCAGCGAACGAGCTGAATAAGAAGCCGGGTTGTGATCCCGGTAATATGAATGTATGACCCTCCTAACTGTCAAGATCTTTTCTGGTAGTGCCGCGCCGGCGCCATGACTTCGAGGACTCGAAACCTTCGACCATAAATCTGAAAATCTGAAGCGACGAAGCAAATGCGAATGCAGTCGTTCGCTCACGTACTCTGAGCTCGCCCCTTTCTCAACTTGAGTCACAACCGATCGCGCGAAGATTAGTGGCACTCTCGCTCGTGATACTGTCTAGGGAAACGCAGCGGCACCGAAGCGAACTGTCGAGGGAGATGCGATGTTCACACCGCATAGTCTGGCAGTTGCCTTTCTCATGATGATAACGAGCGCCATTTGCTGGGGCTCCTGGGCAAACACCTATAAAGGCGTCAAAAACTATCGTTTCGAGTTGTTCTACTGGGACTACGCGGTCGGGATCTTCCTCATCTCGCTCGTGTTGGCCCTGACCATGGGGAGCACTGCCCAAGATGGGTCGAGCTTTCTCGAGAACGTTCGCGCCGCCGACCGAGAAAACATTATCTCCACGATGGTTGGGGGTGCGATCTTCAATCTCGCGAATCTGCTGCTAGTGGCAGCCATCGATATGGCCGGATTGGCCATCGCCTTCCCGGTTTCAATCGGGATTGCCTTGGTGGTAGGTGTGGTCTTGAGTTACGCGCTGCAGCCGAAAGGAAATGCCGGCTTGCTCGCGCTCGGGGTCGCCTGTGCCCTCATCGCCGTGGTGTTAGACGGCAAAGCCTACGGCAGCCTGGCGAGCGCGGCGCACTCGGTTTCACGAAAGAGCATCGCCGTTGCCATCGTGTCGGGCATTCTGATGGGGCTGTGGGCTCCCTTCGTGACCCGAGCCATGACCCACGGCAACCCGCTCGGTCCCTATAGCGTCGCCGTTTTCTTGACGCTCGGCGCTTTGTTGTCCTGCTGGATTTGGAACATTTACTTGATGAAACGACCCTTAGTCGGTCAGCCGGTTGAC
>DATJVZ010000060.1:0-25653 GCA_035501575.1 Terriglobales bacterium | reverse complement strand
ACGGCGTTGCCTGACGCCGTACCGCCCGCGGTACACTCCGCACGCAGGTCTGTCACTCGTCCCGCACGATCGTTGCATTTGGAGATCCCGTGGAGGAGCGGATCGACGGAGAGAAAGATATTTCCCGCCGCGCTGAATCGTTGGCTCTCTGCCCAGATCTGAGGCAGACCGCACCTTGGTAACTGGAGCCGAGTCACCGAGCGAGAATACGGAATCCCCATGAACCAAGAGTCTCCAGCACAGGTTCGTCCCCAGGCCGCTTTGCCCTGCCGGCAAGGCCGGCGTTGGATTGCGATCTTGCCTGGCAAGGTTTGGATTCTACTCCTCCTGTTCTTTGTCGTCGCAGTGTTGATGGGAGTGCACACGATACTTACGGCAAAGGATTCCAGTCTGCATTTGAAGCTGCAGCATGGGTTTCGCAGTCGGTATGGGTAGACGGAGAGCTCGCCGACTCGGGCAAAGTCTATGGCTCCGTCAAAAAGAGATTCGGCTTGATTCCTACCGACTCCGTGCAGGGGAGTCTATCAGAGGTAATTCCTGTGCGCTCCGGACAGATAAGGTTCGCGTGCGCATCGAACCCGATGGCGCAACGATGCAGGAAGACACTATTAGTGGCAGCTTCTCCGCTAACAAGGAAAGTGACCTCTCGGTGTCCGCCCGACAAAGTGCACTTTTGCCGTCTTGGGTCAGCCGAAGGCTCGACCAGCTTTGCATGGTTCTCGCGCTACGCCGGTTCGCTCGTGCTGACCATTGCAGGATCAATTATGTCTGCTCTTACCGGATATGCGATCAGAGAGTTGCCTGGGCGACTGCGCTCCACATCGCAGCCGGCGAGCCGGGGAAACCTTCGTCCCCAGTAACTTTGTTCCTTTCTCTCCCGGCTCGGACGGCGAGCGGTAACCGGCATTGAATCTTGTTGGTTCTCAGAAACTCTGCGCTAGGCCAAGGCACCAACCTCAAACATCCGGGTTTCTTAACAGAGACGGGCACGATCCGCACGGTGGACACTCGAGTCGAACCGCGATCCCGAGAACCGGGCGGTGCGTCTTGCCGCGGCGAACGTGATACATTAACTGGTCGATCTCAACACCCTAACGGAGAAATGCTTGATGCGGACGTTTCATCTCAGGATGCTCACGCTAACAGTGGCCAGCCTTGTACTACTACTTACGTCACTTCCCACACAGGCAAAGGACGAAGCACCGGCAGCGAAGCCTGAAGCTGCGAAGCCCGACGCCGCTAAGGCCGAGGAGTTCAAACCTGAACAACAAGCCAGCAAGGGCTCGGTGACGATTGGCGGAAATGTCATTAATTACGACGCCTTCGCCGGCACACTCGTAGTGCATCCCAAGGATTGGGACGACGTCCCGCAAAATGCCGATCCGGATCCTAAGAACAAAACCGCGGAAGCCAGCATGTTCTACGTTGCCTACATCAAATCCGATACCAAAGGCGTTCCTCGGCCGCTAACCTTTCTCTACAATGGCGGCCCGGGATCCTCCACCGTGTGGCTTCACATGGGCGCATTTGGGCCGCGACGTGTCGTCACGGCCGACGATAGCCACACTCCCGCTGCGCCCTACTCGGTCGTCAACAACGACTTCAGTTTGCTCGACGTGAGTGATCTGGTTTTTGTCGACGCGCCGGGAACCGGTTTTAGCCGGCTCAGCGGCAAAGACCGGGAGAAAGACTTCTACGGCGTCGATCAGGACGCGCATGCCTTTGCCGATTTCATCGTGCAGTTTCTGTCGAAATATGGGCGGTGGAATTCACCGAAGTATCTGTTTGGCGAAAGCTACGGCACCACGCGGTCGGCAGTGCTGGCAAACGTGCTCGAAACGGAGCGCGATGTCGACTTCAACGGGATTATTCTTCTATCCCAGATCTTGAACTTCACCCTCGATTCGGACATCCCCGAGTACAACCCCGGCGTCGATGTGGTATACCAACTCACTCTCCCCACCTATGCCGCGTCTGCCTGGTACCACCACAAGCTGGCGGAGCCGCGTCCGGAGCTGGCGCCGCTGCTGGCCGAGGTCGAGCACTTTGCCATGAACGAGTACGCGCTGGCCCTCGAAGCCGGCAATGCCTTGCCGTTGGAGCAGCGGCATGCGATTGCCGAGAAGCTTCATCAATACACCGGCCTTCCGGTCGCCTACATCGAGAAGGCGGACCTGCGGATCAACGGCGGAGAATTCGAGAAGAATCTCCAGGACGATCGCAACCTGACCACCGGTCGTCTCGACACACGTTTTTCCGGGCCGACGTTTGATCCCCTGAGCAAAGAGGCTGCGTACGATCCGCAGTCGGCAGCGATTTCTTCCGCCTACGTCTCCGCCTTCAACGATTATGTACGAAAAGAACTAAAGTTTGGCGAGAACCGGGAATACAAGCCCGAAATCAACGTCTTCAAATGGTGGAGTTTCAAGCATCAGCCCCCTGGTGTTCCCTTCCCTCTGCAACAAGCAACGAACGTGATGCTCGACCTCGCCATCGCCATGAAGTACAACCCGACGCTCAAGGTGCTTTTGAATGCGGGATATTTTGACCTGGCAACCCCGTTTTACCAAGGCGTTTACGAAATGCAACATCTGCCCATTCCGCCGGACTTGCAGAAGAATATCGAATTCCAGTTTTACGAATCGGGGCACATGGTGTATGCCCATGAGGCGTCGCTCAGGTCGATACACGATAACGTCGCGGCTTTTATCCTCAAAAGCGAAAATAGCAAGGCGAAGTAACGGCTAGGAAGTGACAGTACCCGCAGGCATACGTGAAGGGCAACGGATGGACCGGGTTGGCTTCAAATCCACCACCTCTTCTGCGCCATTACCCCAGGTTCAGAATCCAAGGCCGTATAAGGAGGACCCTCCTCGGAAAGCCGTTCCCTGGCGATTCCGCAATCGTTATACTTGCGTGCTGTCTGTCGTGGACGATATGGTGGCGTGACAGGCAGCGGTTTCTTCCCAACCGTGATCAGATCTGAAGGCTGAACCAGTGACGATAGGAGACAGTCATTTGAAGCAGCCGGCCGCGCCATCGATGGAGCGCGAGCGTCTTGTTCAATCGAGTCCACTTCACATTGGCGGATCGATACATTCGCCCGCTCGAGACCGCACCCCGGGTTGCGCCGTCTGCTTGTCGAGCTGAGGAGGAAGTCGGTTGACATCCATGGGACGCCTTAAGTGTGGCAAATCGGAGATCAGCGCTGATCATATATGAGCCCAACGAGCGAGCCTCGCAACCACCTAACTAAGGCGGTAGGCCTGCGGAATTGGTGACGGTGGGTAACCGAACCACGATGTCACCTTGTTTTAGTTTCCCATCTTTGGCGGATAAGCTCGAAACGGCGGGTGTGTGACTTCTTAAAGCACAACCCAGACGTCGTGCTCAACCCAGACAAACCTGTCGTGGGAAGGGTTCTGGTCACAGTGAATCGCCTGGTCGGGGAGTGGCACGGCTACGAGCCTATGTGGTGGTTGCTGCAATACCGACCTGTAGGCCGGGTCGGATACGGACATTTGCTGTACGTTGTGCCCCCAGCGGCCAGCGCTGTCCCCCAATAGGACAGGCTGCGATTTCCGGAAATGCGGGGCACCCCACCTCGGCCCCCCTCTGTTTCCCAGGAGCCGACGGCGCAACCCGTAGCGCAGTCCTCCAACGGTGAATGGTTTCACTCAATCCTGTTTTGAGCCAGTTCGACAATCTTCATGACAGCTGGGATGATGCTATCAAGGCGTTTCACGGGGCGGGCCGGATGGATCAGTTCGGCTGCGGGATGCAATGGTCTTCGGCAAGAGTTGGCATTACAGAAACATCACCCCAAGAAGACTGGTGCGTGAAGACTTAGTTCCAACGCTCAGGCTATTCTCGGCCCACGATGAACCCATGGAAACACTCGAGCGCTTTGGAGCGAACTCAAGAAGCTGACCATTGAGCGAAGGAGAAAACAAATCATGTGCGGAATTATCGGATTCTTTTCACGTCAGAGGCCGAACTCGGAAGTCGCATTGCATCGAGCCACTCGAAGCCTTAACCACCGCGGGCCGGATGGTCAACGTCATTGGATGTCGCTGGACGGCCGAGTCGCACTCGGGCACACGCGCCTCAGCATCATTGACTTGACAACCGGCGACCAGCCGATCGCCAGCGAAGACCAGAGGACTCGAATCGTGGTCAACGGCGAGTTTTATGGATATGAAGCGATCCAGCGTGAGCTCGAACGATCGGGCCACCGCCTGCGGACGCGTTCGGATAGCGAAATTGCCCTTCACCTTTACGAGGATCTTGGCACTCAATGCCTACACCGGCTACGTGGCGAATTCGCTTTGATCCTTTGGGACGAGGTAAATCGTACCCTCTTCGCCGCCCGCGACCGCTTCGGCATCAAACCCCTGTTCTACGCCTTTTACAACGAAACTCTGTACTTGGCATCCGAAGCGAAAGCCCTGTTTGCGGCCGGCGTGCCGACAAATTGGGACGCGGAATCGATCTATCACTGTGTCGAATACGGGGGCCATCCGGTCCGTACACTCTTTGATGGAGTGTTTCAGGTTCCGCCGGGATACTACCTCATCGCGACCGACAAGCACATCCAGCTTCATCAGTACTGGGACTTCAATTATCCGGCGACCGATCGGGCTGTACCTCTCCGTCCTGACGCAGAATACGCGACGGAGTTCCGCAGCGCCTTAGAAGAGGCGGTGCGCATTCGACTGCGGGCCGACGTTCCCGTGGGTTGCTATCTAAGCGGCGGGCTGGACTCTTGCGCGGTGCTCGGTTTGGCAGCCAGGCATCATGCCGGATCGATTCGCGCCTTCACCCTCACCTTCGACCATGCTGATTATGATGAGGGCGAAATTGCCAAGGAGATGGCGGCAAAAGCCGGGGCTGAATTTTTCCCCATTCCCATCCGGCAGGATGATCTCGCCGATCACTTTGCTGACGCCATCTCTTGCTCGGAGAACCTTTGCTTCAATGCGCACGGCGTTGCGAAATATCTCTTGAGCCGTGCGGTCAGAAATGCCGGCTATAAGGTTGTTCTGACGGGAGAGGGTTCGGATGAGGTTCTCGGTGGCTACCCGCATTTCCGCCGTGACGTACTATTGCACAACGCCCAGGGACAAGATCCTGAAGTAGTCGCGAGTCTTCTCGAGCAGTTGAATGAACGGAACCCTGTTTCGCGAGGATTGCTATTGCCCGATGGCGAGGCAGGACCACTGACACGTGTACGGAACCTGCTCGGATTCGTTCCTTCATGGATTGAAGCCTTTTCTGCGCGTGCCTGGAAGATGCGGCATGTGTTTTCCGAACCTTTTCTTCACCAATTTGGGAATCACGAGGGTTTTCAACCCTTTCTCAACAATACAGATGTCCGTGGACAGTTGGTGGGACGCGATCCGCTGCATCAGTCACTCTACCTGTGGGCGAAAACCGTCCTGCCCGGTTACATCCTGACCATGCTCGGCGACCGCATGGAGATGGCTCACTCGGTCGAGGGACGTGTGCCATTTCTAGATCATCGCGTTGTCGAGGTAATCCGCTCCCAACCCGTGAACCAGAAGGTGCGAGGCACCACGGAGAAGTACGTTCTCCGAGAGGCGGCACGGGATGTAATCACGGATACGGTGTATCGGCGGCAGAAGCATCCGTTTCTGAGCCCGCCGGCAACGTTAAATCCGGACCAGCGGCTCAGTGCTCTCGTCCAGGACACCCTGCGAGGCCCGGTTGTTACCTCGATTCCTTTTCTTGATCGGAGTAAGGTAGTGCGCCTGCTCGACAGCGTGCACGCCATGGATGACGGCGCGCGTGTCGCGAACGACCAAGTGCTAATGACCCTGGTAAGCATTTGCGTGCTCCACGAACGGTTCCACGTGGGCGAAGGCTTCACAGGCAGAACCTCGCCCCCTTAGAACGCACGATTCTAAGCCCACGGTTAAGTAAGGCAAATAGAGCAAGGGCAGGAAGTTCGAGTCGAGACTGGAATTATCAGTTCAACTCGAGAAAAGCCGAACAGGTTACTGGTGTGGGCCTTTTCGGTCAAGGAACGAGAACCCTCCGGACCGAAGACCGTCATCGAGAACGGACTGATCCGGGTTGTGCGCCCCGATGGGAGCCGAGCCTGCCGGCGATTCCGCGACCTCGCTCGAACCGTCGCCGGGATCTCCATGGATTCGCGCGTGTACAACTGCGAGGTTGTGGCGGGCCACGGCGGAACTTGCAGCCGCCATGCCATACCACTTCTCCGCTTCGCCGTAGTCTTGTTTGACACCCCAGCCGTGGCTAAAGCAAACCCGAGCTGGGTTTGCGCAGATGCGGAGCCGTGCGCAGCCGCTTTACGAAACCACCCGATGGCCTCAGAGAAATCTTGGGGCACGCCGGTTCCGTGGAAATACATCTGGCCAAGTTCCAATTCTGCCAGGGCAAAATCTTTTTTTACTGCTTTGTGATACCACTTCATGGCCTGGGCCGCATCCCGGGGAACGCCCCGGCCGACCGAGTACATAAAACCTAAGTTTGTTTCCGCACCCGGGTAGTCCCTGCTGGCAGCCTTGCGATACCACAACACCGCAGTTTCATCATTCCGCGAAACTCCGCGACCCTCCGCGTACAGGAAGCCCAGATTATTTTGAGCGGGGGGATAGCGTACTGCGGCCGCGCGCATGTACCAACGAAATGCCTCGACGTCACTCTGCGGCACCCCCAAGCCGCGCGAGTAGAGACCGGCAAGATTATTCTGGGCTCCGGGATGGCCGCTGTTAGCAGCCTTCCGGTACCAATCGGCAGCTTGGCTGTGATCGCGCTTCACTCCGATTCCTGTATCGTAGGCTAGTCCAATTCGGAACTGAGCCTCCGGATCCCCGCCCTTCGCCTTTTCAAGCAAACGGAATAAGTCGGCAGGTGCTTGGGGCAGACCATCGAAGAGTTCCTCCGGCACGCATCCCGGATTCGCGCTACCGCGAACGGCAAGGAACAAAATGAGCGCCAGCACAGATGCATGTGATCTCATCCCCACCTCGCGTTCGGAAGCCTGCAGCGTTGGACGCGTGATGCGGTAAGAGGTCACGACCCGTCGTTAACGGATACGATTTTTTACAGAAAAATTTGCTTTGCGGCGAACGGTGGAGTTGCTCGGAGTAGCGAGCAACCCATGCGTCAGGCTTGCCGCGAAACATTCTTACGGCGTGAATGTTTGTTTTTCGGGTCTACGGGTTTTCGGGTTGATTGGGTTCCACTGCCAACATAACAGCTCAAACCGATTTTGCCCGACTCTCCTGCATCACAAAGGCCACGTCTGTTTTCGCAGTGTTTGGACGTAATGTAACGGCTAGCTTTGTGAGTGCGGTCGTCGCCACCCGGCTCCACCTGTGGCCGGGGCTTCGAGTCATTCATTCGTGTCGCAGCGCGAGCGCGGGATCGACGCGCGTGGCGCGACTGGCGGGAACCCAACTGGCGACCACCGTAGCCGCACAGAGCGCTGCGCAGATAGCGACAAAAGTTGTGGGGTCCCACGGGCTTATGCCGATGAGCAAACTGCGCAGGAGTGGAGTGGTGGCGAAAGAGAGAATCAAGCCGACAACGAGGCCGATAGCGGCCAAGGAAAGGCCGTTGACGAGCACCATGCGTAGCACGGTGCTCCTCTGCGCGCCCAGCGTCATGCGGATTCCAATTTCCTGGGTTCGCCGGCCAACCATGAAGGAGACCACACCGTACAGTCCGATGACCGCCAGCGACAAGGCCACGACGCCGAAAACGCCGCCCAGGATGGCGACGATCCGGGGCAGAAAAAGTCCGCGCTCAGAAATGACGCTGGCCATGGTGAGAACGGAAGTGGGAGCAATTTCGGTGTCGAGGGCTGCGATCTCCGAGCGGATTGGAGAAAGCAGGGCGGAAGGATCGCCGTCGGTGCGCACGTGAAGAGTAGCTTTGGAGTCGCCCTGTTCAAAATATGGCAAATAGAAAACCGGAAGCGGCGGTGTGCCCACGGGACCGCCGCTACTAGAATCTTTCACCACACCGACAATCTGAAGGGGTGCATTATCGCGGAGACGAACGACGTGTCCGAGGGCTTTGCTGTCGTCACCGTCCGGCGTAATGTAGCGTTTAGCGAGGGTCTGGTTGACGATAGCGACGCCGGGAGATTTCCTGGTTTCGCGCTCGGTGAATTCGCGGCCGTACAGCAAAGGAATCTGCATGGTGGCGAAATATTGCGGACCGACTTGATTGGTCTGGGTGTCGATAAACTTTTCGCCGTCGGGAGCGGTGTAGCCGTCGATAGAGAGATCCCAGGAACCTCCCGAGAGAAAAGGAACATCTCCGGCAAGAGTGGCCGATTGCACGTGGGGAAGACTGGCCACACGCTGCAAGAGCTGTTGCTGGAACCGATCGGACTGGTCTTCGGAATAGCCTTGCAAGGTGGGATCAATGGTGACCAGCAAAAGGTGGTTGGGGTTGAAGCCAAAATCGACTCCTTGCGCCCGATTGAAGGCTCTCAGGAATAGGCCGCCCACAATCAGGAGCACCACGGAAAGCGCGACCTGGCCGCCGATGAGCACGCGGCGGGCGACCGCCCCGAACGATCGGCTGGAGGAGACGGAGGTTCGCGTGGTCATGAGCGCGCCCCAGGCGTCTTTCACCGCGGCGAAAGCCGGCGCCAGGCCAAAGAGAAAAACGGCGGCTGCCGAAGCGATGACCGCGGCGGAAAGGACACGCAGATCGAGCCGAAAATCCGGTCCTTCGGGTGCTGCGCTATAGGGCACAAGCGTGCGGAGCCCGCGGATGCAGCCATAGGCCAGCAGAATGCCGAGCGCGCAACCCAGAAGGCCGAGCACGCCGCTCTCCGTCAAAAACTGGCGAACCAAGCGGCCGCGGGTGGCGCCGAGCGCGAGCAGCGTCGAGATTTCCTTGAGACGCGAGGTCGTCCGGGCCAGCATCAAGTTGGCCACGTTGGTGCAGGCCATCAGAAGGACGAGGAGCACCAGGGCGCTCAGGATCATCGGCAGGAAAACGAAATTACCTTCCAGACGGCGATTCCTTTCCTTGCGGACAATGGCCACGGTGTCTTTGTTGCTATCGGGATACTGGTGCTCGAGAGCGTTCATGATGACGTTCATCTCCGCTTGCGCTTGCCTGACACTCACGCCCGGCTTGAGGCGACCGTAGATCAGAAAACTGCGGTAGTCTCGATGAGTGAGGGAATCGCCACCGTCGGCGATGATCTGCGCACTCATCACCGCTGGCGCGTAGAAATCGGGGCGAAAGAAGAGATCGGTCCCGGTGAACGATTTGGGGGCAACACCGATGATGGTGAAGTTGTGGCCATTGAACTTGATGTCTTTCCCAACCACACCCGGATCGCCGGCGAAAGCACGACTCCACAGGGAATAGCTGATGACGACGACAGGATATTTGTCTGGGACTTGGCCCTCTTCGGGAAGAAACCCGCGACCCAATACGGGCTGCACTTCGAGCGCGGAAAAATAATTGGCGGATACGAGCGAGCCGTAGACAACCTGCGGCTTGCTGTGAGGAGCAATTCCCCCCGGGTTCATGCCGACTGAAACTTCGTGAGTGATGAGGAGAGCCTGAAAAGACGTGGCGCGCTTCGAGAAGTCGAGATAATCCTGGTAGGAGGATCCTCCGAAACGGGTCAGGCGCGAAGCTGCCGTGTCGATGACGATGACGTCGCCCGGATGAGGCACCGTCAAGGGACGCAGAATCATGGCATCCACCAGGCTGAAAATGGCGGCGTTGGCCCCGATACCGAGGGCGAGCGAGAGGGTCACCACGGCGGTGAAGCCGGACTTCTTGCGCAAGGCGCGGAAGGTGAAGCGCAGATCGCGGCCGAGGTTTTCAAGTACATGACCGGCGCGTATTTCGCGAACTTGCTCCTTGACCTGTTCGGCGCCGCCGAGTTCAATTCGTGCTTGCCGGCGAGCTTCTTCCGCCGGCATTCCTGTTTTTATTTTTTCCTCAGTTAGCAGCTCGAGGTAGGAACGAAGCTCCTCGTCGAGGTCGCGTTCGGCCCGCTGTTTGCGGAAGAGATTTCTTGCCAGGCTGGTGAGACGGCCAAATGGGGCCATATGAACTCCTTCTCAGGAGGCTTCGAGCGCGCGGGCAATCGCCAGGGAAATGCGCCCCCAGCGCTTGGTCTCGCTCTCCAATTGGCGGCGTCCTGCGGCAGTAAGCTTGTAATACTTGGCGCGGCGGTTGTTTTCGGACTCGCCCCAGGCGGACGCCAGCCAGCCTTCTTCTTCCATGCGATGCAAGGCAGGGAAAAGCGAACCGGGCTTCACTTGAAAGGTTCCCTGGGTGATTTGCTCGATCCTGCGGGAGATGCCGAGGCCGTGCATTTCGGCAACGGCTAGGGATTTCAAGATCATCATGTCGAGAGTACCCTGCAGAACGTTGGTGGGATCGGGGGCCAAGAGGATCTCCTATCGATTGTCTATATCACGATAGGCGTCCTCCTGCAGAATGTCAATAGGAAGGGGGGAAGGCGGACACAAACCCAAGCACGATGACATCATGAGAATATCCTGAGGGTGGTTAAGAATTGAACCAGCGTCTACGCGGTTTGGATTTTCGCGATCTTCTGCAGTTGGCGCATCTCGATTTCCATGGTTCAAAAATCAAGTGGTCTCGCCCCGCCCATTGCCCAGGAACTTGGTGAGCTAAATGGTGACCCCACAAGCGCACAAATAATAGCTCGGATGGAGTTGAGGTATTTGGTGGACTCCGGTGGGGATTGAACCGACGACTTACTCCATGCCATTTAACCCCGATTAAGAAATACAACAGCTTACAGCAACTCAGAAGACCGTCTTTCGGGTTTTGGGGCCTCTAACGCAGGAAAGGGTCACCGGTAAAAAGGCGCCGTTTCGATCATCAGGCCTTAGCCTAGAACCACGCGTCTTTGCCGTCCGATGCCGAGACAGGCACGATCCGTATCCGAGACACTCGAGCCAGTGCAGGTCAGGCCTGTATCGTGTTGCCAGATGGCGCCGTAGGAGGGTTCGCAATCGCACTTTCAACGGTGACGGTCTGGCCGCAAGCCAGGCTCAGGTCTCCGATTGCTACTTCCTCAAGGCAGTATCCCAGTTCGTGACCAGCACCACCGGCGCTGCACTCTCCGTAATGGAGTCCACCACCAGGAATCGGCCATCGCGCGAAACGTCGTAGGCTTCGACCGGAATGGAGTGGCGAATACCGGCCGGAAAGAGAGTTCTGGCGGCGCTGATCCGCACGGAATCGTTGGCTACCGCGACCTCGACGGCGGTCATCTTGCGAAAGGCGTCGAGATAGTAGAGTGTCTTGCCGTCCTTACTCCACACCGGCTGCGAGCCGCCGTCGTTTGACACCTGGTATTTGGCGCCGGGATGCGGAAACCGCGTCAGGTAAACCTGCGCGCGCCCTGATTGATTCGACTGGTAGGCAACCCAGTCGTTGGACACGGGCTTCAGCCGTGCATTGCTCCCGTTGGCTACCGGAGTCAGCACCGTGAGCGGCTGCGCATCGGAAGTAAGAGGAAACATCTTCAGCTCGGCGTCCCCGAGCGCACTGGAGAGGCCGAGGGACTGGTGACTGTCTTTGGCGCGTGCGATGGCTTCCTCGTACAGAAGCCACTTTCCGTCGTCGGTCACGTCGCTGGGCGTGACGTCGCGGTCGGACTTGATCAGTGTGCGCTCCGCCTGCGAGCCGTCCGCCGACACCACATGCACTTCGTTGTGCGTCTCCGGGTTGAAGATGTCGAAGTAAATTGTGCGTCCATCCGGCGACCACACGGGAGCATCGGCGTACTCAGTGACGGCAGAGATCGGGCTGCGCGTGCCGCCTGCCAGATCCCAGATCCAAAGTGGGGAGTTGCCGGACTGGCTCATCATGGGCGTGGCAATCCGAGAACCGTCGGGAGAAATCCGAGTGGGGCCGTAGACACTGGGTTCGGAAAGCTGGGTGAGCTGTTTGCCCGTGACGTCCACCCAGATGTGGTGGTCGCCGTTTGCGCCCGTACCCAATTGATAGAGCAGAGTGCCCTGGGCGGAAATGGAAAAGACGGCCATCGCCGTGATCTCGTCCGATGCCACTTTGTCGACGATCGGAAGCGGATCGCCGGAGACCTTTCCACTCGAGCCATCAAACTTCCATGCCAGCAGCGAGCCATCGCGCACTGCCAGGAGCTGTCCTGCGGCATACTGCACGCTGTAGAACTTACCGCGACGAACCGGCTGTTCGCTCCCGTCGAGCGAGCCAAAGCGAATCTCGTTGTTGTCACCCGCATTCCCGTAAAGACTGCGAAGAAAAACGAAGTGCTTTCCATCGGGCAGAAAGGAAGGCCAGCGGTCCGACAGACTGGTGGACGACGGCGAAAGGCTCGTGACCGGCTTCGCTGTTCCTCCGGCCGCCGGCACCTGATAGATCGGTCCTCCAAATGACGGTGAAAACACGACCACGTCCCCGCGTCCCCACGAGCCGCCGCGGCCTTCGGGCGCGTCGCAGATCGCGCTGGGTGAAGCGCCGTTCAGGTCGGTCCGCCAAAGCTTGCCCTGCATAAAGAACGCCACCGCGGTCCCGTCGGGCGACCAGAAGGGAAAATACGCGTCGTCGGTGCCGCGCACGGCCGTCGCTTCCAGCTTGTCGAGCGAGCGCAGCCACAGTGAATTCTTGCCGTCTCTTTGGGCGATGAACGCAATGTGGGTACCGTCCGGAGAAAGCGCCGGTGCGCCATTGCGATAGAGCGTGTTGAACCGAGTTCCTTCGGGAGGAAGGATGTAGGTACGGAGCACACGCCGCGGCGAAGAGGACGTTACCAGAGCGACGGTTAGGGCGATCACCGTCGCGGCGAGTACAGCGATTGCGGCGAGTGAAGCCTTACGGCTCGGGTTCGCCGCAGGCAGGGCGGGCTCTCGCGTCTGTGAGCCCGACTTCGCGATCCAGGCCAGTTGCAGCTTTACGTCGTGCGCCGTCTGAAAGCGGTCGTCGGGATTCTTTTCTAGGCAGGTCCCAACTGCATAGTCGAGAGCCGGAGGCGAGGCTGCCTGCACCTTCGAGAGCGGCTCAGGATCTTTTTCGAGGATCGCGGTCATCACGCTCAGCTGCGTCTTGCCCTCGAATGCGCGCCGGCCAGTCACCATCTCATAAAACACGCAACCGAAACTGAAAATGTCGCTGCGTGCGTCAGCCTCCTGGCCCTGCAACACCTCCGGCGCCATGTACTGAAAAGTTCCGACGATCGTTCCCTGCTGCGTCAATGCCGCCGGCGTAGCTGTCAGCATGGAAAGATTCATCGTGGGCGTGGACGGCGTGAGATTGCCTTTTCCGCCGGTTGCTTGTATACCCAGCACAACCGGCTTGGCGAGTCCGAAATCCAGCAGTTTGGCCCCGGACGCGGTCAGCATCACGTTGCCCGGCTTCAGATCGCGGTGCACAATGCCGGCGCGGTGGGCTTTTTCGAGCGCGTCGCAGATCTGCATGCCGCACTCGAGAGCGTGCTTGAGCGGCAGCGGACCTTTCTGCAGTCGTGCCTCCAGCGTCTCGCCCTCCACGTACTCCATGACCAGGTAGTTCATGTCGTCCTGAGTGCCGATGTCGTGCAGTGCGCAGATGTTGGGATGATTCAGGGAAGAAATTGTACGAGCCTCGCGCTCGAAGCGGCTGCGGGCTTCGGGGTGGCCGGCGAGATGCACGGGCAGGATTTTGATGGCGACCGTTCGGTCAAGGCGTGTGTCGCGGGCACGATACACCTCGCCCATCCCGCCGGCACCGAGCGGCGATTGAATCTCGTAGGGGCCAAGCTTCGTGCCGGAGCTAAGGGACATGTGAGCCCGCATTATAGCGGGGCCGGCTGTAAATGTGGTCACCTTTCCAACCACCACTTCTCAGATGCCGGGAGAGGCACGATCAGCACCGTCGCGACCCGTAAACCATTGTACGCAGAGAGCCTGGGCCAGACCTCGCAACGTACCTTCGTCCGTCAGCGCTTCAGAAAGATGACTCGGAGAGTGGTGAGATGAAGATTGGAGGATGCGATCCCTGATTTGGTTTTTTCCTCCCGCGAGAGGGGGACATACCCAAAATCCAGTTAGGGTGACGCGACTGGCACCGTTGTGCCCCCAGAGTCACGTTCAGGCCATTCCGTCACGACCGCCATGGAGCGTAACCTATCGGGCCGGCAGCGTAACCACTGCATGATTGTCCCAACAC
This sequence comes from Terriglobales bacterium, assembly GCA_035501575.1. GTDB lineage: Bacteria > Acidobacteriota > Terriglobia > Terriglobales > Acidobacteriaceae > JAFAGX01. Next base: position 11,454 of record DATJVZ010000060.1, on the reverse strand, counting down.
CGCGATGGCGAGGTCAGACTGTGGTCGTTGGAATTTATGAGGCAGAGGTCACCTTGTCTCATAAAATGAGATTCTTGGTGAATGTTCCAGGTGCACCGTTGGACGATGATCAAATACGACCAGAGCGCCGTCCAAAAGGAAGTGGACTTGCGCAAACATCTCCGTAACAGTCCTCCCACACAGGTTGCCGTAGCCCAGGGTTCCAAAAGCATTGTTCCCAAGGGTCATGGTGTAAGCTGCTCGGTCCTGAGGTGATCTCTGACCACATTAGGCGACCTCTTCGAGGTGCGAACAGCTGGAAACATAGCTCGTCAGGACTGGCCAGTCTAAAGCATGCGTTCGATCCTTTGGGCACTGCGGTGCTCGTGGTAATGGGACACACCAAATTTGGCGCTGTGGCCGCCGCATGTTCAGGCGAGAAGATGCCGAGACCGCATCTACAGGCCTTGGTGGGTCAGATTGAGCGGATTGTTACGAAAGTGAAGCAATCGGCAACCGGAGAAGCACTGATCGAAGCCGCATTCAAAGAAAACGTGCACCAGAGCGCGATGGATATACTAGCAGCATAGTAAGGTTCTCCGGAACGCCAAAGAACAACAGAAGTTGACAGTAATGAAAGCCGATTATCAGTTGGAAACAGGCGAAGCGGTTCGGCTGGACAAAGGTGCTTCGGCAGTCAAAAGCATCGTAAGAAAGCGGTCGAAGATTGCAGGATGATTCTTGCGGGAGGTTTGTGGCGTGCCACCAGTCCAAGAACAGCAAACGAAAGATGGCGTAAGCAAAAAATCAGAAATGAATTTTCTGGAAGGATCTCCGGATTTCTCCCTGGTGCTCGGTGGTCCCGTCTACCAACTCCTTGGCAAGACGCATCTGGGGGGAGATCACCTGGAGCTCTTATATCGGCGGCTATTAGTGATTACATCGATTACATGGCTGCCGCTTTTGCTCCTAGCCACTATCGGCCCGTTGGCGGGGAGCGCTGGCCGCCTATCGTTTCTGCGCGATGTTGAAGTGCATGCGCGATTCCTGGTGGCCCTGCCGATCCTGATCGCGGCCGAGTTGCTAGTCCACGCGCGGTTGACTCCCATTGTGCGGCGTTTTATCGACCTACGCATCATTTTGCCCGCAGACCTTCCCCGCTTCAACCGTGCGGTCAAAGCGGCTGTGAGGCTGCGTAATTCTGTTCCTCTCGAAATTGCACTCCTGGCCTGTGTCTATATTTTTGGCCTGTGGCTCTGGAGCGACCGCGTCGTCCTCGGCACTGCGACCTGGTATGCGCGGGCCGGCGGGCGTTGGGAGTTGACCCCGGCTGGCTTCTGGTACGTGTTCGTCAGCATACCCATAGCGCAATTCGTCCTGCTGCGCTGGTACATGAGATTCTTCATCTGGTATCGCTTTCTCTGGCAAGTCTCCAGAATCAACCTCAATCTCATTGCGAGCCACCCCGATCGTTGCGGCGGAATGGGCTTTCTGGGCAAGACTTCCTGGGCCTTCGGTCCAATCCTTTTCGCTCAGGGGGCCATGCTTGCTGGAGTGGTTGCCAGTCGAGTCCTCTACAGGGGCGAAAGCTTGCCGTCCTTCAAGCTGCAAATCGGCGGCTTTATAGCATTTTTCCTGGTGGTCATTCTCGGCCCACTCTTGATGTTTACTCCCAAGATGGCGGCTGCCCGAAGAAAGGGCTTGGGCGAGTTCGCTCTCCTCGCCCAGCGCTACGTGGAGGGCTTCCAGCAGAAGTGGATAGCCGGCCAGCACACCTCTGACCAGGAACTGCTTGGCACAGGAGACATCCAGTCCCTGGCAGATCTCGGCAACAGCTTTGGATTGGCGCGCGACATGCGCGTGGTCCCCTTCGGCCTCGATGACATCACCCGACTAGCAGCCGTCACAGCCGCTCCATTCCTGCCGCTCTTGCTGACGATCTGGTCGCCGGAAGAACTCATCGTGCGCCTTATTAAGGTGGTATTTTGATGATGTTCTCATGAACAAATGGCTGCTACTCTTCTGCTTCGCTGTAGCCGTCCTTCATCTCCCAGGCGAGGCATGGGCCCAGTTTACCGATGCGCACTCTTATGACAATACTCCTGTAGGGACGAACCAGATCGAGCTTAGCTACACCTACGTGCACGCCAACTCCTCGATCGATACTTCGCTCATCATTGCCGGCGCGAAACTTAACTTGAATCAGGGAATGATCAGCTATGCGCGCTATTTCGGCCTGTTTAACCGGACAATGTGGGCGGAGGCAGGTGTTCCGATCGCCGGCCTCAGCGGATCGGTCAGCGGCACTCGAATCCAGGGCTCCATCAATGGCGCGGGCGACTCCAGCTACCAAATAGCCATGTTGCTGAAGGGAGGTCCGGCGCTCACTGTGGAGCAATTCGAAGGTTACAAGCCGACAACCACTTTAGGTGTAAGCTTCACCCTCACCGCCCCCTCCGGCCAATACAATGCAAGTAAGATCTTAGACCTGGGTTCCGATCGCTGGCTGTTCAAGCCCGAAATTGCCCTATCGCAACCCTTTGGGCCTGAGCAGAAGTGGCAGGTCGATACGTACGCCAACGCTTACTTCTACACCGACAACACCTCGTATCGTGGAAGGGAAATTCTGCATCAGCAGCCATTGCCCGGATTTGAAGGGCACCTCAGCTATTCATTCAACGACAGCGTCTGGGTTTCCGTTGATACGCGCTACTCCTTCGGCGCCATTACGTTCCTCAATGGTGTCGATCAGAATAACGGCCAACAAAATTTCATCCTGGGCAGTGAGATGAATGTGTCCATTAATACCCGCAACTCCCTACTCTTCGAATTCGCCAAGGCACCCGTGCACCAAAATGGTCCAGCCCTTACCGGCTTCACCGTGAAGTATGACTACACGTGGGGCAAGGGCTACCAGTAAGGATGGACACTGTTCGGTCCTCAAATGCAACGGAGAACGGAATTCTGAGACCATCTGACAAGTTGACAGGGACTCTTACAAAGATCCGCTGCTCCGGGTACCCCTTCGCGTCGGCGACGTCCACACCCAGGTGACTAAACGCTAGACACGAGGGTTTGCATCTTGGCGATGACGAATTTCTTGGTCTTGGCCGCTTTATCCCGCCTCGCTGGATTAAACTCGGTCCGCTCAGGCCCGTTTCGTAATTTCCTGTATGTTTAGCAAGATGGGTCATTCATTGAAGCGCACAAAAATCTCTTCGGGCTGGGCATCGTTAGGACAGTCGGAGGGCCTATGACATATCCCGACCCCGCCGTCGAGGTCGTTGATCCGCGATTCGCCAAATACAAGATTCTCAACGCTGCGGTTGAGCGGCTTTACACCGGTGCGAGGTGGGCTGAAGGTCCCGTATGGTTCGGAGACGGGCGCTACCTTCTGTTTAGCGATATTCCAAACAATCGTATTTTGCGATGGCTGGAGGACACTGGTGAAATCAGCATATTTCGCAGTCCCTCGAACTACAGCAATGGTAACAGTCGCGACAGTCAGGGCAGGTTGTTGACCTGCGAGCACGATTCGCGTCGGCTCACGCGAACGGAATACGACGGTACGATAACAGTGCTGATGGATGGCTTCGAAGGCAAGCCGTTGAACGCACCAAACGATCTCGCCGTGCATTCGGACAAATCCATATGGTTCACCGACCCGGGTTACGGCATCATGTCGTACTACGAGGGCCACAAAGCACGTTTTGAACTCTCCGCGAATGTGTATCGCCTGGATCCGCAAACTGGCGGGGCAACGGTCGTCGCCTCCGACTTGGACAAGCCCAATGGCATCTGCTTTTCGCCCGATGAGAAACGGCTATACATCGTGGACACTGGCGATCCGAAACGGCCTGGCGACCCGCGTCCGATTTGGGTGTATGACGTTGAGGATCAAAGGCGAATCAACAACAGAAGGTTGTTTGCCAACATGGCTCCGGGATCCTCAGACGGGATTCGATGCGACGTCGAAGGCAATGTGTGGTCGGCAGCCGGCTGGGCAGGAGAAGGATTAAACGGAGTGCACGTGTTCGCCCCCACAGGCACTCTGATCGGTAGAATTCATCTTCCCGAAACCTGTGGCAATCTTTGCTTTGGTGGTGCCAAGAAAAATCGTCTGTTCATGACTGCCAGCCAGTCTCTGTACGCTCTATATGTCGGCACTGAGGGCGCCCAAATGCCTTAACCGTTAGGATGCTATCGCATTGCAAGAAGACTTTCGACGAAGGCCGGTTCCGATGGCGTGAGTAGGCTCATCGCGTACTCTTTGCGCAACCCTTTCGATCGTCGGCGAGCGGTTCTTAGCTCGCGGCTCTTCGTAAGTCGTAGGGTGTTACATAAGGATCCATCTGCCGACGGAATTCTGTGCTACCTTGCGCCGCCTACTTAGGAGAACAATGAAAGCGATCACAGTAGAACCCCAAAAGGCAGGAACTGCACGCTTCGAAGACGTTCCAGAACCCGATGTGCACGAAGGCTCCGTTCTTGTGCAGGCAATTGCTAACGGAGTATGCGGAACTGACGTCGAAATCGTTGAAGGCAAGTATGGGTGGGCTCCCGCCGGGAAGGACCGTCTGGTTCTCGGCCACGAATCATTGGGCCGTGTAATTGAACCAGACCCAACCAGTAGGGTCAAAGAAGGGGATCTCGTTGTGGGCATTGTACGCCGGCCTGACCCGGTACCATGCCCGAATTGCGCGGTTGGTGAGTGGGACATGTGCCGCAACGGGCAGTACACTGAGCGCGGGATAAAGCAGATTGACGGCTATATGTCCGAGCGCTGGAGAATCGAGCCCGATTATGCGATCAAGATCGATCCATCACTCGGGTTGTTAGGTGTGCTATTGGAGCCGACGACGGTCGTCGCCAAGGCATGGGAGCAAGTGGAGCTCATCGGCAGTCGCTACTTCTGGGCGCCGCGAACAGTGCTGGTAACGGGGGCAGGGCCAATTGGCCTTTTGGCAGCCATGATCGGGACGCAGCGCAGATTGGACGTTCACGTCCTGGATCGCGTGAAATCGGGCCCGAAGCCCGAATTAGTACGTGCGTTGGGAGCCACTTATCACACGGGAAAGGTGACGGACATTGGATTCGAACCGGACGTGATAATCGAATGCACCGGAGTTGGACCGGTAATCAACGACTGTGTTCACCAAGTCGGCTCCGGGGGAATTGTCTGCCTTACCGGCGTAGGCTCTGGTGGCGTTGGCGGTCACCGGGTCACCGCAGACTTGGCAGCCGACGCGGTACTGAAGAACAAAGTCGTAGTGGGAAGTGTCAACGCAAACAAGCGCCACTGGTTCAAAGGCGGTGAAGCACTTGCTCGCGCCGACCACAACTGGTTGTCAAGGCTGATCTCGCGGCGCGAAAAGCCAGAGAAATTTGCACATGCCCTGAAGAGAGAAGCAAACGATATCAAGGTAGTCATTCAATTCTGCGAGGCATAATTTTTCGTCTGGTTGACTGAATCGTGGCTTGAGCGATTCGGCCGCTGTGATGTAAAAAGACAGGTCATGAATCGACTCGCCTTGTGGCTTATACTCCTGGCGGTAAATACCGCCCAGAATCTTACTCCCTCGCCTACCGAAAAGGTCACGCTCGCCTCGCGGACTGCGGGCTTGAGCCGGCACGAAGGATTTTTCCCATACTACTGGGACGAGAAGAAAGGCGACATTCTTTTCGAATTTTCCCCTGCCGCACTGAGCAGAGAATTTCTCTATTTCTCCGGTTTGGGAAGCGGGATCGGCTCAACTGAGATCTTCGCTGATCGCAGCACATTCAATCGCTCGGCCGTCTGCCGCCTCCGCCGTGTCGGCTCGCACGTGCTCGTAATCCAGGAGAACACCCGCTTCCGCGCGGAAAAGGGCAGTCACCAGCTCAAGCATTCTGTGGAGGAGAGTTTTCCAACCTCGGTCCTTGCGTCGCTCCCCATTGAGGCTGAGCAGGATGGGACTGTGTTGGTCAATGCCAGCCCTGTATTGCTCCGAGACGCGGCCGACTTGCTTTCACAGCTCCGGCGCCCGGCGCGCGCCGTGGGGGGAGTGTTGATCCGCGAGCAATCCCCTCACGCGGCGGACTGGCACTTGGACAAAGATCGCAGTTTCTACGATGCGGACCACAGCGGCGACTTTCCACGCAACACGGAAATTGAATTCTTGCTCACCTTCGCCACCGATTCGGAGAGCGAACTCAATCAGCCAGACCCGCACGTTTTGAGTGTTCGCGAGCATCATTCTTTCGTTGCGCCGCCGGAATCCGGCTACGAACCTCGTGAACAGGACCCCCGTGTTGGGTTCTTCACCGTTGATTTCGATGACTTTTCGCAACCCTATGATCGGCCGCTGAAGCGTTACTTCATCAGCCGTTGGCGGTTGCGAAAGAAGGACCCGAAGACGGCACTGAGCGAGCCGGTCACACCCGTCGTCTTTTATCTCGACGGAGCGATTCCAGAACCCGTACGTTCCGCTGCCCGGCAGGGCGCGCTGTGGTGGAACACGGCTTTCGAGCAGGCAGGATTCAAAGATGCGCTGCGCATTGAGGACCTACCCGCAGGCGCGGACCCGATGGACATTCGCTATACGACGATCCAATGGACCAACCGCTCCGGCCGGGGTTGGTCCGTTGGCCAGTCCCAGGTAGATCCGCGCACAGGGGAAATTATTCACGCCGTCGTGCAGCTCGATTCCCATCGCATGCGCACCGTAAACAACTACTGGCAATCGACGGTTCCTGCGGGACGCAACACTGCCGAACCCACACTCGACTTGTTCGCGGCATTCGACAATCTCGATCCCCAACTAAACGAGGAGACGGTTTTGGTCAATCGGCTTGCTTTGCTTACCTGCCACGAAGTTGGGCACGCTATTGGTTTGGAACACAACTTCGTTGCCAGCACTTTCGGACGGGGGTCGGTAATGGACTATTACGCCCCACGCATTCATATCCGCCCCGACGGCTCTGCGGATCTATCTGATGCGTATATGCAGGGCGTGGGCAGTTACGACCGTTTCGCTGTCCAGTGGGGTTACAGCCCGGGCAAGCCCGACGCTTCGATAAAGCAGGAGCAGGCTCGGCTGGATGCCCTCGTAAGAGACTCGATTGCGAAGGCGGTCGTCTGGGGCAACTACGATGATCCACGGTGGAATGCATATGATGATGGCCCCGATCCCGTCACCTGGCTGAAGGAGATTTTGCCAGTGCGCAACGCGCTTCTAGCTCATTTCAATGCGAGCATGCTTCGGGTGGGCGAGCAAAATTCGATGCTTGCTTCGCGCTTCGCGTTGGTCTATTTATTTCATCGTTATGCGCTCGCGGCGGCCGTGAACGTGGTGGGCAGCGCAAAGGTGCCGCTTTCTTTGGCGGGCGACGGCCAACAACCGATAACAATATGGTCGCCGGACAGTCAGAAAGAAGCGTTAAAGCAACTTTTCTCTGCACTGGAGCCCGCCGAACTGGAGGTTCGCGCAGAATTGTGGAGCGCTCTGGGCCCAAACGAGAATCGAGATGGCGATTCTGAGCGCTTCACTTCCTCTGCCGGTTATGTGTTCAGTCCGCTGGATGGAGCCCGCGCCGTGGCTGAAATCGTCGTCGGCGGGTTACTCGATGTTTCGCGAGTCGAACGACTGGCGGTGATGTGCCAACAAGATCCTAAAGCTCCGTCACCGAGCGCGGTAATTTCAGCACTCGTCAATACCGCATTCTCCAACTCGGCAAAAACGTCAGCCCAACGCGATCTGCAGGGAACGGTACAGACGGAAGTGGCGGAACATCTGATGATACTGGCGGCCAACCCAGAGGCCCCGTCAGAGGTGCGCGCTGCCGCCCTGGCCGGCGTACGCGAGGTGCAAGATGCGGTGGAGAAAAGTCCAGTAGGCACACTCGATCTGAGTCGCATCGACCACGAGATCAAGCTGTTTCTGGAGAATCCCCAACAGAACACTCCCAAAATCAAGGATTCCGGGGCTCCAGTGGGACCGCCGGCGTGATGTGTTATACCGAACCCAAGTGTTCCTCGCCTCCGGCGCGTGAAACTGTCGAGACCGGCTTCGATGGGCAGAAGGCTTTTGCGGAGTTATTGTCATGAATGCTCTCAGTGAAATGCGGATGCAACGTCGGTATCTGTGCTGTGAGAAGACGGCCTCAGGCGCGCCTCGATCAGGTTCTGAACCTGCGACCAAACGCGTGGATCGCACTCGATGGAGGTGTGGCCCTTGAAGAAGAGCCGGTCGTACCACGGGTAGGTACGGCACCCGTCAGGTTCTTTTTGATAAGCAAAGTTGAAATTGCCGACGATTGCAGTGCGAGAAGGATTAGCCGCAACAATTTTCGCGCGGCCGTGAATCATGCCCTTACTCTGATAAAAATTAACTGCTTCGGCGACGTTTGCCGGAATGATGGAATCGTCTTGCCCGTGCTTACGCACGCTGTCTACCTGAATTGTCAGCGCAACAGGGATGCCATCGTGCTCCAATTCTCGAGCAAGATAGACAACGGCTGAAGCACCCCAGCTATGACCGAACAATATGATCCGCCGCTGCGGTGTTTCGTCCGAAAAGTGTTCAACGCTGTTCAAACATTCGCGAAGCGCAACGCGGGCCTGTTCCTTTTGCCGGTTGCTGAAAACTTCAACCGTTACGCGGTCACCATATGTTTCCTGCAAACGCCTCGCAAGCTGAACTTCCGAGTGGCGGAGGTCGTCTTTATGTACAAAACCGCCGACGAAGCCAATCACCATTGTTGGCCTGATGTTGTCATCCCCGCAAACGGTTTGGCTCTGAACAACTGAGGGTTGTGCAGTTTGGGCTACCGCGTAACTTGGTGCTAGCAACAGTAGTACGCTAGCAATGATCATCGACGCCTTCGCCGGAGAGCGAGCGTCCCATACGTTCCGCCCGCGATGTTGTCCAACCCTCTGCATGTACTTGAGGGAATACGGAATCTCTCTGCCGCAATCGAGGCAGCACACGTATGCATGGCCGAATCGGTTCTGGTGCAGCCGCGTCCGGGGATGCACACAGTCGGACAAGTAAGCCCAAATCCATCTCAGCAAGTTCATACTTCCTCTATGCCAGCGCGGTCTGCCCGAGCATATTGCCGCGATCGCATATGCTCCCAGCTGGAGCTAGGCCAGCTGGGGGGTACGCTCTTCGCAGCTGTGTATGGTACTCCTTCTCGCTAATCTGCGCGATTGCCGCCTGTAGCCTGCCGCCTGTAGCCTTCCGCCTGTAGCCTGGCGCCTGTAGCCGAGCACATGACGTAAAACGAAGGCAATACGCGCGCCCGACTCGAGAAGCGGGATCGGATTACAACGCTGGGGCAAAAGAAAGGGACAACCAAGGACATCCAGGGCCTATTGTGGCACCCGCGGCTATCGACCACTACCGACGTTTACATGCAGGAAATTCCCGCCAGCGTAAAAGCGACGGCGGCCATCAACCAAGAACTGAGGCTGAAGCCAAAAACCAAGAAGGCTTGTTAAAAATTTCCGGCCAATTTCCAGCCAAGCTTCGAGGTGGGTGATCAGCCCTTTTCAACTCAATGATTGTCTCTCTGTCCCAAGGGCTGTTAGCCGTTTCACACAAAATGTAATCTGCGCAAGTTATTATGCAGAATCCTCGGGTTGAGCTTCCGAACAATCCACCGTTCGGCCATTCCCAAGTCTGTTGAAAAACGCTGGAAAGTTTGTAAGTGTCAGAGCAAACACAAGGTTGACAGATTGAATCCGCAGCGTGGCCTCGCCACTTGATCAGCAAATTCTCAGGGGCGGCCAATCTTGGTGCGTTCGTCCAAGCCGGACTGCGACCGGGTTGGAAGCCCGTGATCCAGGCACAATCGCGGGGGCAGGTCAATCGTAAATCTCTTATGTAGCCAAGCAGGAATTGATAAGCTTCCTTCTGGCCCTAGCGGGCGACAAGCGCGATTGAAGATCTATACCTTCGTCGTTGATATGTTCTTTGCTTTTAAATTATTAACAATTCTTCTCGGGATTCATCGAAGCGCGGTGACGGCCAAGGAGAAATGATGCGCTGGAACGGCTCATTTGGAGGCAACCGTCGGCGGTATATTCTTAACTGCCAGAATGCCCGAGTGGAATTTCGGGCTTATCCTACCTATTTGCCGCAACATGGTGTTCGTTTCCTACGTCCATGTGCTTTCGGCCGCGTTCTTGATGGGATTAGCGGCGGCCGCGCCGATGGGCCCCGTTAACATGCTGGCCATCCGCCGCGGCGTGATCGGCGGTTGGCGCCATACCCTCGCCTGCGGAATCGGCTCGGTCACTGGCGATCTAATCCTCTTCTCTATGGTCCTCCTCGGGGGCCACTACTTCCTTTCCGACCTGTCCAACCCGAAGCTCCAGACGGTCCTACTGGCCATCGGCGTAATCGTCCTGCTTCCGCTGGGGGTCTACTTCCTTGTCCGCGCCGTCAAGGAGCCCCTGCGGGCCTACGCCTGCGCTCGCCAACACTGGGACGAAGGCACCCTGCCCGCGCATCTGGTCGCCGAGGTCACCGACAGTACCGCCCTGACTATCTTCAACCCCTTAACCATAGTTTACTGGGTTGGCGTCACCTCCAACTGGCTCCCCTTTGCCCATTCAGTCTTGGGCTACAGCGCCCCCGTCTGGGGAATCCTGATGGCCACCGCCGGACTGATGACCTGGTTCACCGCGCTGATTGTCGTCGTTCGCTTCATCCCGCACCGCATCGGTCCGATCTTCTTCCGCCTCCTCAACGCCATCCTCGGGCTTATCCTGTTTGGCTTCGCCACGTTCTGTGCAATAGTCCTGTCCCGCCATTTCCTGCACTGAAACGGAGGGTTCCCAGCCATAGCAGTTCTACAGCTAGGTGTGCAGTCGGCTTTGAACGCGCACGTGTGGCCGGGGCGGGTCTCTCTGCCTCCCGGAGATGAACAATTCTCCACAGACGCAAGTTCGTGTCCAGGATCGAAGAGCGCATCACCCAAGACCGGCGCCCTAAGGAAGTCCTCTTCAGCCCGGCCAGATAGTGTCCGTCGGAGGGCGTGTTCAACGGGCACCTGAACAACCCTCGGGGTGGAGTTCTGTCCAGCTGCGCGGCACTGACCTGACCCGACCCGCCCCAAACGACTACCAGCACTCCCGGCACCAAGCCATCCGACCCATCCCTATAGCCCTGTTCTACATTCCTGCATCATTACTCTAGGCAGGGAAAGGATTGAATCGAGTCTGCTCTGTGCTCTCTTGGCTAAGCTTTACTGTTCGTGGGGGCTTTCCTGCCAGAGTTCGTTTCCTTAGAAGATATATCAATCGCCTGTCTTCCTCGATCAGTTTTGGGCTTCTTTGCTTTCCGCCACTTTGGATTTCAAGTAGCCTTTGCATCAACTCGGCGAAGTTTTCCATGACTTCCTCCAATGCTCGCAAGGCTGGTTGGTTGGCAAAAATGATAGGCGGCAGCCAAGGCAGGAAGCTGGTCAAAAGTGAACAGTTCTCTTAGG
>DATJVZ010000059.1:0-25050 GCA_035501575.1 Terriglobales bacterium | reverse complement strand
CGCATTCTGGCGGAGCGGTTGAACGCGCAGCGTGTGATGGAACCGGAGGAGAATGCATTCTTGCGCGCCTTCTACGAAGGCGAACGCGGAGCGGGATTCCAGGCGCAGTTTGCTTTCTTGATTCGCCGCTTTGAGCAGCTGCGGGCGCTTGATCTCGGCCCCCGATCGCAGAAAACCGTGGTCACCGACTTCATCTTTGAGAAGGACAAGCTCTTTGCTTGCTTGAACCTGACCGACCAGGAACTCGATACCTACAACCGTTACTACACATATTTTCGCGATCAGCTCCCCACGCCCGACCTGGTGATTTATTTGCAAGCTACACCGGAGGTTCTCAAAAAACGACTGAAGAAAAAGAATGCCCCGGCAGAAAAGGCAATCAATGAGGAGTATCTCGAAGAAGTGATTAAGGCCTACGAGCACTTTTTCTTTCACTACACCTCCTCTGACCTGTTGATCGTGAACACCTCCGATATCGATTTTGTGGAGCGCAACGAAGATCTACAGGAACTGCTACGCAAAGTATCTGCTCCGATCAAGGGCACGCAGTATTTTCTCCCCTTGGGACGGCGTGAGGCAGCGAGTGCGTAACCTCGTTTTCGCCAAAATGCCCTTTGTGTTCAATAAGTTGAGATGGATCGACCAAGCGGGGTTGGGCATGTACAATAGCCTCTGAGTGAGATACGACAGGCTCTATCCGCCCAAGGCGGAGGGGCACTGGAGGATACCTTGAGTTCCACACCGATTGGCGAGCCCCGCCAGAAAATCACTGTTACCAGCTTAAAAGAAAAGAAACTTCGCGGTGAACCCATCACCTGCTTGACCGCCTACGACTACGCCACGGCGCGCCTGGTCGATGAGGCTTCGCTCGACATCGTCCTCGTAGGCGATTCCTTGGCGCAGACCATGCTGGGCTACGACAACACGCTTGCCGTCACGCTCGAAGAGATGCTGCACCATACTCGCGCCGTTCGGCGAGGTGTGAAGCATGCATTTCTGGTTGCCGACATGCCTTTCGGCTCCTTTCACGTGACTGCGGACGACGCTCTTCGCAACGCCACCCGTTTCGTGAAAGAAGGCGGCGCCGAGGCCGTCAAGATGGAGGGCGGCAAGAAACGGGCCGAGCTGATCCGCCGTGTGATTGATGCGGAAATTCCTGTCGCCGGTCACATCGGCCTCACTCCGCAGTCGGTCAACTTAATGGGCGGGTACAAAGTGCAAGGCAAGACGCTTACCGCGATCGAGGAGCTCATGCACGACGCCATCGCTCTCGACCGAGCCGGGGTCGCCTGCATCTACCTCGAAGGCATTCCCCGAGAAGTGGCGGCCATGATCACCGCCGAAGTAGCGGCTCCAACCATCGGGATTGGCGCCGGACCGGATTGCGATGGCCAGGTACTGGTCTTCCATGACATCGTCAACCTAAGCTTTGGTCCCCCGGCCAAGTTTGTGCGCCAGTACGGCGATGCCGCGAAGCTGATCCGAAACGCCGTCGACGCGTTCCGCAGCGACGTGGTCTCCCGCCACTATCCATCCGACGACGAGTCCTACCATCTGCCGAAGGAGACGCGTCAAGCGCTCGAAACCGTGCTTGAGCGCAAACGGACTCTGCGCTCGTAGGCCTACCCGCCGGGGTGGTGAAGCCGCGACATATCGAAGCGGTGGTTCGCGGACCGACAGCCCGGGGAAAAACTCTATGAAGATCGCGCAGACCGTCGAAGAAATGCAGGCCGCTGCCCGCGGAGCACGAGCCGCGGGAAAAAGCTCGGGTCTTGTCCCGACCATGGGCGCCTTGCATGGAGGCCATCTGTCGCTCGTCCGCGCCGCCAAAGCCGCTTGCGACATGGTTACAGTCTCGATTTTCGTAAATCCCCTTCAGTTTGGACCCCACGAAGATCTCGCCAAATATCCTCGCGATTTCGAAGGAGACTCAAAGCGACTGGAGGCCGAACGCGTCGATTGCCTGTTCGCTCCTTCCGTCGAAGAAATGTATCCCGAGAGTTCGACTACCTACGTCGAGGTGGAAGGTTTGAGCCAAAGGCTGTGTGGCGGGTCGCGTCCCGGACACTTTCGCGGGGTCGCAACCGTGGTGGCCAAGCTCTTCCACATCGTCGAAGCTGACAAGGCTTTCTTCGGGCAGAAGGACGCAGCCCAGGTCGCCGTCCTCCGTCGCATGGTAAGAAACTTGAACTTCCCGGTAGAAATTGTGGTTTGCCCGATCGTGCGCGAGCCGGACGGACTGGCGATGAGTTCCCGCAACGCCTACCTGAATCCGCAAGAACGAAAGTCGGCATTGCAGCTTCACCGCTCGCTCAACGAAGTGCAAAGGCGGTTTGAGCAGGGCGAGCGTAACCCTACCAATCTGATCGAGGCCGGCAAGCAGGTATTGGCACAGGATCCTGGGGTGCGTCTGGACTACCTTTCGATCGTCGATCCCGACACGCTTGCACCTGTCAGCAAATTGACCGGGAAAAGCCTAGTCGCGGTTGCTGCTTTTGTGGGTGGCACTCGACTGATTGACAACGTCGTGCTGCGCGCCTAGTCGTCGCAGCTTGACGGGTCCAGAAACAAATGGATTTCCGGCGATCACGTACCGGAGAGGCAAATCGGCGGCTTTGACAATGCCGATGCGCGGCGTGACCATCACGTTCGCTACGCGAAATCCGTCATCCTCGATGCGGAGGTCGGAATCGAGGCGGGTAAAGTCCTTGCCGTTGTCCCGAGTGCGGGTGATGCCGAACGCCTCCGCCAGCCGGCCCGGCCCGCTCGTAAGCAGCCGCAAATCGCGATCCCTGCGAATGGTGATCTTGCGCGCCCGGGCCATGGCCGCGATTCCCGCGAGCGGTTCTAAGGCACGGAAAAGAACTCCCCCGGCAACGCCGTCAGGAAGGCATGAGACGTTCAAGCAAAAATGGTGGCCGTAGATGAAATACACGTACGCACGACCGGGGGGGCCGAATAAGACCTGATTGCGGGGAGTTCGCCCGGCAGCGGCATGCGCGGCCGGATCATCCGTTCCGAGATAGGCCTCCACCTCCACGATCCTGGCCGTAAGCAGGTTATTGGTCTCTTCGCGCACCAGAACCTTGCCCAATAACTCGCGACTTACCGAGCGCGGATCGCGAGCGTAGAAACGGGGCGGAACCGGAATTCGCTCGATCGCTTCTCCCCCTCGCGCCTGAGTATTTCTAAGGAGTGCGCGTGAGATACTCCAATACCTCCTGCGCATGGCCTTCGGCTTTCACCTGGTTGAAGACATGGGCAATCTTTCCATCCCCATCGATCAAAAAGGTCGTGCGCGCGATGCCCTTCACTTTCTTGCCGTACATGTTCTTTTCCTTGAGCACGCCGTAAGCCTCGGCCACTTTTTTATCAAGGTCGGATAGCAAGGTGTAAGGCAAGTCGTACTTGGTCTCGAACTTCTTCTGCGTTGCCGGGGCATCGGCGGAGATGCCCAAGACGACGGCGCCGGCCTGCCCCAGTTTTCGGTATGCCTCGCGGAACCCGCAAGCCTCAATCGTTCAACCGGGAGTGTCGGCCTTGGGAAAGAAGAACAGGATGACGGTTTTGCCGCGAAAGTCTTTCAGTCGAACGCTCTTGGCGTTCTGATCGGGCAAAGTAAAGTCGGGAGCTTTATCATAGACATTCATGGTGAATTTGTTTCGCCGATCCACTTTATATCGCACCCTCGAGTGCCTCGTCATCTGTTGCCCGCTGATTCTGGCGTTGGCGCAGCTTCCGTGGGGTCAGTCTTCGGGCGAGACCAAGACTAACAAGGGACCGCGCGCCCTAGGCCTCCTCGAACTGACATCCAAGGGAAAGCCGCACCTGATTCCTATCACCATTCTTTATGACGGAAAGTTCTACGATGCCAGCGCTTACAAAGCCTCCCCGGTTCCCATGGCGCTTTGGGCTGAAACCGAGTATGAGGGCTTTCGCACCGGTATTTCCCAAGGATTGTTTACGGTTACGGCCGCCTTGCAGAATCGAACAACCAGCGAATGGATCGGCGAAGGTACCTGGCAAACGGCGGAATCTCTTGCGGCTAAACCCAGCAAGAAATCCTTTTCCTCCGTGCCCCGTGATTTGGACCAGGCAGAAAGTCCCCCGGTGTTGCGCCATTCCGGCGCGAATCCCAAACCGCCCCAGCCGGCTTCCCCGCCGCCAGTGTCGCCCACTCCATCTCCCGCTTCGAATCCGCCTGCTGCGCCGCCGGCTTCTTCTACGCCAGCACCACTTCCCACCAGTGCCAGCGCCTCGCCTGCGCCTCCGGCTCCCGCCTCAAATCCCCAGCCGGAGGATCCAGACCGGCCAGTTCTGAAACGGGGCAAGCCCGCGCCAGAGCCACCGGAACCACGCAGCCCGGCGAACCCGGTCGCACCCAAGCCGGCAGTTCATGCTTCTCTTCCGAACGGTTCCCAGGTGCAGTTAATTCCAGCCATTTCGGACGCGGGTGGTCCTGAACCTCATCCCTACGCCTACGAGATGAAATCCGAACAAGAACAGACCTTCCGCAAAAAGATGCTGATTTTGGCGGCGGATGAGCTGCGCGCTTGGATCCAGCAGCGTGCCAGCGGTATGACGAGTTCGACCGCACCGGCCCACAGCACCAAGCAACGCAACGCCACGAGCGGCAAGGCGGCGCAGCCAAACTTCAACGATGTCCAGCTGAATGTCTTTGATCTGTCCAGCAGTAACGAACCCACCCTCGTTCTGACCGCCAGCGCTCGAATGCCGCAGCGACCAACGCAAGACCAGCCACAGTATTTCGTGGCCCTGGTGGCCCGGCAGGACATCAATGGCGATTTTCACAAAGCCTTTTCCAGCGTGACCGACAACCAGCACCTCGATGTCGAACCCAAGCTCCTGTTGATCGATGCCGTCGATGTGGATGGTGACGGGCGCGGTGAGCTGTTGTTCCGCAAAGTGTACGACGCGAGCTCAGCTTTCGTGGTGTATCGCGTCATTGGCGACCAGCTGTATGCGCTGTTTGACGGCACACCCGGGGCATCGAGCGATTTGGTTCCCTAAGATCAAAGGGTTACCTTCGTATTGCAACCGTCGTTGCGAGCGCGGGACTGAGAGGTGTCTCTTTTAGGCGTACTCTGAAGATTCTCGGGTTGGTCTCGATGCGTCCGACTACTTCTGAGTCATCACCAGTTCGCCATTCTCGACCTTGATGCTTCCAACATCATCTGGCAGCTTGAGCCGGTCTCGCTGCTCGGTCAGGCGCTTCTGTAAAGCACCGTTAACCAACGAAGTGGGTATGTCGAGATCCCCTACTTTGAATTCGGTGGGATCGAAGGTGGCATACCCATCTTTCGCGCCAAGATGTCCAGCGAGCGTGACATACACATCCTTGCCGCCGATCTGGGCGACAAATTGTCCGCGCGCCACGTCACCGTCAAAGGTCACCTGGTAATCCTTGATCTCCGGCTGGCCCGGAGCCAAAGGGGCGTCGGCGGAGGATGGAACCGAACTGGGAAGACCGGTTGCCGGAATAGCAGTGGATAAGGCACCCGCCGCTTGGTCGATTGCAGCGCTGACTTCGTCTGCATTCAAATGAACTTCCACGGGAGGCTGACCGGCCGGTCTTGGCTGCTCGAGCTGCTCGATCTTCTCCTGGAACGACTGCGCTTTCTCTTTGGCGACCGCGGGAGGCATCGGTTGCGAAACCGGTTGCGGCTTCTTCAAGACGAGGATGATGGCGATGATTGAACTGGCCAATGTCGCCAGACTGATGATGCGATCGAGCTTCCACTTTTTCATACCTCGCCTACGCTGCCCTCCCCTTCCAATACTAATCGGTAGCGAATCAGACTTTCAGGTGACCGAAGGCTCGGATCAAGGGGTGGAGGTTACCTGCGATTACCCCAGGTTGCGAAGCAGCCCTCGTGATGTCGGCCGATTCGGGAGCCCAAGCTCGACACCTGGGTTTGGCACTCCTCAGAAAAATGCGCTACAGTGGGCGGTCGCCTAGACAGGATGGTGCCTAGCATGACCAAGGATGAAGAGAAGCAAGCAGCGGCCCGCGCCAGCTTGCGTTTCGTTAAGAACGGTGAAGTGGTCGGGCTCGGCAGTGGTTCAACAGCTACTGATGCGGTCCGCCTTCTTGTGGAGCAAGTCCGTTCCGGCCTGAAGATCCGTGGGGTTCCGACCTCGAAGGCTACCGAGAAGTTGGCCAAGAGTGGAGGAATTCCGCTTACCACGCTTGATGACGTCGTGGCGGTCGACGTCACCATCGACGGCGCCGATGAATTCGATCCCCAACTCAACCTCATTAAGGGTGGAGGGGGCAACCTCTTGCGCGAGAAAATTGTCGCTTCTGCCTCGAAATTCTTCGTCATCATTGTCGATTCGAGCAAACAGGTCCCGATGCTCGGGAAGTTTCCCTTGCCCGTCGAAGTGATCCCGTTCGCTCAAGCGCTGATCAGGAGAAGAATCGAAGCCTTAGGAGCCAAAGTGAAAGTTCGTCAGTCTGTCACGGGCGATCCCTTTGTCACCGATGAGGGCCATCACTTGTTGGATTGCGACTTCGGCCGGATTCCCGATCCAGCGGCTCTGGCACGCAAGCTTGAAACCATGCCCGGCGTGGTCGAGCATGGCTTGTTCCTTGGTATGGCGAATGTGGTGCTCCTCGCCAAAGGCAGCGAGGTTCAGGAATTGCAACGCGCCTAGAGAAATTGCCGCTGCCACTGTTGCCAGAATGTGAGATTTATGAAAGGTTAATGGCAGTTCGAGAGAACGCCCGGCGCGGCTGCCATGCTATAATTTCGCATCTTACTCGCCCGGTAATTCACGGAGGAATGTATCGATAAGCGTTTCATCCGCATCAACGAACGTATTCGTGCGCGGGAAGTCCGCGTGATCGACGATGAAGGCCGACAAATCGGCATCCTGCCTCCCTACGAAGCGCTCAAGTTGGCTCGGGAAAAGAATCTGGACCTGGTCGAGGTGTCGCCTACGGCGCAGCCCCCCGTATGTCGCATCATGGACTACGGCAAGTATCTCTACCAGCAAGAAAAGAAAGAGAGAGAGGCCAAGAAGCACCAAAAGACGATCACGGTAAAAGAGGTAAAATTTCGCATCAACGTGGACGACCACGACTATGAAACCAAGAAAAACCACGTGCTGCGCTTTCTTGAAGAGGGTGACAAGGTCAAAGCCACGATTTTCTTCCGTGGTCGAGAGATGACGCGTACCGGGCTGGGGCGGGAGATTTTGGAGCGTCTGATTAAAGATGTGGAACAAAAAGGAATGGTGGAGTTCCGTCCGCGCCAAGAAGGTAATACTCTGCATGCAATTCTCGCTCCCAAGCGTGAGGCGGGTGGCCGAGAAAAGGCGCATCCTCCCCAAGCGGTGCAAGGTCAATTGAAACAGGGATCAGGATAAAGAACGCTTGAGGTTTGGGCCGCGAGTGACTCAGGAAAAACTCCGGTTGAACGATCCAGTTCCGAAGTTGAACGCGAAACGCAAAATCGCGAGCATTTATGCCGAAACTGAAAACTCATAAGGGCGCGGCCAAGCGCTTCAAAAAGACCGGGCAGGGAAAGGTAAAGCGCCGCCACGCGTTTTTACGCCATATCTTGACCTCGAAACGGCACAAGCGGAAAAAGAAACTGGGTAGCGCCATCTTGGTCAGTGACGCCGATACGCCTAAGGTCAAGAGAATGATTCCGTACTAGCAGCAACTCGCTAGCCGTTGGTCGCTAGCCGGTGTGTGAAGAGGCCATTCGAGAGCCCCTATTGGCTGATCTGTCCGACAGCCATCTCCTACCTCCAGCCACCGTAAATTGAACCTAAAAGGAGCCTGTCAATGCCTCGTGTCAAACGCGGGACCAAGCGCCGTGCCAAGCGCAAGAAAATCCTCGATCGTGCCAGTGGTTATTTCCTAACCAAGTCGAAGCTCTATCGCTCGGCCAAAGAAGCCGTGGAGCGCGGCTTGAAATTCGCCTACTCCGGACGCAAGCAGCGCAAGCGCCAATTTCGCTCGCTTTGGATCATCCGCATTGGCGCTGCCGCCCGGCTTCATGGCCTCAGCTATAACCAATTTATCCATGGCCTCAAGAAGACGGGAGTCGAGCTGGACCGGAAGATACTGGCAGACTTAGCGGTAAACGACGCGGCCGCCTTTAAGAGTCTCGCCGAGCAGGCGAAAGGCGCTCTGAGCAAGGTCGCGTAGTCTTCATTTGGGGCTTTCGCTTGCTCTAAAAAAGGCAGCTCGTTCGTTTGCGAGAACGGTTCACTTCTCGACCCTTAGCTTTTTCAACCGGCGTTTGCTCCACTTCGGGTGATCGAGGCTCGCCGCTACCCCAGGGTAAGTGACCATCCTATCAAGAACGGAGTTTTAGAGAGAACTTGGCCTACAAGGTTTCCAAACTGAAGGACTTCTCGCCGACGACCCTGGACAAGGCAGCGGAAAAGCTGCGCAAAGCACTCGCCGAAGAAGCGGCGGAAGTCACGAACGAGTCGGAATGGAAGACATTCCGCGATCGCTGGATGGCGCGCAAGGATGGTGTGCTTACCTTGCTCAACGATCTCTGGTTGAAGGCAGCGCCGAAGGAGGCCAAGCGCCAGGTTGGCCAGCGCGTCAATGAGCTGAAGACTTTCGTCGAGCAGACTGTCGACAGTACTAAGCAAAGCGCCCAAGGTTCCTCGCGATCTTCCCGCCTGGAAAGCGAACGCGTCGATATTACCCTGCCCGGTATTCAGCGCCCTCTTGGCGCCGAGCATCCCATCATCAAGACCACGAATGAGATGCTTGCCGTCTTCCGCAACCTGGGCTATTCGGTGGCGGAAGGTCCGGAGATTGAGACCGACTACCACAACTTCGAAGCGTTGAACTTCCCTCCCAACCATCCCGCGCGCGACACCCAGGACACTCTCTTCCTGGCGCAGCAGCAGGCCAAGCCCCTGCGCGAGCAGTTATTGTTGCGCACCCATACGTCTCCGGTGCAGATTCGCACCATGGCGACCCAGAAGCCGCCGATCCGGATCGTGATTCCCGGCCGGGTATACCGCAAAGACCCTCCCGACGCCAGCCACTCGCCCATGTTCCACCAGATCGAGGGCCTGGCGGTGGACACCAATATCACCTTCGGCGACCTGAAGGGAACGCTCGATTACGCCATGAAGGCCTTTTTCGGGTCGAAGGTGAAGACCAGTTTCCGACCGTCATTTTTTCCCTTTACCGAGCCGAGCGCCGAGCTATTGGTAAGTTGCTTTCTCTGTGGCGGTCAGGGGACTCATGGCAGCGCTCCCTGCCGTCCGTGCAAGCAGACGGGATGGATTGAGATTCTCGGCTGCGGTATGGTCGATCCCAACGTTTTCCAGTTCGTGAAGCACAACGGCTACGACCCGGAAAGGGTCTCGGGGTTCGCATTCGGCATGGGTGCCGATCGCATTGCCCTACTGAAGTACGGGGTAGAGGATCTGCAGTTGTTTTTCCAGAATGATGTGAGATTTTTGCGACAGTTCGTGTAAGCATCTTCCGCGGCAGGTTGAGTCCTTTGGCTTCTAGGCCGCCTCCGCACAAACGGTAAAGAATGAAACTTTCTGCCCAATGGATTCGCGACTTCGTGGAAGTTCCGGTCGAGAACCGCCGTCTGGCGGAAGATCTGACTTCCGTAGGCATGGGAGTCGAAGGCATTCTGGGCAGGGGCGAAGACACGATCTTCGAGATGGAAATCGGCACGAATCGTCCGGATGCGATGAATCATTACGGCATCGCACGAGAAGCCTCAGCTCTCTACGACTTGCCTTTACGGCCGCTTGAACCCAAGCCGCCCTCCGGGAACTCTTCCTCGTCGCACCCCCAGACGGAAACCATATTGTTTCCCATCGAAATCGAGGATGGGGAGGGTTGTGGGCGATTCACCGCTCGAATCCTGCGCGACGTTCGAATTACGGCTTCGCCCGCGAACGTCGTCCGCCGTTTAGGCTTGCTGGATCAGCGGGCGATCAACAACGCCGTCGACGCTACCAATTACACCCTATGGGAAATGGGCAAGCCGACGCACGTATTCGACCTCGATCTTCTGGAAGGCGGCAAAATCATCGTCCGGCGCGCTCGGGAGGGTGAAACTTTGAAGACGCTCGACGGCGTAGAGCGCAAGCTGAGCGGGGAGGATTTGGTGGTGGCAGATGCCGTGAGGCCCGTCGGACTGGCCGGAACCATGGGCGGCTTCGACACCATGATCACGGACAAGACGCGCAACGTGTTGATCGAATCCGCGTGGTGGGATCCGTTGATCGTTCGTAAGATGGCACGACGCCATGGGCTGCATACCGACGCCTCCCATCGCTTTGAGCGCGGCGCCGATTTCGAATCGACCCTGCTTTCCTGCGATCGGGTTGCCGAACTCATTTTGCAATCGGGCGGCGGAAAACTGATTGATGGATCGGTCGATAGGATCGCTCGCCGGATCGATCAGGCACCCGTAGTGCTGCGCCTCTCCGAGGTCAAGCGAATCCTGGGAACTCGCGTCGAACGCAGCCAGATCGTGCGCATGCTGGAAGGTTTGGGGTTTGAGCTGGCAGGGGGAGAAACCGAAACACTCCTGGTGCGCATTCCCAGCTGGCGTCTGGATGTAGAACGAGAAATCGACTTGATTGAGGAAGTTGCGCGTCTCTACGGCTACGACAAATTCCCCAACACGCTCCCGACCTCTTCCAACCCCGTCTTCGAACTGCCCGATGCTCACAAAGACGGAAAGCTCCGAAATGAACTGCTGGCCCTCGGCTACAACGAGGCTGTATCGCTCAGCTTCCTCTCTCACGAGGAGGCGGAACAGTTCTCCGACGTTTCCGTCATCGAGCTTGAAAATCCGCTTAGCGAAGAGGCATCGGTGATGCGTACCTCCCTCGCTCCCGGCATGTTGGCCATGCTCGCCTACAATCTCAACCACGGGAACGACAATGTGCGGTTGTTCGAAGCGGCCAGGGTGTTCACCTCGGCCGGTCACGCAGCGGTGGAGATGAAACGCATCGCCATGGGGGTGACCGGCAGCGCGCTAAGCCCGAGCGTGCACCAGCCGGCTCGGCCCTTCTCGTTCTTTGATCTGAAGGGCGATGTCGAAACTCTACTCCATTCCTTCGAGCACAACTCTCTCCTCTATGACGATCGC
Organism: Terriglobales bacterium; assembly: GCA_035501575.1. Lineage (GTDB taxonomy): Bacteria > Acidobacteriota > Terriglobia > Terriglobales > Acidobacteriaceae > JAFAGX01. Next base: position 13,924 of record DATJVZ010000059.1, on the reverse strand, counting down.
ACCGCCGAGTACTACCATCCTGGCCGATCGGCCCGGGCGCTAATGGACGGCGAACCGGTTGCGCAGTTCGGCCAACTCCATCCTGCGACCGCCGCCGCCCGAAAACTCCGTCAGGACGTTTACCTTGCCGAACTCTATCTCGAACCCCTGTACCGACACGATCTGCGCCGGACCGCCTGCGAATCTTTGCCGCGCTACCCGGCGGTGGAGCGCGATTTTTCCTTCCTCTTTCAAGATTCGCTGCCTTTCGACGAGATCCGGCGGGCTTGCCATGATCTTAGCCTCAAGGAATTACGCAGCTTTGTTCCGGTAGAGATCTTTCGCGGGGGTTTGATCCGGCCGGGCATGTATTCGCTGCTCCTGCGGGCCACTTTCCAAGCGAACGATCGCACTCTGCGCGAGGACGAAGTCGCCGAGTGGTCTGCCAAGATCATTCAGGCCCTCGAAGCATTGGGTGGCGCTCTCCGGTCGCAATGACCCGGCCTGGCTCCCCTGTCCTCGTGGCGAGAGCATCCTCTTCGACCGGCTTGTGCTAGCCTAACTTCCTATGATGGACCTCGGGACAGCTGCCAAGCACTTCCTCAGCCACAAAGTGGAGCATTTTACCGAGTCGGTCATTCGCGAGATGACGCGCCAGGCGACACTTTACGCGGCGATCAATCTGGCGCAAGGCTTCCCCGATTTCTCCGCTCCCGCGGAGATCAAACGCGCCGCTCTCGAGGCAATCGACGGTGATGTGAACCAGTACGCCATCACCTGGGGAGCCCGTAGCTTGCGCAACGCCATTGCCGAGCACATGAAGAAAACCCAGGGAATCACCGCGGATCCCGAAACCGAGATCACGGTGTGTTGTGGCTCAACCGAAACCATGATTGCCACGTTGTTCGCCGTCTGCAACCCGGGGGACGAGGTCGTAATCTTTGAGCCCTTCTATGAAAACTACGGACCGGATTCGATTCTCTCCGGGGCGAAACCGGTGTTTGTGAAACTGCGTCCGCCGGCCGAGCAAGGCGGCGAATGGACCTTCGACGAGCGCGAATTGCGCGCCGCCTTCCACAACCAGACCAAGGCGGTTATTCTGAACACCCCCAACAACCCCACGGGGAAGGTCTTCACCCAGCGCGAACTGGAGCTAATCCGCAACCTCTGCGTTGAGTTCAATGTGCTCGCCATTACCGATGAAATCTACCAGCACATCACGTACGACGGTACCCGGCACATCTCGATCGCCAGCCTGGAAGGGATGGCCGAACGAACGGTCACGATCAACGGTCTGTCCAAAACCTATAGCGTTACTGGTTGGCGCGTGGGATGGGCGGTTGCGGCCCCAGGCCTTACCAATGCCATTCGCAAAGTGCACGACTTTCTCACGGTTGGTGCTCCCGCACCCTTGCAGGAGGCCGGCGCACGGGCTTTGGGCTTCCCGCCCAGCTACTATGAAAGACTGGCAAGCAACTATCGCGCCCGCCGGGACCGGCTGGTGCCAGCCCTGGTGGAGGCTGGGTTCCACTGCTACCCGCCGCAGGGCGCCTACTATGTGATCACCGACATTCGCGCCTTTGGCTTCGCCGACGATGTGGCATTCACGAAATATCTGGTCCAAGAGATCGGGATTGCGGCCGTACCGGGATCCAGTTTTTACAACCACCCTCAGGATGGGGCGCAACAAGTACGCTTTGCCTTCTGCAAACGCGCAGAAACCCTCGACCAGGCGGCCGAGCGCCTCAAGCGGCTGCGGGACTTAAGCAAGCGCTGACACTCCGGCGCAGGCGGGCGGAGCCGATCGATCACGGGGAAAAGCGCAAGACCGGCGATGGGCGCTAATTCGGCTTGCGGTTCTTTTCGTTAGCCAGGAATTCGCGCAGGGCGGCTTCGGTCGGGAAACGGAACTTATCGGCCGCCGCTACTCTGGGACTGACCACCGCATCCTTAACTTTCTTCGGGCGCAAGTTTTCACCCTCGGCCGATTCATTGGTGATCAGCTGGAGATAGAACCAGAGAAAATGGCGCATTTGATCGAGAGCCGTCTTCAGGACCTCGAGCGACTCGAGTTCGGGAGGCTGGCAAAGAGCTTCCATTAGCTCTGGATCGCCAGGTGCTTGCATGGCAGCACAATTCAGCTGCTGCTGAATGGCCCGTAGATCTTCCGTTACGCGCAGAATCCGCAGGTGCAGATCATCGAGAAATTCGTCGCATTGCATAGTGGCCCGGAACTCTCTCTCAACACCACACACGATCTCACTCATGCTGAGCACAAAACAGATGTCCCCCGGGCATGCGCTTTCGTAATTCAGTCACTTATCTCGGTCTGCGGTCGCGGGCGGCGTTAACAACGATCACGGTGGCGATCACGAAAGGCGCTGAAAAGGCGCACCGTAGGCCTTTCTGCCACGCGAATCCCGTGCAGTCAAGAAACTCCACGCCGAGGGAAGCTTTCGTCATTCCTCAAGCCCGAGTTCTCGCCAATCAGGCGAAGTACATTGGTAACAAAACCCAAGGCCAGTGTCAGTTCGCACAACTTTACATTCGAGTTGCGTGAATACACGGCTTGCGCTCGCTTTTCCCTTGGTCGAGCCAAGCCTGCCCCACGAGAGCAGGCCAGAACCACCGGGAAAAACCGGACTCCACCCAACGGGAGCACCACAATCTACCGAGACGTCGGCGTTTCGGGCCGAACTTTGGAACCAGACCCGGCAGACATCAGTGCATGGTCGTTCAATTGACCCTCCCACCGTGCAATCACGGCCGTTGCCAGGCAATTGCCAATTACATTGGTCGCCGTGCGCCCCATATCCATGAACTGGTCAATGCCGAGCAAGAGCAAGATCGGTCCGGTCGGAAGCCCTATGGTCGCTGCGGTCGCCAGCAAGATCACGATGGCCGCGCGGGAGACCCCGGCGACACCCTTACTGGTCAGCATCAGGACCAGAACCAGGTAAAGCTGGCTTCTGAGTCCCAAGTGCAAACCGGAGGCTTGGGCAACGAAAATGGCGGCCAGCGACAAATACAGGGTGGAACCGTCGAGGTTGAAACTGTACCCCGTGGGCATGACGAAGGCCACGATGGGGCGAGGCACACCGAACTCTTCCATCTTCTCCATGGCTCGCGGCAGGGCCGCCTCCGAGCTGGCCGTGGCGAAGGCAATGGAGGCTGGTTCCGCCATGGCTCGGACCAGGCGATGGAGCGGCAACCTTGCCCACACTGCGATGGGCACGAGGACGAAGAGCATGAATACCGCCAGTGCGAGGTAGAGCGTGAGCAGCAGTTTTGCTAAATTCCCGAAAACGCCGATGCCACTCGAGGAGACCGTGTACGCCATCGCACCCAACACCCCGAGGGGCGCGAACCACATGATGATGTCGGTAAATTTGAACATCACCTGCGCTAAGCTCTCGACCAGGGCCAGGATCGGACGGCGCTTCTCCTCCGGCCGGACCATGACCAGGGCGATCGCGAACAGCAGACTGAAAACCACGACCTGCAAAACGTGATTTTCGGCCACCGACTTGGCGATGTTTTCCGGGAACGCATTGAGCACGGCGTCGCCCGCCGACAGTTTCTGCGGCCGGCTGGACTCGGTCGGGCTAGCCGGAATCCGAGCTCCTACTCCAGCCTGGCTGAGATTGATGGCCGCTAGTCCGATGAACAGAGCGAAGGTCGTTACCAGTTCGAAGTAAACGATCGCCTTGATGCCGATGCGCCCCACCTCCTTCAGGTCGGAGTGGGCCGCGATTCCGCTGACCAGGGTAGAAAACACCAAGGGAGCAATGATGACCTCGATCAGCCTGAGGAAGATCTGAGCGAGCAGGCGCAGGTCAAGGGCGAATCGCGGGAAGTCGTAGCCAATCTCCGCGCCGACCAGCATGGACACGAAAATCCATGTGATCAGCGAACGGCCGAGAGCCGCAAAGAACACCAATCCTGCCAGAGCCACCCAGCGCGTAGTGGTGAGGACGGTTCGTGATATGTGAACCAGCCCGAATGAGTCGCTGCCGGCAGCGAGGAGAGCGACCATGATCCACAGCAGGATCCAGATGGTTGTCGAGCGCCGCATGCGCTGATACCTTACCAGAGCTTTCTAGAACCGGATACCCTCAGGCGGCGCCCGGCGTTCTCGCTTGCTCTTCGGTATAATCCGCCATTCGGTAGAAAGGCGGCGGTGGCCCATGCGATCAAAATCAGGTCTGCTGTGGATGCTGGTTTTGTTCTCTCTCCCCCTTAGCGCTCAACGAGAGCTTGTGTTGAAGCAAATCGATCTACCCCATCCCTATTACTACCGCGAGATGTACCTGCCGCAACTCACCACCGGGCCGAGTGCGGCGGCATGGTCCCCTGATTCCCGGGCTCTGGTTTATTCCATGGCAGGTTCGCTGTGGAAACAGAACCTCAATTCCACGGTCGCTGAGCAGTTGACCGCCGGCCCAGGATACGACTATCAGCCCGACTGCTCACCCGATGGACGCTGGGTGGTCTATGTTTCCTACAACAAGGACGCCCTGGAGCTGTGGGCATTGAATCTCGAGACCCGACAGTCCCGACCTCTCACTTCGGGTGGCGCCGTGAATGTGGAACCGCGTTTTTCCCCGGACGGTAAACGCATCGTCTTTGTCTCGACCTCGTATAAGGGACATTTCCACATTTTTCTCGCAGACTTTCATGACGGTGAACTGACGAACGTCGAGCGCCTCACGGGAGAAAACCGCAGCCCTCTCCCTCGCTACTACTACAGCCAGTTCGACCACGAGATCAGTCCTGCCTGGTCGCCGGATGGGTCCGGGCTGGTGCTGGTCTCGAATCGCGGTCACATTTACGGTACCGGCGGTTTCTGGCGCATGAAGGCCGAACCCGGTGCGGAAATGCGTGAAATCCACTACGAAGAATCCGCATGGAAGGCTCGGCCCGAGTTTTCTCCCGACGGCAAGCGGATCGTCTACGCCTCCTATCTGGGGCGAGAGTGGCATCAGCTCTGGATTATGCCCTCCGAAGGCGGGGATGCATTCCCATTGTCCTACGGCGATTTCGACAACATTAATCCGCGCTGGTCGCCCGACGGAGCAAAGATTGCGTTCATTTCTAATCGAGGCGGCAACACTTCGCTGTGGATTCAGGAGATTCCGGGCGGGGCCGAAACCCAGTTGATCGTAAAACAGAGGCATTACCTCAGGTCCATGGTGCGAATGTCCATCACTGTGCTTGATGCGGGCGGACAGCCCACGGCGGCCCGCGTCTCGGTGGTCGGCGAAGACGGTCGGGCCTACGCCCCGGAAGACGCCTGGATGCACGCCGACGATAACTTCGTACGCTCCGAGCGCTCGTTCGAGGTTCACTACTTCCATACTCCGGGCAAATCCCTGGTGGAAGCGCCCGAGGGGCGCATCACGGTCGAAGCCATGAAAGGATTGGAGTATCGCCCCGCCAGGCACAGCCTACAGCTCGCCGCCGGCGAAACTGCCAAAGTGACCATTCGCCTCGAGCCACTGCCTCTGCCCCAGGATACGCACTGGCATTGGGTCGGCGGAGATGTTCACGTTCACATGAACTACGGCGGTGCTTACCGGAATACACCTGCGCATCTGATCTCCCAAGCCGCGGCAGAGAATCTTTCGATCGTTGAAAATCTCATCGTCAACAAGGAGCAGCGGATCCCGGATATCGCTTACTTCAGCACGAAACCCGACTCCATCTCGAATGCCCCACCCCTGGTGTTCGAGGGCCAGGAATTTCACACTAGTTACTGGGGCCATCTGGGTTTGCTGAATCTCACCAGGAATCTACTGATTCCGGGCTATGCCGCTTATCCGGGCACGGCGGCTGCCAGTTTGTTTCCCTCCAATGCCCAGGTGGCCGACATGGCACACGCGCAACACGCCCTGGTAGGCTACGCCCACCCCTTCGAATCGGTTCCCGACCCATCTAAGGACCCTTCGCTCACCGATGAATTGCCGGTTGATGTCGCGCTCGGCAAAGTGGACTACATCGAGGTGGTCGGCTTCAGCGAGCACAAATCCACGGCTGAGGTCTGGTACAAACTGCTGAATCTGGGCTTTCATCTGCCCGCAGCCGGAGGTACCGATGCCATGGCGAACTTCGCCTCGCTGCGCGGTCCGGTGGGTCTCAACCGAGTTTATGCCAAGGTGCCCGTAGGCCGTCTCGACATCTCCTCCTGGCTGGATTCCTTAAAACAAGGACACACGTTTGCAACCGATGGCCCCTTGCTTGGTCTGGCGCTCGCAGGAAAGGAAGCCGGAGAAGAACTACGGCTGCCGGGGGGGAACCATCAAGTGCCCTTCAAAGCCTGGCTGCGTTCGATTGTTCCGCTGGATCATCTTCAAATCATCTGCAACGGGGCTGTCGCAGCTGAGCTGAAACTGAATGCCGATCGCCAAAGCTCCAACCCACAAGGCGTTATCCCAGTCTCTCACAGCGGCTGGTGTCTGCTGCGCGCCTGGGCCGATAAACCCGAGCATCCGGTGCTCGATCTGTACCCTTATGCGACGACCAGCCCGATTTACGTGAAGGTCGGAGATTCTTCGCAGAAATCTCCCGAAGATGCAGCCTATTTCATGGCCTGGATCGATCGAGTGGTTAATTCGGTAGCCTCGAACCAGGAATGGAATACCGCGGCGGAAAAGGCTTCCATCCTTCACCTTTGCGAGCAAGCGCGCGGCGTTTACGAGAGGCTCGCGAGATGAAATCCACTCTCCTGGCCTCGGGTATATCCTGACACGCCCGGTCTAGCTATTCGCCGGCCTTCGCTCCAGTTCGAGTAAGGCTTTCTTGCGCGCAGCTCCCCAGCGATAGCCTCCTAAGGCTCCCGTGCTCTGGACGACGCGATGGCACGGGATGGCCACGGGGACCGGATTCGTGGCACACGCCCGGGCCACGGCGCGGCAGGCCGAGGGCCGTCCGATCGCCTTCGCCACTGCCCGGTAGGAGCGCGTCTCCCCGAACGGAATCGACTGCAGACACGACCAAACCCGCCGTTGGAAAGCCGTCGCCTGAATGTCCAGCGGAAGCGCAGAATGAAGCTGCACGCCACGCATTTGCTCGAGCAGGGTTTGCTTCCAGCTTTCGAGGTCGCGGTCGTCCCGGCGGCGGCTGGCGAAGGGAAATTCGCGTTTCAGTCCCTGTTCAAGTTCCTCATCGGAGTTCGCGAATTGGATTGCACAAACTCCGTGGTCCGTGGCTGCGATCAGCATTCGTCCCAGGGGTGAATCCCCACAGGTGTAGCGGATGGCAGCGGCCATCGCGCCGCGACGGTATTTGTCCGGAGTCATGCCTAGCTCCGAAGCCGCTCGCTCGTACACCCGACTGCTCGAGCTGTACCCGGCGTCGTACATGGCTCGCGTCACCGAATGACCGGCGCGCAGGTTGCTCTTGAGCTGTCTTACCCGGCACGACCCGGCATAGGCCTTAGGGGTGATACCGAGGACTGCCTTGAAGGTCCTCTGCAGGTGAAAAGGGCTTTGGTGGAATTCCGAACCAAGTCGGGCAAGCGTCACCGGCTCGTCCAAGTGCTGCTCGATATAGCGGCACACCGCCTTTACCAGCTGCAGTCGGCCGTTGCCGGCAGCCGCCGGATGGCAGCGAAGACAAGCCCGATAGCCGGCACTTTCTGCTTCCTCAATCCGCCGGAAGAAACGAACATTCTCCCGACGAGGCCGCCGGGAAGGACAGGACGGGCGGCAATATACCCCGGTCGAAGACACGGCAAACACAAACTGGCCATCCTGTGCCGCGTCGCGGGCTTCGACCGCTTGCCACCAATCGCTTTCCTGATTAGGCGTCATCTCTGTGGATCCTGTGAAACTGAGTATCGCATTCATGGTCATGATGAACCAAGCTTACGGGCCGCGGCTCGAACAAAACATCCGGATCTTGCCCTCAAAGCAAAATGATTTCCTGATTTTCGTCGTCCGCGACCGAACTATCGTGCTCGAGCCGGCTCAAGCGGTTTTCCTCCTGCTTGGCGCAACTCCTATATGATGATCGAGAACAACCGTGTGAACGAGCAGCGACCATCCGCTTTCGAGATTGTGGCCAGTTACGTCGGCCACGAGATCAATCTCGACGCATCTCATCCCGCCCCAGAATGGAAGCAGGCGAATCCCATTGCTTTCTCGTCCGATTGGCAGGGCAGAAATCCCGATCCGTCCCGAGAAACGCGAGTGCTGGTTTTATGGTCGCGGGAAACTCTGCACTTGCGATTTGAATGCCGTTATCGCGATCTTCACGTCTTTTCCGATTCTGAACCGAACGGCCGCCGCGATCATCTCTGGGATCGCGACGTGGCGGAGGCATTCCTGCAGCCTGACCCGTCGCGCGAGCGCTTCTACCGCGAATTTGAAGTCAGTCCCAACGGAATGTGGGTCGATCTCAACATCTTTCCTGGCGGACTTGAGGATCTCAAGAGCGGCCTCAAGCGTTCCGCCTTCCTCGATGAGAAATCTCACACCTGGTCGGCCGAGCTCGCCATCCCCTTGCGATCGCTCACCGATCGTTTTGATCCGTCGGCCCTCTGGCGGGCAAATTTCTACCGGATCGAAGGCCGGCAAGAGCCGCGGGCTTATTTAGCTTGGCAACCCACGCAGACTCCGCAGCCCAATTTTCACGTGCCGCGGGCATTTGGCCGGCTGCGCTTTTCCGAATTGGGACGAACCTAGGCGCACGGATCGCCTAGAGCGAGCTTAGGCAGCCCAGTGTTATGGCGCTTAATCGGCCATTGGAGGTTCGAGCAGCGTGAAGGTGGGAGTAACTCCCGATCGTTTTCGCAGTTCGGTCAAAAGGGCATGCGCCGCATTCTGGTAGGTCTTAGTCGGATCGGACGGATTGGCCCACACCGCTTGATAGACGATTTGCGCTGCTTCTTTCAAGTCGATGGCCAGAGCGGCTTCGAGGACATCCACCCGCTCCTGCAAGTGCTCGTAGCAATCCTGGCAGATGACGGCAGAGGCAGGCCCGTTGGGATGGTTCTCCTCTCGAATACAGCGTGAAAGCGAGGACTGACCAGGAACTTCGAAGCTGGCCATTTGTGCCTTGAACTCCTTCAGGAAGCGCTCGCGTTCTTGCTCGAGTACCACCGGATCGGGTGTAGTCGCTTGGCTGATCGCGACCGCGGACCGCTTGGTCACAGCCCTGGGAGGTACGCGCTCGGAAGTTTTGCAAACCGGACAAGAGGTCAGATCGGCAGCGTAGTAGGTGCGGCACTTAGCACAGGGAAGACCGTAACCGACGGGTTTACGATTCTCGGGAGTACCCGGTCGAACTGGCGCGCTCGCTCGCTCAACCCGCTGGTCCGGCGGCTGCGCACTGGCTGGCTGGGCAATCGGGTGTCGTACGGGCGCTGGCGAAATCATTCTGAACCTCGCTCGTTCTCCCCTGATTTTGCGGCTACCTCATTGTAGGAACACCACTTCGCCCCGCCGAGAGCACGAGAGTGCATAGGACTCAAGTCACTAACCAGCCGAACCGGGAGAAACCGATGGGGGTCCCTCATGGACTCAGTTACTTGGATTGGGGGCGTCCGGCTTGGATTTCCGCTCGGCGGCAACTGCGCCTTGCTGTCCCAGCACGCGCAGGACCGCCCCCAGGCTGGTTTGCGCTTCCCCCAGGTGGGGACTCAGTCGAATCGCATTCCGGTAGGATTCGGCTGCCGCTGTGAGCTCATTTTCCGCCACCTGGAGCAGACCTAGATCGTAGTAAGTTTCTCCCCGGTTGGGATCCCGCAACAGGGATTTATCGAACGCGTTCAGGGCGGCCGAATATTTGTCTGACACAAACAGCGCCAGCCCGAGATAACGGTAGGCTTCGGCATTGTCCGGATCGAGGCTCAACGCGGTCCGGGCTTCCGCAATGGCATTGTTGCCATCGTTCGACCGGGAGAAGATGTACGACATCCCACTGTGGACCTCGGGAAACTCCGGATTCAGTTCTGCGGCATCCGCGTAAGCGTCGAAGGCGTCATCCAAGTCACCCCTTTGCTCGCAGATGAAACCTAAGGCGAAGTGCAAGTCCGCATCGGCGGGGGTTGCAATGAGCAATTTGCGGATTATCGGTTCGGCCTCGCCGTAGCGCTGCTGCGCGACGAAGGTCGCGGCCCGGGTAAGCTCCGCTGGACATGTATCCTGATGGCCCCCGCGGTCGGGACCTTGGGTCCGGTGCAATTCACGAGTGAAGTCGGGTTTTTCTCCGGCCTGGGACAGAGCACTGGTTACGTCCTCGTTCACCCGAAATGCCACCCCCCGTTCCTGGGTTAATCGTAAGACCCTTTGAGCGGGAACTCCGCCGACGATCCAGGTCAACAGTTGGGAACAATCGACGGGTTTTGCGGCGTTCGTCTCGGCCGTTGCACACAATCCACACAGCAGAACAAAACCGACAACCTTCAAAGTCACACGCGCTCCTCGATAGAATCAAGTAGCCTGGGCTTGTTCGAAACATAGACCCGAAGAGGGTTTGAGGGTAGGTTACGCAAGTAAGTTGGGTGCCAAGGCAGGATGGGAAATCGATCCCCGGTGAGGGTCCGACTCGCGCGCGGCGCAAGCTGAAGCCGGGCCCACCAGCAATAGAGTCAGTTCGCTCGCCCGGGCAGTACCCAAGACGGACAGGACGACGGGACAGGGTAACTCGGGTATAATTATCTGTGTGCCAAGCCGCAAGTTATGCGGTATAGCTACCGTCGTGCGGTAGCGCCGGAGGTTAGTATGTTCGAAGGCTTATTCCAGCCCATGCATCTTCTGATCATCTTCTTCGTCGCGCTATTGGTGTTCGGTCCCAAAAAGCTTCCTGAACTTGGGAAAGGGCTGGGAGAGGGGATTCGGGCATTGAAGGAAGGGATGAAGGAGCATTCTGACCAGCCCAAGGCGGTTAGCAACGACGTAAAAAACGACGTTAAAAACCCGGAAGTGAAGAGCTAGAATTCGCTAGCCACGGCGGTTCAGCTTTTCGGCACAACCCGGTCGAGCGTCCACTCCCACGGCAGCCAACCAATTTAGAAGCATGTCCGGGTAATCTGAATCTCCCCTTTGGCCAAAGCTCTTAGACAGTCCATCAGATGTGGTGGGCCGTTAGCCTTCGACTGCACATACCTCGAGCAAGCAAACGATCCTCCATCTGGTTGGCCGATTGGGATTTTCTTCGCGTAGGTGACGAGGTCACTCGAGCATTACTGATTTGACAAGATTGCGCGGTCGGTCGACATCCAGGCCCTTCCCGACGGCCATGTAGTAAGCGAACAACTGCAACGGCACAATTTCTAGAATCGGGGACAATAACTCCGATGCCGGCGGCACAAAAATCGTGTGATCGGCGAGGCTTGGGACCTGCTCGTCTCCTTCGGTGGCAATCGCGATGACCCGTCCCGACTGTTGTTTGAAGCTCTTGATGCTGGCAATGTTCTTCTGGTAGCGCAGGACCGCGGCTTGGTCCTTATGGTCACAGGTAGCTATGATCACCACCGGCAGGCTCTCGTCGATTAGGGCGTTGGGGCCATGTTTGGTTTCCCCCGTGGGGTAACCCTCAGCATGAACGTAGGAGACTTCCTTAAGCTTAAGCGCCCCATCCATAGCTACCGGATAATGAATGGCCCGGCCAAGAAAGAGAAAATCCTGCATTGCATGATAGGTCTTGGCCAACCCTTCACAGGCGAGAGCCGCTTCGAGGACGATTTCGAGCTTCTCCGGCATCTCCAGCAGTTCCTGGATGTGGCTTCGAATTTGGTCTGGACCGAGAGTACCCCGCACCTGACCCAAATAGACTGCAAAGAGGTAGAGAACAGCCAGCTGCGCGGTAAAGGCCTTGGTCGAGGCGATGCTGATCTCCTTTCCCGCAAAAGTGTAGAGGACTCCATCTGCCTCGCGCGCAATGGTGGAATCGATGACATTGGAAATGGCTATCGTGCGGGACCCTTTTGCTTTCGCCTCGCGTTGTGCGGCACTGGTGTCGGCGGTCTCACCGGACTGCGTTATGACCATCGTGATTTCGCCTTTGCCAATCAGCGGATTGCTGTATTCAAACTCGCTGGCGTAATCGACGTCGACCGGCAGACCTACCAAATCCTGAATCATGTACTGGCCCGCCATACCAGCGTGCCTACTGGTGCCGGAAGCAACGATGTTGATGCGCCGCAGGAGACGAAGTTCCTCCTCCGAGATGTGCACCTGCTCCAGTCGTACCCGTCCTTGTTCGAGCGAGACCCGTGGGCCGATGGTGTCGCGCAACCCTTGCGGCTGCTCGAAGATTTCCTTCAGCATGTAATGGGCAAACTTCCCCTTCTCGTTCATCCACTCTCCTCAGCGCTTGGCCGCAGACTCTGGCACCGAGCCGCGTACGATCGTAGCTGTCACTTCTCCCCCGGAAGAGAGCACGACAATATCGGCCCGCGCGCCGGGTTCGAGCTTGCCTCTGCCGGTTAAGCCGGCCACCCTTGCCGGATTGAGGGACGCCAGACGCAGCGCCTTCGCGAAATCCCAGCGGGCAAACCGCATCACATTGCGGACGGCACGATCCATGGTCAACACACTGCCCGCCAGCCGCCCATCGGAGAGGCATCGGCCGTCCTTCACCTCCACTTCTAGCGAACCGAGTCGGTACCGCCCTTCCGGCATACCGGTTGCTGCCGTCGCATCTGTAATGAGCACCGCTGAATCGGGACCCTTCGCCTTCAGGAACAGCTCCACAACCGCGGGATCGAGGTGAATACCATCCGCAATGATATCGGCGGAAAGACGGCTATCGGTCAGCATTTCCCCGATGATTCCAGGTTCGCGATGATCCAGTGGGCGCATGGCATTGAATCCATGGGTGGCATGACGCGCTCCCGCACTGACCGCGGCCCGCGCCGTATTGAAATCCGCGTCGGAATGTCCGAGGCTCACGCAAACTCCGCGCCGGGTAGCCTCAGCAATCACCTCCTTGGCTCCTTCGAGCTCCGGCGCGATGGTCAGGAACCGGATTCGCCCCCGCGCCGCCTGCCAGAATCGATCAAATAATTCCAGGCTCGGTGGTTGGAGGTTCTCGGGAGGATGCACCCCGCGTCGAATGTGACTGAGGAAAGGACCTTCGAGGTGAATACCTAAGGGCTGCGCCTGTCGTACATCCCCGGTTGTTTCCCTCTCTGCCAGGTCTATTCTGGCAGCCAAGCGGTCAATCGCCGATAACGTTAGGTCGACAGGAGCAGTGACCGTCGTCGGGAAATAGCTGGTTACACCGTGGCTCGCCAGCAAGCGATCGAGAGCCCGAGCTCCGGCAAGATCGGCATTCATAACGTCATGGCCAGCGCCACCGTGGATGTGGATGTCGACAAATCCCGGAGCCAGAATGGAGTCCGAGAAGTCAACTACTTCGACACCGTGCGGAAGAGGGCGAGCCGCCTGCGACGCGATCTCAACAATTTTGTCGTCTTCAATCAGAAGGCAGGGACGGTCCACGTATTCGAGCGGGGTATAGAGGCCGCTTGCAAGGAGGGCAATCAAGGCATTGCCACTCGTAGCTGATTTGTCCGAGCTCGCTGCAGACGGATCATGGGCAGTCCTTAGACGCCCCCTCAGTTTATACGATATTTCTGGAGCCTTCCCCCACAGCTCTCTTCTGCAACTATGGCTGAACGACCGCCCTCGGTATTTATGCTTCGGCGATTTCCTCAGCTCACAGCTGCAAGAATTCACGCTCAGTTCTATCCAGAGTATGCAACGTTGCCCCGTCTTTGCCGAAGGAGCGATACGCCCGCTCGCGGATTCAACTTCCCATGGATACTTAGGCCAAGGTGTGCGGAGGAAGAATCAGGTTGTAAATGCGACAAAACAGGAGCCTTGATGAAATGTGGAGGAATCTCATGCAGATAAGTTCGAAAACAGTGGCTCTGGCGTTGGCGGCCAGCCTGAGTGTTTCTAGCATGGTCTCGCGCGCACAAACGGCAACTCCGAAG
>DATJVZ010000058.1:0-6193 GCA_035501575.1 Terriglobales bacterium | reverse complement strand
GAAGCCGTACTGGGCGCCACCATTTCGATCAGTCGGAAAATCTCTTGCATCTTTCTTGAATTTCCCACCAGGCTGCCCAAGGTGCCGGCATCCCGCAGCTTGCGGCGCGTAATCTCCAACTCCGTCCGAGTCCCGAGCAGGGCGGAGGCGTTTTGCAGTATGGTTCGCAGGCGATCGGTATCGATGGGCTTGGTGATGTAGTCGTACGCTCCCATGCGCATGGCCTGTACGGCGCTGTCGATGGTGCCTTGAGCCGTGACCACGATCACCGCCACCGCGTGGCTCTCCCGGGCAATTCGTTCCAGCAGTTCAAGGCCCCCCATGCGGGGCATTTTGAGGTCCGTAACGACGATCGAAGGCAACCATTCGCCGACTTTCTCGAAACCCTCCATCCCGTCGCAGGCTGTCTCCGCCCGGTATCCCCAGGCAGAAACCAACTCGGCTAAGCCGGTGCGTTCATTTTCTTCGTCTTCAATAATCAGTACCTTTTCGAGAGACATAATCCTGTTCATTATTTAGGTTCCATGCCCGATCCTGCAAGCCCGGATGACCAACGCGGCCGGAGCCGGTCGTACGCCAAACCCAGCACCGTGAACCAACCGGGATCGAGTCTCGATTTACTTCCGGCTGGTCGCCCAGGTTCGAGCTCCGCATGCAATAGCTTTATTTTCAATTAGATACAGGCTCTATCCACCGGACCGCTCTGGCTCGATCCGCGGTCGTTCGCGGGCACTGCTCGGTTCAGGCCAGCGCCGGTTCTGGCAGGCCGGGAGTCGTGTCGTCCACCTCTTCAGGTCTTTCCTCGAGCATGAAGGCCAAGGCTTCCTGAGGAACCGGATTCATCCAAACCGGGGCAAAGGACTGGCGGTGCAAGGGCGACGGCCCGTAGCGACGGAGGGCGGCGATATGTTTAGGAGTGCTGTATCCCTTGTTCGAGGCCAAGTGGTAAACCGGGAAAACTGGATCCCATTCCCGCACCATGCGGTCCCGCTCCACCTTGGCGACAATCGATGCGGCGGCGATCGAGGCGGAGAGAGCGTCTCCGTGGATGATGGCTCGCTGCGGAAGCTCACAATCGAGCACCAGGGCGTCAATCAGCAGGTGGTCGGGTCGAGGCCTGAGCTGAAGGACGGCTTCGCGCATGGCCAGGCGCGAGGCTTGGTAGATGTTGATTTGATCAATGCGGGCGGCATCGACGGCCGCCACCGCCCATCCGATCGAGTGCTCGCGAATGCGCTCCGCCAGCGTTTGGCGACGATCTGCGGGGAGCAACTTCGAATCGCGCAGTCCCCGAATGCGGTACTTGGGGTCGAGGATCACGGCCGCGGCCACGACCGGCCCGAACAGAGAGCCGCGGCCGACTTCATCGACTCCTGCAACCAAGGAGCGTCCTATCGCCCAAGCTGTCTTTTCAAATTTCAGGGTGCATCGCAATCGCTTCAGCAGGCGAAGTTTTAGAGTGGCTGCAGAGACTTCGGAAGCCTTTTTGGGTTTAGCTGACATGGCAAGTTCCACCCCGTCAGAGGAAGGGAAGATCTCGCGCTCTGGCGGCGCGAAACCCTCTCCCCGACCGAGGCAACAAGGAATCTTCGCTCAGACTGGTCGTCGCGAGCAAGGTGGAAAACTTTGCCCGGATGCGCGGGCGTCGGCCCTTGTCTGAGGAGACGGGGTCGTGCTTAAGGTTACGGGCTCGGAAACCGCAACTTCGCAGGCTGGAATTGCACTTCCTACTGTGCAATCTGGCCTGGGTTCAATTATCATGCGTAGGTTCCATCCAAGATTTGTTCGTAGCTCCGCCCGTCGCCTCGCGCCACTTAGTTACCGAAGTACAGCCGGGAGTCGCAAGAATGAACATGACTTGCGGTTCTCTCGACAACTTCGAGTGAATGCCAATAATTAAGCCATGCGCTGCAGTTCGAAACTGCGACCGATTTATTTGGCGGTGCTGGCCGCCAGCTTGGCCTTGCTCTCGGCCTGCGCCGGTGTTTCGTCGAGTGCCAAGGCCTCTTCCCCTGCCACGACGGTTCCTTCGCCCGGATCAGGCCCAGACAGCGTGGCCCTCGCGTGGAATCCGAGCAGCTCGTCCGTGGTCGGATACAACGTGTATCGGGGCACGCAGTCCGGCGGCCCTTACGCGAAGCTGAATTCGTCGGTTTTGTCGAACACCAACTACCTCGATTCGAATACCCAGTCCGGTACGACGTACTACTACGTCAGCACCGCGGTGAATGCAGCTAACGAGGAAAGCGCGTATTCGAACGAAGCGTCCGTTACCATTCCGTGATTGGAGCTTCCGGAACCTCGAACCTCTTGCCGGCTTTGGCCGTACTCTTGGATCAGCGATCGAGGCTAGCCCCTCACTCGAAAGTTTCCGCCGCTTCGAAGGTCACACCCTGCCCGTCCTTGGCGGATAGAAGGGCCGGTCCGTCCAGTTGCCAGTCGATGCCGACGGCTGGATCGTTCCATGCCAACGTGCGTTCGTACTCCGGGTGGTAAAAATCCGTCGTTTTGTAGAGGACATGAGCGTTCGCCGAAAGCACCCGGAAACCATGAGCGAAGCCCCGAGGAATCCAGTACATGCGCTGGTTGTCTCCTCCCAGGATCACCCCGTGCCATTTGCCAAAGGTTGGCGAACCGCGACGCAAGTCGACGGCAACGTCGAAGATCTCCCCGCTGACAATTCGCACCAATTTCCCCTGCGGGTGGCAGATCTGGTAGTGCAGCCCGCGGACCACGTTGCGCAGGGAATAGGAATGATTGTCCTGCACGAAATGATCCCGAATTCCAATCTGCGCCATGACCTTCTCGTTATAGGTCTCGAGAAAGAACCCGCGGGCATCGCCGAAGACTTTGGGCTCGAGGATCAGCGCGCCCGGCAGCGGAGTTTCGATGACTTTCATAGACAGGCTCGATTCGGTGGGCTCAAACTCCCGGCTAGAAGACTCTCTCGCGAAGCAGTTGCAGCAAGTAACGGCCATAGCCGCTGTTCTGCATCTTGGATGCGGTAGTTTCCAGATGCTCCGCGGTAATGTATCCGTAGCGGTAGGCGATCTCTTCCGGACACGCAACCATGAGGCCCTGGCGAGTTTCGATGGTTTGGATAAACAAGGAGGCTTCGAGCATCGCTTCATGAGTTCCCGTATCGAGCCACGCCATGCCTCGCCCCATCACCCTCACGTCCAGTTGCCCGCGCGTCAGATACTCCTTATTTAAGTCCGTGATTTCCAGCTCGCCACGCGCCGACGGCCTGAGGGATCGGGCAATGTCGACCACTTGCTGGTCGTAGAAATAAAGTCCGGTCACGGCATACCGCGACTTGGGCACCCGGGGTTTTTCCTCCAAGCTGAGAGCCCGGCCTTGCGGGTCGAACTCCACCACGCCATAACGCTCGGGATCGTGCACCGGATAGGCAAAGATCTGTGCGCCGGTTGCGTGCCTGGACGCATCGGCTAAGGTCTTCGCCAGATCATGACCATAGAAAATATTGTCGCCGAGCACCAGCGCACAACAGGAATCCGCGATGAAATCTTTGCCTACCAAAAAGGCCTGCGCGATTCCCTCCGGCTTAGGCTGGATGACATATTCGAAGTTCAAACCGAAGCGCGATCCATCTCCCAGGAACTGCCGAAATCGGGGCACATCTTCCGGGGTGGAGATGATGAGAATGTCCTGAATCCCCGCCAACATCAGGGTCGACAGGGGATAATAGATCATGGGTTTGTCGTAGATGGGCAGCAGGCTCTTGCACACCGCATGGGTTACGGGATAGAGGCGCGTGCCCGATCCACCGGCTAAGATGATTCCCTTGTAATTGGAAGCTTTGGCGGTTTTTGCCATCTTCAGCTCTGGTCAGTTCACAGCGAGTATTGGGTCTGAATCCATTGCCGATAACTTCCGCTGGTCACATCCTCCACCCAGGCCGGGTTGGCCAGATACCAGGCGACGGTCTTGCGAATCCCGCTTTCAAAGCTCTCTTGCGGCCGCCAGCCCAGTTCCTGTTCAATCTTGCGTGCATCGATGGCGTAACGCCGATCGTGCCCGGGGCGATCCGCGACCATCTTGATCAGCCGAGAGTGCGGAACCACCGGATCGGCCGGCCGCAGTTCGTCGAGAATTGAGCAGATGGTCTCGACAATTTCCATGTTGCGCTTCTGGTTTCGTCCCCCGACGTTGTAGGTTTCGCCTGGCTTCCCCCGCGCCAGCACGGTTCGGATGGCGCGACAATGGTCTTCGACAAACAGCCAGTCGCGCACGTTCTGCCCGTCCCCGTACACCGGAATCGGCTTTCCCTGGAGGGCATGCAGGATGCTGAGCGGGATCAGCTTCTCGGGAAATTGGTAGGGACCATAGTTGTTCGAAGAATTCGTGGTCAGCGTGGGCAGACCGTAGGTGTGATGATAGGCACGGACCAGGTGATCGGAACTGGCTTTCGACGCCGCATACGGGCTGTTGGGAGCATAAGGGGCGGATTCTCGGAACTCGGGGTCCTTCGGTCCCAACGATCCATACACCTCGTCGGTCGAAACGTGCAAGAAACGAAACTGGCTCTTCTCGATTCCATCCATTTCAGTCCAGTAAGCGCGCGCCTCCTCGAGGAGCGAGAAGGTGCCATTCACGTTGGTTCGTACGAAGTCATCCGGTCCATGGATGGAGCGGTCGACATGGCTTTCGGCCGCAAAGTGGACGATGGCGCGCGGACGCCGGTGCGCGAGCAGCTCGCCCACCAGCTTGCGATCACCGATGTCCCCGTGCACGAAGCCGTGCCGCGGGTGAGCGGTAACGCTCGCCAAATTTCCCATATTGCCGGCATAGCTGAGCTTGTCGAGGTTGATGACCGGGCTGGATTCGGTCTCGAGCCACCGCAACACAAAATTGGAGCCTATAAAACCGGCTCCTCCCGTCACGATGATGGGAGAATCTCCCATGGCAAAATAAGGCCAGTCTACCAAAGATGTCTCGAGCGAAAATGACGGCCAGAAATAGCTTGGTTACTTTGGTGCTCATTGTTTGCTTCGCTGACTGATGGTCGGCGATCCCTGCCGTGCCCGCTCGGAGCGGTATCCGCGCGGGTCGCAATCGCGATGGGGCGCGAACCACCAATCCGACCCGGAGGCAAGTTCATCTGCCAGAGTTCGAAGAATCTAGAGAACGGTTGGCGAGCTTCTCTGTGCCCAAGAGCCGCGAAGGACTGACGCCGGGATCTCCCCGTGCATGGCTTCTGCGGGGTTCAAGACCATGAGCGCGGTGTCCCGGCGCTGACTGCTCAGGTTGAGGTTGCCCCTCAGCCTGGGTAATACGATTCGTTAACCAGTCTGAAGCAGGTCCTTGCACCAAACCTGAGGGAGTGGTATAAAGATAGATACGTCGAGAGACATTGTGGCTTAAGCCGGGCGTTTTATCTTGGGTCTTCCGACGCTCGTCCGGCATCAAATGGACAGTACAAAAACTCGCCCCGGCCACGGGGCTGAATTCGGGGACAGCGTTCCTCGAAGGGTTTGAGCGTTTTCGCAAGAACCTCCAATAGATCTTTTGTGAACGATAGTCTTCCGTGTCGGCTTGAGCCCGATTGGCACAGCCAATTCGTGCGGCACAGCGTTCAGGCAAGCGGAAGATGACGTTCTGCTGCGCGCGCAAAAACGGCTCCTCGCGACCCGAATAGATTCCTTGGCAGGTAGTTCCCCAAAAGATGGCGGAACCGCCAGGTTGATTGGATGGGAGTCGGTTGAAAAGAAGTGGAAATCCTGTGATAGCGGCGGATTGACACCTGATTGCGCGGCCTGTAAGGTGTAACGGTTTCGAGGACCGGTGGATTGCGGGTAGCTGCGTGCTTTCGGCAGGTGGCGAATTTCCAAGATCCACTCGGGATCGAAGGCGCCCGCTCAGGCGGGAATGCGATTCGGTCTTTGACAAACTAGGTTGAACGTGCCAGTCGTGAGAAGAATGGCTCGGGTGAAAATCCGAGCGATCTCACAAGATAGCTGCTTGGTGTTGATCCAAGCAGCGGCCATCCCGTCCGTTCGAGCGGCGGCGATGGCAGTCTGCCTACCATCCGTCGGCAGACATCAGGTTTCAAACGAGAGTTTGATCCTGGCTCAGAATCAACGCTGGCGGCGTGCCTAACACATGCAAGTCGAACGAGAAAGGGGAGCAATCCCTGAGTAAAGTGGCGACCGGGTGAGTAACACGTGACCAA
>DATJVZ010000057.1:0-5875 GCA_035501575.1 Terriglobales bacterium | reverse complement strand
AGGAACGTTCTGTAAAGCATCTGTCCGGACTGTACAGCGGAAATCTGGCGGAGAGGGGGGGATTCGAACCCCCGGTACAAGTTTTAGCTCGTACAACGGTTTAGCAAACCGCCGCCTTCAGCCTCTCGGCCACCTCTCCGGGGTTTACTTTCAATAGCTTACCACAATCGCCGAATTCACCTGCTGAACATTTGCGGAACACGTTTTCAACAGATCCAAAGTCGCTTCCATGCTCTTCATCCCCGCCAACACGGCGGGATCAAAAGCTTTGATGGAACGCTTTTTGGTTACGTGCGGTTTCGCGTGTCTCAGTACGCGCTGGACCACTTTGTCGTTGGCTCCCAGCTCATACAGATTTGACGCAATGCCGCGCCGGAATCCGTGCCAGCCATACCACTCCAGCCGAATCGCTTCCACGGCTGGACGAACGATGCGTTGAGCCCGCTTGTCCAAATCCATCGGCTCACCGCCGCCGGAGTGGAACATCACACCGGTGGCCGGACACCCCGTGGAAAGGCGCTACGCATCCAAGATCTCCGCCAGTTGGCGAATTACCCGGACCGTCTGCGCACTCGCTCTCGTATTTGGTCGGTTGAGAACGCTTTTCCGTGTCGACCGGTTCACACTGCCATCTAGGAATTTCATCTGCGCCTTCTTAGACCTCTGGGTCAAGGCGTTCGATTGGGCTTCCGTTCGGGAATCCGGGTCAGCGATTGTTGCTCGGAAAACGCGTTGGGATTGGCTGAGAGGGACGCTACAAATGCCTTCAATTGTTTGCCGTTTGCGGTCAGGAGATATTCACCGGAGCGGTCCTCGACGCTGGGCACAGTGATGAGGCGAGACTTCAGGGCTTCTTGCAGCCATTCGTCATCTATTTGCAGAAAACGCAGGTTATTTTGCCCAACCTCCAGCTTTCCGATTATGTGGAGCGGCACCCAGAAGCCCCCGACGATATTGACAGCAAAAATGCCCGTGCCCACGACAAATTCTGGCGGGAGGGTTGGCTTGTTGCCCGGTCGAAGGATCTGGAAGGTCGCGTCGTAGAACAGTTGGCCGCCTATATGAGCCGCACATATTTCAAGAATTAGCTTGTTACCAGTCTTCAAGTCCGCATCTTGATCGATCATCCAATATTTGTGGTGGTCGCTCTCACGAACGGAGTAATTGACGCCGGGAATGGCCCACCCTCCCACGAGCTCGGGGACCAGCTCACACTCGTCAGGCGAGAATACCCCTTGCAGTGATTTTGCAGGTAGGGTAGCCGCGGACAGATGGGGTGGGCAAGCGATCAGAAGCGCGGTGATTAGGAACACTTGGAATGGTCGCATCTTGAGTCCACCATCCATTAAAGGGATAGGCACAACGTATGAGAATTTCGTCACCCGGTTGGTTCTGTCGGGTCGGATCATGGAAAATAGGCACGTAATTTCATTAGCCCAATTTCTCCCCGCAGTTTTCATGGACCGCCCTGCAGCCAGCTGTCTATTGCTTAAAAACCAACGGAGGCCCGCCGACGTGCTTGACCCTGAGTGCGACAGTCACTTCGACGCGGTTGGCAATCTTGATGAAGGGGATGCCACTATTCATCCCGTATTCTTTACGGTCGAAGGCCATTGTCCCATTAATTGTGGCCGCGCCAGTTCCCTTGCCAATAACCTTTAGCTCCAGCTTCTCCTGCCGTGTCACGCCCCGAATCGTAAAGTCGCCAGCCAATTCAAAGGTATCGGCACTGGTCTGGGTAACCTTCGTAGACTTAAACGTGATGTAGGGATCGTCCTTAACATTGAAGAAATCCTTGCCCTTCAGCTTGCCGTTCTTCAGGCCGCTTCCGGTGTCCACGCTGTCGGCATAGATTTTGATGTCTAATACGCCCGACTCCACAGCCGTGGACGAGTATTTGAGAGTTGCATCCCACTTCTGGAACGTGCCTTGGATAGGCACCGACGCCTCGACGTCAAACTTAATGGTGCTCTCTAACGGGGTAACCTCGGAAACAGGAACATCCTGTGCTCGGCTTGTTGGCAGGAGCACTCCGATCGCTAGGAGACAGAGGACGGTCAATCGCATGGAATCCCTCCCTGAACATGGACCGTGTAATCGCACGGCATTTGCTGATGTGCACTTTAGAGGGGGCTGAAAGGGCCGTCTACTGCCCTTTGGGGAAGGTCCGCACGGGCTCCGCGAAGATACCCGCCTCTTTTGGGTAACTCGGATGACTTCCGCATCACGGGCGGCCTTCTCTTCATCGTTCCCGCTCTTCCAACCATTGTTGAAACGATGCAAATTCAGAAACTCCAGCGCAACTCAACAACCAGGGTGGGATGCGAATCGATTGGATAGAAAATATACGTGGTGAATTCGGCCTTTTTGTGGGAGAAACCAACGAAGAACCCACGCTGGGTGTCAAAATTTGTGTGGTAGACTTTCGTGCGTTGCGCTACGAATCCAACGTGAAACCAGTCCACGGGTGAATAGGTCAGCTGAGGCCACGCATAGAAGAAACTGGCATTACGGTTGCTCGTGTCGAACACCCATTCGCCCGAACTGGACACCTCGATCCGTTTGTAGGTTAGCGAAACCTCATATCCCGGTGCGATACCGTTGGCATTGCCGAAGACCCCGCCAATCATGGGGGTGATTTCGAACACCACTTTGTGGCCGACGCTAAAGTTGTAACCAATCCAAAGGGATCCCGTCAGCAGATTCTCGTAATTGTAGCGAGCCTCGAGGTGAAGCCACTCCCGATCTGCAGTGAATGTCGGAGAAACAAAGAATTCTGAATGCGGTACTACATATCCGTCCGCTGTGAGGGAGAACGACCAGGCACTTGAAGCAGAGCTCGAAGCCTCCGGATTGCTGCTTGTTGTGGCCTGGCCGTAGACAGAGCTGGCGAGTAACGCAGCCGCTGCGACCGCCGAAAGAGATTGCTTGATTCTCAGCAATCTACGCATATCCTGACCCCGCCTGAGTGCTCCCAAGACTTGGCAACACCTGGCCCTGCCGGCAGAAAATGCTGTTTGAAAGAGCAGCAAACACAGTATTGGCTTCATCCTCCAAACGCCTTGGTGAGGGCCACCAGCGCGATCCCGAGGATGACCATGGCAATCCCCCTGCCCCACGGGTTGCGTAGGGTGCAACGTCCGTATGCATAACCCAACCCGA
Source organism: Terriglobales bacterium (assembly GCA_035501575.1). GTDB lineage: Bacteria > Acidobacteriota > Terriglobia > Terriglobales > Acidobacteriaceae > JAFAGX01. The sequence goes on along the minus strand of DATJVZ010000057.1, from coordinate 2,713 downwards.
ACAGCATCCCGATGGCGATGGTGTTGGAGACGCGCAGGGCCCACGCGGCGTTGTACATGAAAATGAATGGTATCGCCAAAGGAAACGTGGTGAGGAACACCAACAGGAAAACCTTGAACGCGGCCAGCCAATCGCCCTTCCCCAGGTGGGGCACTCGCTCGGGCGGCTCGGGGAGTTGCTTCAAACGCTGGTGCATTGATGCAAGCTCCGCCGGCTGGAGGACGGACGCGACCACCGAAGGCAACGCGTCCGCGATGAGGCGTTGTGCCAGCCGTGGGTCGGTGGCCATGCGCACGGCCCGATAAACCACGAGACCGCGGCTCTTCTCGGCCATGCGGCCCATGGCATAGAGCAACGCATCAATGATTCCCCAGGCCAGATTGCATCCTAGGGCGCTAATGAGCATCGTGTGCACATCATCGCGCCCCGCCGTGGCCACTCTTAGCGAACCGGTAAGCGCGAGGACCATGATCAGGCCAAAGAGCACTTCCGCGATGCGCTCGCTCGGTTCGATCGGTTCGAGCACGCGCTCGATGGACCTATAGAATTGCAGAAGCATCCGGATACCCTCTGTCCCAATTAAGAAGCGGCGTGTTTTTCCCGCTGCTAGTTACATTGGGCCAGGACCACCACAGAAAAAGACAATCAGTGCGAATGCAGTTTTTAGGAGTCTCATTGCTGCTACCTATCCGATGGTGGAGCTCGCGTGAAATGGTCACGCGATTAGGAGCACAGTACTAGTTAGGGTGAGCCTGAATCCCACTCGGCAACTTCAGGTTCTTCACCGATGAGCACTATAGGAATGGAAAACTGACACCGTCTACTACCCTTTGGGGAAGGTACGCACAGGCTCGGAGAAAATGCCAGCCTCTTGCGTAAGCCGGGTAAGTTCCGCCACGGACTGCACCTTCAATTTTGAGGTGATCGCGGTACGATGCAGCTTCACCGTTCGCTCGTGGATGCCTAGATCCCCTGCAATCTGCTTGTTGAGTCGTCCCTGCACAACGTGAGAAAGCACTTGGAGCTCGCGCTCGGTGAGCGTGTCGAAGCGCGTGCGCAACTCACGCTGCTGGGCACGCACATTACGCTCACGACAATCGCGGGCAAGAGCGCGCGTCACGGCATCAACGAGCTTCTTTTTGGGAGCACGTTTTTCCAGGAAGTCCTCGGCTCCATCGCGCATTGCCCGCACGGTCGAGGGAATATCTCCATGCCCAGTCAGAAAGAGAATCGGCAGCGGATTGGGAGTCTGCGAGAGAGCGGATTGCAGATCGAGTCCGTTCATTTTCGGCATCTGCAAATCTGCCAGCACACACCCAGGTGTATCTGCAGCACGTTGCGCGAGAAATTCATGCGCTGACGAATAGGTCTTTACGCAGAATCCATGCGCCCGAAGCAACCGCGCGATCGCGATGAGAAAAGACGCATCATCGTCGACAATGTGAACGATGGGTGCAATCTCGTTCATGTTGTGGCGCTCTCCTCCGCGATCGGCAGTGTAAACCGGAACGACGCCCCGCCCTCACTCTTGTTCTCCACCCAGAGCCGTCCCTTGTGTGCCTCTATAATAGTCCGGCAGATCGGCAAACCCATGCCCATGCCGTTCGCCTTGGTGGTGAAAAACGGATCGAAAATTTGCGCGAGTTTGTCGGCTGGGATGCCCGGCCCGGAATCGCTCACTGCGATCTCTACCGCCCGTGGTCCGTCAAGCGACGCGGTCACGCGGACGCGCCTATCCCCCCGGCTCGCCTCATCGACGGCATCAATGCCATTGACGAGCAGATTCAGCAGCACCTGCTGTAGATGCACCAGGTCGCCAGACACCGGCGGCAAATTCCCAGCCACGGTCAATTCCAGTTTAACGTGGCGTGCCGCAGCGTCGGAGCGCACGAGAGAAACGACTTCGCCTATAAATTCGCGTACATCCACGGGCCGTTTATCCAGGCTCTGCCGCCGGAGCAGGGCGCGCATCCGGTCAATCACAGCCCCCGCACGCTGATCGTCCTTTCGGATGTCGGCGAGAATCGCGCGGATTTCTTCGAGGTCCGGCGAGGCATTTTCCAGGTAGAGTTCCGCCGCCTCCGCATTGCGCAGGATGGCACCGAGCGGCTGGTTAATCTCATGCGCCAGCGCCGAGGCGAGCTGGCCCATCATGGAGACGCGGCCTACATGAGCTATCTCGTTCCGCAACTGTTGGGACTCCATCTCCGCCAACTTGCGCCCGGTAATGTCATGCGATACACCGCGAATGAGAATTGGTTTTCCTGAAGAGTCGCACTCGACACGACCGTGTGAACCGATCCAGCGCATTTCGCCGTCCGGGAGCACTACGCGAAATTCTCCTTCATAGCTGCCATCGCCATGAGTCGAATTCTTAAGCACCAGGCGGACAGCATCGCGATCTTCGGGGTGGATTCGCTCCAGAATTCGGTCGAGTTCCAGTCGTTCCGATTTTGTATACCCGAACAACGCCCGCCATTTGTCTGTCGCCCAGATTTCGTTCCGTATAAGATCCCGAATCCATATGCCGAAATCCGCGCCTTCGACGGCCAGCGTCATTCTTTCTTCGATCTCGTGCAACCCGGCTTCACTCTCCTGCAACTTGCGGTCGAGTTGAGAGGCGCGGATCGATTCCCCACTCAACTCGTAGCCCATCACCGCGACCAAGCCCAGAAAGAATATGGTTCCCACATACGGGACACGGATAATTCCC
>DATJVZ010000056.1:0-22246 GCA_035501575.1 Terriglobales bacterium | reverse complement strand
GCCGAACCTGCCTCCGAGCGCTGACTCTAGATTTGGATTATTCCCAGTCTTTTTCCCGCAGTCGTTCTTGCAGTTCTTCTAAAGCGCGATCCCGTTCCCTCTCCAGTTCTAGCCGGCGCTCGTCGCTGTGTCTGTGCATCTCATTCGTCTGCCGCTCGACACCCATCTGCCGCTTGAGGTCCTCGACCGCTCTTCGCGACTGCTGCGTGACTTGCTTGCTGTCGAAGGTGAGCTGCGCCCATTCAGATTGCAACTCGCTGAGACAGGAGGTCAGCTGTCCGCGGCTCTCCTCGAGGTCGCGGGATTGTTTCCGCTCCGGCAAAGAGAGGGTCACGCTCTGTTCTTTCTTATCGCGCACAATGCCGATACTCACCGTGTTGTCCTTGCGGGAGCGCAAAGCGTGAGTGAAATCCCCGGAATCGCGAATCGGCTCGCCGTTGACCTTGGTGATTACGTCTCCCGCCCGGAACCCCGCCTTCTCCGCCCGACTCCCTCTCTCGACCGAACGGACCAGCACGCCCTCCCCATTCTTGACACCGAAGTAATCGCCTAGTTGGGGAGTGAGGTTCTCGACCATCAGACCGCTGCGGGCGGAGGAATGAACCACGACGATGGACACGGGGAGGTCCAGATCGGGCAAGGCCGGCATTTCGGGCATGACCGGCATGGCAGGCAGGGTAACGTGAAAGCTCTTCCCGTTGGCTCCGGGGTCCAAGCCATTTTTGCGATCCGCGAGTTGTACCTGAAGAGTCATCGGTTGGCCGTTGCGGGAGATGCCGAGGCTTATGACCCGTCCGGATGGTGTTTCGCGGATCATGCGGCGGAGTTGCTCGACGCTCGCAATCTTTTCACCGTTGAGCGTGAGGATGACATCCTGCTCCTTTAGTCCGGCCTTGCCGGCAGGAGCGTCTTGGTCGACCATGGTGATCTCTACTCCCGTCTCTTCTTTCAGGTGCAGGGGACCCAGCCGGTCGGCCGTGATATCCCGGGTGTCTACGCCGAGATAGGAAACGCCTTCGGAATCTTCGCTGGGAAACGCAATAGCGTCGTCCGAGGATCGATCGGAAAGAGATTCGGCCGGGGCGAAGACAGCCCCAACGACTAGGATCACTGCGGTGATGAGGATCGTCTTTGCCATGGCTCCCCCTTTATTTGCCGCCTAGCGGCTGGCGCGGAGAAAGGAGATATCTCCCGTCGTAGTCCGGACTTTGAGCTTCGGACCACCGCCGTTCAAGTTGCCTTCTGCTGTCACTGTCTTTGGTCCCCAGTCGCCACCTTCGGCCGAGATGCGGATCTCGGGAAAATCGGAGTGGATGCGGTGGCCATTGGCGACCTCGATCGAGGCACGAACGCTGAGGTTGACGTTGGGCGCGATATAGACCGTAATATATCCCGCCGAGGTTTCGAGGAACGAATCAGTCCTTGCGCCGGTCGAGGATACGAACTTGGCTTCGATACTGCCCCCTCCGGTTTCAGCCCGAGCCGAAGGTATTCCCCCCAACTCGATCGTGCCTCCACCGGTTTCGGCCCTTACCGGTCCTTTGGCAGAAGTGAGGTGGAGGCTGCCGCCGCCGCTTGAGAGTTCGGCCTCTCCGCCGATGTCCCCGAGTTCGATGTTGCCTCCCCCGGTCCGGGCCCTCACGTTCCCATTACAACGTTCCACTTCGATCTTCCCCCCGCCGGTTTCTAGCTCAGCCCCCTGGGCACCCTCAACCACCAGCACACTGCCGCCACCACTCTGGGCGATAATCTTCCCCTTGGCCGAGTTCACCTTGATCGATCCACCCCCCGTATGCAGGCTGACGTCGGAGGCAACGTTCCCCACCTCGATACCTCCGCCACCCGTTTCTGCGCTGATGACGCCCCCAATGTCATCCAGGTGAATGTTGCCGCCGCCGCTCTCGGCCTCCAGTCTTCCCGTGATTCCACTGGTCGAGACACTGCCCCCCTCGGTTTCGACTTTGACGTCGTCCATCTCCCGCGGGACATGAATCACGAGTTCTCCCGAAAAACGGTGGGATTTACCCCCTTGCCATTCCCCGACAATCTTGGCGGTGTCACCGTGGACGGTGGCGCTGATCTTGTAGTTTTCGAAGTCCCGGCGTGCTGCCTGTTCGGAGCCGCTACGGGAGAGGTTGTGAATGGTGTAGTCGATCGATTGCTGAGCCCCTCCGGTCACTCGTACGGATCCGACGTCCACCCTCACCTTGAGGTTCTTGACCGCGGCCAGCGAACCCGTGATCTCCTGGGCCCAGTTTCCGCCCTCACCGTAGATGCGCGTCTGCTGGGCTGGCGCCGACGGTAGGACGGCGACGACAACCAGAAGAACTCTAGCGAGACGTTTCAATCTCCCACCTTCTCCTATCACCTGCCTCTTCACCCCAATCTCGATTGGGCAGCTTTAGCTACGCTCATCGCGCTTAGTCAAATTCGGGAAGCTGAGCCAGCACGCTGCGCGCCTGCGATTTGATATAGGCATTCTCGTCATTTTGGGCCAGCTTCACCAGAACGGCGCGCACGCTGCTGTCGGCGCGAACCGGTTCGAGCAGATGGAGGGCTTCGACCCGCACTCCCAAATTGGAGTCGTCCATCAAGGCCTCGAGCAGAGCATCGCGAACCCGCGGATCGCTCTTCACGTACGCCGCCATACCGTCGAGTGCTTTCAGCCGCACTCCCGGATTGGAGTCATAGCGCAAGGCCCAGACCAAGGCTTCGCGAACGTGAGGATCGCTCGCATGCTGGGTCAGAAGGTCGACCGAATCCATGCGAACACCGGAGTTGTAGTTGTTGCGGGCGGCGAACAAAAGCAGCTGTTGAATGCGCTGATCGTTCAGCGAACCTTGGGCTTGTTGGGTGGAAACCGTGTCGTACTGTATGCTGACCGTGTTTGAGCCGGCGTCCTGGGATATGGAACGGATGGCAGCGATGGAGGATTCGGCTGGAGCAGGAGCGGTACGCGGAACCAGGGACTCCAGATTTCCCGAGTTCGACAGCAGCTTATAGCTCGTCCCGATCCCGCCGGCAAACCCCAGAATAACCAGTACCGCTGCCAAGGCTGGGGCGAATTGAATTTGCCGGAGCCAGGCCGCGGGATCGAATGCCAGCCGCCGCCAAAAGCCGCCCGGTTTGGCGGTTTCGAGCGCTTCTTCGAGTCTCATGCGGGAAGCCGTCAGCAAGTTGGGGGAGGGTTCTTCGACCGGCAGCTCGGAGAGAACTGCGTGGAACTTACGCGTCGCCTTGAGCTCGGCGGTACAGCCGGGGCAACGAGCCAAGTGCTGCTCGAGTTCATAGCGCGCATCGTCGGGCAGCTCGTTGTAAACATACAAAAGAACGTTGTCCTTGACCCATTCACATTTCATATCCACACTCCTTAGCGGGCCAGTCCAGGCTCGAGCCAGGGGCTCGAGCCCAATCCCTCGTCCCAACCTGCTACCGCATATCCGCCAGTGCGCTCCGCAACTTCTGGTTGGCGCGGAACAGTGTATTCTTTGCGGTTTCCTCCGTGGTATGGAGGACTTCGCCTACGGTTCGCAATTTCAGCCCGTGATAATGCTTTAGCTCAAAAACCATGCGCTCGCGGGGGGTGAGCTTCTCGAGCGCCCGGCTGATACGCCCGGCCAGCTCTCGGCGCATCAGGTCGCGTTCCGGATTTGCTCCGGCTCGTCCATCCGCGACCTGCTCCAGCACATCGTATGCTTCGCCATCGGGGTCGGTAGCTATCGGCGCCTCTTCCTTCCGCACTTGCTTTTTGCGCAGATGGTCCAGGCACAGATTGGTCACGATGCGATAAATCCAAGTGTAGAAGGAGCACTCAAAGCGAAAATTGCCTACGCTCTTATACGCCTTCAAAAAAGCGTCCTGGTAAATATCCTGGGCTTCATGCTCCGAGCCCGTGAGATGCACGGCCAGGCGAAGCACCGCCTGATCATACTGACGCACCAATTCCTCGAAAGCAGCGCGATTGCCACGTTGCGCTTCGCGAACCAAGAGCGTGTCGTCGATACGGCCTAGACTGTTCCCAGCCATAAGGCCCCGAGAGGGGAAATTCTGGGTTCCGCCTGCTTCTTCGTCCCGTCTTGCTCCCTGAGGGGAATCCTTGCCAACCGTAAATGTTAGAGACCACGCATCGGCCGGCATATCGCTTCTGGGTCCTCGACTGCCCCGGGCGCCATTGCCATTTTCCCGGTGGCATAGCTATGGACGTGTCAGGATGAGAACCGTGAGCAAAACTTGGGTGCGTTCGAGCCCAATCTCGCCCCCAAGGATCGATGTAAGGAGATGGCAGCAACGAAGTTATCAAAACCGCTCCCGAGCCGACCGCCAAGCCATCGTCAGGGCAGGCTTGAAAGCCCGGGAAGACTCCGGAATCAAACCACTGTTTCCTTCTCGATCAATACCTTGAGGTGCGTGGTTACGTCCTTGTGCAACCGGATGGGAACGGTGAACTCTCCGAGAGTACGCAGTGGCTCGTGGAGCTGGATCTTACGCCGGTCGACGGAGAAACCCTTCTTCTCGAGTCCTTCGGCAATGTCACCGGAGGTAACCGAGCCGAACAATTGGTCGTGTTCGCCGGCCCGGCGAAGGAAGCTTACCGACAGGCTCTCAAACTGCTGCGCCAAGGCCTCGGCCTGGGATTTCTCCTTCGCCGACCGGCGAAGGGCCGCCGCCTTCATCTGCTCGATCACGGCTTTGTTGCCGGAGGTTGCTTCAATGGCAAGCTTTCGCGGTAACAGATAGTTTCTCCCGTAGCCCTCGGCAACCTTAACCACGTCGCCCCGCGAGCCCAACTTGGCTACGTCTTCTTTCAGAATAACTTCCATAGAGGACTCCCATTTCATTCAACCATCGGTCGATGGTGCGAGTTCTATCAGGCGCGGCCGGCAAAGGGCAGCAGCGCGATATTGCGAGCCTGTTTGATCGCCGACGACAATCGCCGTTGATGGGGTGTGCACACGCCGGTCAGGCGCCGCGGAACAATCTTGCCGCTTTCGGCGACGAATTGCTGCAACAAGCGGACGTCTTTGTAGTTAATGGCTTCGATCTTCTCGACACAAAATTTACATACTTTCTTGCGCCGGAAAAATTTGCGGGCTCCGCCTTCGCGGCCGCCGCCTGCGCCGGGCGAGCTACGACCGGGCCGCCGCTCTCCCCGATCCACTCGCTCCGTCCGCTCGGGCCGCTCCGTGCGCTCGGGGCGCTCCGGGGTGACCACCGCTTCGGTCGTCGATCCTGCTGCCGCTCTGGTTTCCTCAGTCATGATCTTCACCATCTCCTTTTCCCTTGTTGGCGGGGACCTTTTCCCCGGGCGAGAACCCCAGACGAGGGTTCTATGCCGTTGCCGCCGGTGTCTCTCCTGCCGCCTCCGCAGCCGCCGGGGTAGAGGAAGTCTTGCGCTTCGCGGCGCGGATTGCCTTGATCTTGTCTAGGCGTTTTTGTTCCTCATCGATACGCACCGTCAGAAACTTGATCACCGGTTCGCTCACGCGCAATCGACGCTCCAATTCGTGCATCAGGCCGCCGCTTCCTTCGGCGGTTAGCAGAACGTAGATGCCATCCTGGAATTTACGGACGGTGTAGGCGAGGCGCCGTTTTCCCATGCGCTCGATACTCTTTACTCGTCCCCCGAACGACGTGACCGCCGACTCCAAGGTGGAAATCAGCTTGTCCTGATCCTCTTCCGCCATGTCGGGACGGACGATGAACATGAGTTCGTACGTGCGATTCATTCCCTTCTCCCCATCTGCCATAATTCTTGCTGGAATCGAGCTTAGCTTCCCGCTCGCTCCCATTACCCTCCGTGTTTAGTTTTCCGCGTCCGGCTCTTTACGGTTAAAGCGATTCATAGCCACCGCCGGACCTTCCTTCAAAATCACCGCGACCGCCTCGGCCGCCGACCCCAGCATGGCATCGATCACCGGATGCTGCGCCTTGGGAAAAGGGGACAGCAGATAACTGATGCCGTCTTCCACTTTCCTGTCGGGACCGACTCCCATGCGGATTCGCAGGAAATCCTGGGTTCCAAGCGTCCCAATCAGCGACTCGATCCCGTGGTGTCCGGCGGCGCTGCGGTTGCGATGGACTCTCACTTTACCCCAGGGAAAATCCAGTTCGTCCTGGAGTACAACCAGATCCGATTCCGGAGCGCTTTGGTACTCGGCGACCAATTCGCGCACCGAGATGCCGCTCAGGTTCATGAACGTTTCTGGTTTCGCGAGCAGGACCGTTTCCGAACCAATCACCGTCCGGGCGGTCAGCGCCCGGCACTGCCGGTTTCGTACCACCACTCCGCATTGCTGGGCGATGCGGTCGATGGCCAGGAAACCCAAGTTATGCGGCGTGAACTGGTACTGGATTCCCGGATTGCCGAGGCCCACGATCAGCTTCACACGCTTCGCTCTTCGCGGCTAACTCCTGGCTTCGGCGGCTTCGAACCGCCCAGCTTGCCCAGCGCTCCATGACCAAGGACCAAGCGCTACTTTTTCTCCTTCTTCTCGACCTTTTCGGGCTTCTCCGCAGCGCCTGCTTCGGCCGCTTCTTCCGGAGTTTCCTGCTTGCCCTTCTTGATGACTTCCGGCTCGGCCGGCACAGCCACGGCTTCGGCCGCCACCGCCTCCGGCGTCGGAGCCGCTTCCTCCTTCACCGAAATGATGTGCACCACCGGCTGATTCGGATCGCTCAGGAACTTCACCCGAGCGGGTTGGGGCAGATCGGAAATACGCAGGACCTTACCGAAGACCAGGTCGCTGACATCGACTTCGATCGACGTGGGAATATCGCTCGGCAGACATTCCACCTCAACCTCACGCGCCACCTGCTCCAAAATGCCGCCTTGTTGCTTCACGCCTTCTGCTTCGCCCTTCAAAACGATGGGCACATTGACCTGCAGCCTTTGATCCATGGCGATGCGTTTGAGATCAATGTGCAGCAAGGCCCCTTTGATGGGCTCGTATTGCCAGTCGACGATCATTGCCTTGGTGTTCTCGCCGTCTAGCGTGAGGTCGAAGATGGTGTTGTAGCCCGATTCGGAATGCAGGATGCGCGCCACCTGGCGCGGATCGACGCTCACCGAGAGGGCCTCTTTGCCCGCACCGTAGACCACCGCGGGAATTCTCCCATCGCGGCGGATGCGCCGAGCATCGTTCTTGTTGCCGGCGGCCCGCGCCCGAGCTTGCAAAATGTTGTTCTCCGTTGCCGTTGTCATACGCTCGCTTCCTAACTGAACAATCTGCTGACCGAAGTTTCTTCGTGAATGGACTGAATCGCCCGTCCGATTAACCCGGCGATGGTCAACACCTTAATTTTTGGTTCGCGTTTCGCTTCTGCGCTCAAGGGAATGGTGTTCGTGACCACCACCTCGCGGATGCAGGACTGTGACAGGTTGTCGACGGCCCGGCCGGAGAGCACGGCGTGAGAGGCACAAGCGTAGACTGCGGTGGCGCCGTTCTCCATCAGCGCGTCGGCGGTCTTGACCAGCGTGCCGGCCGTATCGATCAGGTCATCAATCACCAGACAGGTGCGGCCGCGCACGTCGCCGATGACATGCATGACATCCGCCACATTCACCTCGACCCGGCGCTTATCCACGATCGCCAGCGCAGAATCCATCTTCTTGGCGAAAAAGCGAGCCCGCTCGACGCCCCCGGCATCGGGGGAAACCACGGTGAGGTTCGGCAAGTTGGAGCGCCTGAAATAGTCGACGAGCACGGGAGAGGCGAACAAGTGGTCCACCGGGATATTGAAGAAACCCTGCAACTGGGGCGCGTGCAGATCGACAATCAACGCCCGGTCGGCTCCGGCGGTGGTCAGCAAATCTGCGACCAGCTTGGAGGAAATGGGTACCCGCGGCTTGTCTTTGCGGTCTTGGCGGGCATAGCCGTAGTAGGGGATCACCGCGGTGATGCGCCGCGCCGAGGCTCGTTTGAGAGCGTCGATCATGAGCAGCAGTTCCATGAGGTGCGAATCCACCGGCTGACAGGTCGGCTGCACCACAAACACATCCGCCCCGCGCACGTTCTCCTGGATCTGAACATAGGCTTCGCCGTCGCTGAAGCGGGTAACCGACGCTTGGCCTCGTGTCAGCCCCAGAAAGAGGCAAACGTCATCAGCCAGCGCTTCGTTGGCTGTGCCGCTGAAGATTTTGAACTTGTCGTCCATGCGCACGCGCTGCGGCCGGCGTTCCGGCTTTTCTTCCGTGCCCATCGCAGCCTTCTTTTCTACTTTGTCGGTCACTGTCAACACGCTGGCCATGATTTTAGCTCTAGCCTCAGGCTCTTGGTTTTGGCACAAGCTCCCACCGCCCCGGCGAGCGGGTACGCCAAAGTAGGCTTTTCTGGCTGGGCCGCTAGGATTCGAACCTAGACAAAGTGCTCCAAAGGCACTTGACCTACCATTAGTCGACGGCCCAGTAACCCAGTTTCCGCTGCTTGGTGTCGAGGGGAGTCTAAGCCCTGTACAGCATACTCGAAAACTAGAAGCTCGAAAGCAGAAACTTCTTCCAGTACTCGCCTCGCCGCAAAGTCGTTGTCACCACCGCCGCCGTTCCCGCCTTGCGCAGTTTCGTCGCGCCTTTCTCGGCCGCCGCGCGGTTCGAAAACAGCCCGTATACGGCCGAGCCAGAACCGGAGAGCGAGGCGTACAATGCGCCCGCCTGCTCCAGCACACGCTTGACCTCTCGTAATTCGGGATACTGAGGAAAGACGACTTGCTCGAAGTCGTTTTCGATCCCGGCATGAACGAGGTCGAGAAGTTGGATCTCGGCCCGGCCCCTGCGCTCGGCAGGAACACCGGAGGAACTCTTCCCGGAGCGGCGTTTGCTCTGGACGGTCAACCACACAGCAAACATGCGGCTGAACTCTTCGATTCTATCGGACCGAACCTGGGCCGTCAATTTAGTCGCCGGGGAGGATGACGCCGCTTGGAGATGCGGCCGAGGCGTGCTTGCAGCCTCATCTTGAGGGAGGCTCTGATCAGCCAGCCCAGCCTGCATGTCCCAATCGCGAAAAGCCTGCGGCGTCGAAACCGCCACATCCGGGGTTGCCACCACACAGGGGACTGCGGGCAGCTCCGGCAGAGGATAGACTTCCTCGCCGTGGCCGGTGCCGAGCACCGTTCCGCCAATCACAAACAGCGGCAAATCCGAGCCAACCTCGGCGGCGATGCGCAGCCTCTCGGATACGGGCAGCTCCTTGCCGAGGACGCGTTCGAGGGCCAGCATGGCCGCCACGGCATTGGCCGATGCTGCGCCCAGCCCGCCCGCTACCGGCAGGCGTTTGTCGATCTCGATCAACACTCGGCCGCGCGCGTCGAGGGCGGACAGGGCGCGTTCCACAGTCTGGTAACAAGTATTCGATGGGTCTTTCGGTACACGGGGATCCTGGCAACGAATCTCAATACCATGGCCCGCTTCTACCGCGACCTGAATCCGATCCGCGAGCGCGATGGTTTGGTAGACGGTGCGCAGCTCGTGAAAGCCATCCCGGCGGCGCGCACCGATGCCCAGCCCCAGGTTGATCTTGGCAAAGGAACGAACCGTCGCGCGCATGGAGAACTGATTGTACGGTTTCACTGGCGGATTTGCGATTTTCACCGGGCTCGAGGATCTCCGGTGCAGTCGTGAAATCGGGCAAGGATGATTCCCGGAGCCTAGGGCCCTCGGAGGACGGGGAAAGTGGCGGGCTGGCGGAACCTAGCCCCTCCGCTTGTGGTATATGGCGAACTCGTAGCCGGGATTGGGAGGAAACAGTTCGGCCACTTTTCTCAATCGCTCGGCGAGCTGCGCTGGCGCCAGGAGCGGATAGTCGCGTTCCCGCAGGTCATAGTAGTCAACGTCGATGAAGAGCGACAAAAGATAAATTGAAATTGCATCCGAGAAGGTCGCAGCCAGGTAATCGTTCTTGTGCTTCTGTATCTCGGTGCTGCGTGCCGTCGCCTGCTTTCGCGACTCCCAGGCATCGAGCGAAGTTTCCCCGCGGGCATTGGCTTCCATTTGCTTCAAGACGAGGTCGCTGAACGCCTGCGACACACCTGCCCGCTCCACGATGGCATGCCCTACGTTGATGTAGAACTCGAAGGCCACGGAAAACTTGTCATCCATGAGCCGGGTCGAAATGAACACACACTGCGAGTCTCCCATGTCCAGATTGCGATGACAGACGGCGTTGTCACTGAGCGCGACATCATAGCGGTCGGCAATGACCGTGTCCTCTCCCTGATTCACCGTGAGCGGGACGAAGTAATAGGCTTTGCGCTGTAATGCTGCGGCCGCAGAATCCGGAACGGCGGCCACCATACGTTCTAAATCGGCGGGGGAAACCGTGAGCTCTCCGGCAATCGCATAGCAGACCCCGTTCGGGGCTTGTGAGACGGGGGTTCGTCGGACTACCTCCGCCGGAGGCCGCGTAATTGCCGGTGCAACTTGCGACATGAGCTTTATTCTATCTTAACCTTGGGAAGCTGGTTTCGATGCCATCGGACTTTCCCGACCGCGGCGGATTTTCCCGATTGCTCGGTACTTATGCTATGGCGCCCGCCGCAGCTCTTTTGGCCATTGTCTCAACCTGGCTGACTTATGACGACCGGATGATCGGCTTCCGGCCCGGGAGCGCTAGAATTGAATGGATGCCTGCCGCCTCCCAGGCACGCAAGCTCCCGCGCTGGTATCTCGTTCCCGTTCGAGTTTTGCTCCTGACCTTCCTCGCCACCCTCATGGCCTTCGCCCTAAGTCTATTGTTCGGCATCGTCGGAGTTGTTATTCGCGGGCGCCTTGGAGGCGTCCATCCCAACCTAGCTTTGGCCTATCGCCATATAGCGCTACCAGTTGCCGCGGCGACATCCCTCGTTGTTCTAATCGCGGTTACCGTCCTTGAGGTCCGACGCTATCGCCAGGTGCAGGCCTTACGTCGGATTGAAGAGGCCAGTCGATAGTCGTAGGCCCTCGGGATCACTTTTTCCACGTTGCGCGGGCTGCGAACGACCGTAGTGAAATAGAATCATCCTTATGCGGCCGCGCATTGCAATCCCGATCCCTCATTCCGATGAGGAATATGTCGATCGGGCTTTGCCGCAGTACGAAAAGGCAATCGAACAGGCAGGGGGCGAGCCGGTCCGCATTCCCCTCGAGGCATCACCAGCGGCTGCGATGAACTGGATTGAGCCCTGCGATGGTGTGCTCCTGCCCGGAAGCAAGGCCGACGTGGAGCCGTCGAAGTATGGCCTCCCGCGCCATCCCAAAACGGCACCGGCTGACACCCGGCGTGACCACATCGACCGGATGTTGCTGCAGGATGCTTACAACCTGCGAAAGCCCGTTCTCGGTATTTGTTACGGTCTGCAAATTCTGAACGTGTATCGCCGCGGAACTCTGGTCCAGGATATAGAGTCGCGGGTGAATCATGCGGCCGGTCGGAAGGTACCCACCGCTCACACCGTGGAGGTGGAGCCCCAATCGAAGCTGAGGGAGATTCTTGGCTCAGGGGGTGAAGGGGGCGCGCAGGAGAGCGGTGGCGATCGTCAGCAGAAGACCTTAAGCGATTCGCCCACTGGACATGGCAAGATCATCATCTCGGTCAATTCCAGTCATCATCAATCGGCGGACCGGATCGGCGATGGCCTACGCATCGTGGCGCGCTGCCCGGATGACGGCATTATCGAAGCTCTGGAAGGAACTTCGCCCGATCACTTTGTGCTCGCCGTGCAGTGGCATCCGGAGCGATCGACGGAAGAAGGGGCTTCAAGAGCGCTGTTTCGAGCCTTCGTCTCTGCTGCCCGGGACCGGCAGGCCGAGCGCGAGCAAAAATAGGTGACTAAGCGCTAGAACGCTAGAACGTAGCCATTCTGCATCAGGGACGGGAAGACTTCTGGGCCGCCACCACGCGAGGCACTCCCTGCAGGTCTTTGGTGATCGCGACCTCTTTCCACTGTTCGATCAGCCGGGGTAGTTCGGCGGCAATCGTCCCGCTGATCTCAAGTACCAGCCAGCCTTTGGGCTTCAGCCGGGCGTGGGCCTGGGGGAGCAAGCGCGCAATGACTTCAAGACCGGTTGGGCCGGCAAAAACCGCCGCTCGAGGTTCAAACTTGCGGACCTCGAGCTGGACCATGTCTTCCTCGGACTCTCCGACATAGGGAGGGTTGGAGACTACCAGGTCGAAGTCTTTCGCGGACAACCCGTCCAGCAGATCCGCTTCGTGAAAATGGATGCGGCCTTCGAGTTGGTGGCGGGCGGCATTGGCGCGAGCAATTTCCAGGGCCGCGGCAGAAATATCGGTGGCGTGGATTTCTGCCTGCGGCAACTCTCTGGCCAGCGCCAGCGCAATTGCCCCAGAACCAGTGCCCACATCGACGATCCGCCGAAAACCGCCGCTCGCCCCCAGGCCTTGATTCAGTTGCAAGACCGTCTCAATCACATGTTCGGTTTCCGGCCGAGGGATGAGCACCGCGGGCGAAACGATCAGGTCCAAGCCCCAGAATTCCTGATGTCCGGTGATGTATTGCGCGGGGATCCCTTGCGCGCGCTGACGAAGGACTTCTTCGTAACGAGCCTGCTCTTCCCGGCTGAGTTCTCGTTCCGGATGGGCATACAAATACGCCCGATCGCAGCCCAGGGTGAACATCAAAAGCAGCTCTGCGTTCATCCGCGGCGACCCAACCCGGGCGGCTGCGAGTTGCTGGCTGGCCGATCGAAGGACATTCCTGAGCACAAGGAGATTCTAACCGTGGAATTAACCGTCGCTGAAAGCCGGGACAAAGCGACCCAAGGAGCGGGACGGATCGACGAATGAGTACAATGGCCCTTCCTCATGTACTGGGTCTACAGCATGCTGCTGGCCGCAGGGCTGATTTTGACTCTTCCCTATTGGCTGGTGCAGATGTCCCGCCACGGGAAGTACCGTGCCGGTTTGGCTGAGCGGCTGGGTAGGTTTCCCTCCCGCGTCCGCGCGGATTTAAGCGTGCCTACAATTTGGGTGCATGCGGTTTCTGTCGGGGAGGTAATGGCCGTATCTCAACTCATTGCCGAGCTAAGGCGGCGTTCTCCCGCCTATCGGATCGTGGTTTCGACCACGACCGACACCGGACAACGGCTGGCGCGAAAACACTTGTCCCCCGAAGATGTCTTCTACTGTCCGATGGATTTCGCCTTTGCCATTCGGCCATATCTGCGCCGCTTACGACCGCAGCTGGTGGTTATCGCAGAGACCGAGCTGTGGCCGAATTTTATTCGCCTGGCCCACGCTCACGGAGCTCGCGTCGCCATCGTCAATGCCCGCATCTCCGACCGCTCCTGGCCCGGCTATCGGCGCTTTCGCTTCTTACTGAAAGGAATTTTCCGCTCCGTCGATCTGGTCCTGGCACAGACCGAGGAGGATCGCCTTCGCCTAGCCCAGCTGGGGGCGCCGGAGGCGCGCTTGCATACGACCGGCAACCTGAAATTTGACGTCCCCGCGCCCGCCCTGCCGCCCCTGGTGGACAGCCTGCGCAAGGCGTTGGCCGAGTCTGGCGCCACTCCGGTCCTGGTCTGCGGCAGCACGGTGGATGAAGAAGAGCCCTTGCTGCTGCGGGCTTTCGAGAACATTCTGGCCAGTTATCCCCAGGCGGTCATGATCCTGGCTCCTCGCCATCCCGAGCGCTTCGACGAAGTGAGCCGTTTGCTCGAACGGCTGGGAATTCGCTTCTTCAAGCGCTCTCTCTGGGCGGGGGAAGCGGTGGCGGGTGGAGTTTTGCTGGTCGACACCATCGGGGAGCTGGCGGCTCTTTACTCGTTGGCCGACATTGCCTTTGTGGGCGGCAGTCTGGTGCCGCGCGGAGGCCATAACATTATTGAGCCGGCGCAGCACGGGGTGGCAATCATGGTTGGCCCGCACACCGACGATTTCCGCGATATCGTGCGACTGTTTCAAAGCCATGATGCGCTGCGCGTGGTCGGGCCGGCCGAGCTCCCGCTGGTATTTATGGAGCTGATTTCAAATGCAAGCGCGCGCACGGCGCTCGGCCAGCGCGCTGCCGCAATCTTGCGGTCGCAGACCGGAGCAACCGTAAGAACGGCAGCGGCACTCCAGGAACTACTTAGAGACCGCAGCGCCGCAGCCCCAAACCCTAGCTTGACCGGCAGAGGTGCCGACGCGCTGCCATGAACATATTGGCCTTGGCATATGGCGCCGGCGTGCGGACACGCAATTCACTCTACCAGCGAGGCGCGCTGCGTAGCCGAGCCCTCCGTGGGCCGGTTGTCAGCGTTGGCAATCTCTCCATGGGCGGCTCGGGCAAAACGCCTTTTGTGATCCTGCTCGGTGAATTGCTTCGCGCCCGGGGCTTGCGATTCGACGTGCTTTCGCGAGGCTATGGAAGGCAAACGCAAGGTGTGGCCGTTGTCGATCCGGCCGGGTCGGCGCAGGATTTTGGCGACGAGCCCCTGCTCATCGCCCGGCGACTAGGGGTTCCGGTGATTGTGGGGGAAGATCGATTTCACGCGGGAGAGCTGGCCGAAAGCCGATTCGGACCGCAACTTCACGTTCTCGACGACGGTTTTCAGCACCGCTCGCTCGCGCGCGACTTCGATATCGTGCTGGTGACAAGCGAGGATGCGCAGGATCGCTTGCTACCCGCCGGAAGGCTCCGGGAGCCGCTCAGTTCCCTCATCCGAGCCGACGCGGTCGTTCTGTCGGGCGAGTCCTCGCCCGATTCTCCGCCCGTGGCGGGGAAGCTCGTGTGGCGCATGCGGAGGGGAATCGTGGCCCATGATGTGCCCGCCAGGCCGGTGGGGTTCTGCGGCATAGCCCGTCCCAGGAACTTCTTCCACGATCTCGAGAGCGCGGGCATCGAGGCCCAGGCGGAAGCGGTATTTCGCGACCACCACCGCTATTCGGAACAGGATGTCTCGGACCTCGCGAAGCTGAGAGAACGGAGCCAGGCGGACGGTTTTGTCACCACCGAGAAGGACGCCATCAACCTGGGGGGATTTCTCGCTGCCTTGCAGCCCATCGCCGTGGTTCGGGTGACCATGGAACTGAGCGACGCCGCTAACGCTGTGGATACCATGCTACGCATGGTAAGCGAGAGGAAAGCGGAGGCGTGAGAGAATTCCTGAGTAAGGTGGCACGGGCTTCGCCAGTCTCACGCCTGGTTAGGGAAGTTCACGACCCTCCGGAGGCTGGACGCGGCAGTGCCGCCGGACACCTATGATGACCAGCCGAAACCCAACCGACCGGCTGAAAAAGCTGGTCGAAACATTTCCCAAGATCACAATTACGGTGGTCGCCGATTTGGTGGCGGATGAATTTGTGTTTGGAGAAATCTCCCGCGTGTCCCGGGAAGCTCCGGTACTGATCTTGAAGCATCGCGAGCGCACCGTCGTGCCCGGAGGGGGCGCCAATGCGATTTACAACCTTGCCGACCTCGGCGTGAACGCGCTTCCAGTGGGGGTGGTGGGCGAGGATGAGCCGGGACGTCTTTTGCTTCGGGCCTTTCGTCACAAACGGATCGCCCTGAGCGGTGTGCTGAAGGAGAAGGGGTATAACACGGTGACCAAGACCCGCATTCTGGCCGGCATGACCCACACCGCCCGCCAACAGGTCGTACGGGTCGACCGCGAGCCCGCCAGCGAGCCCGGCCCTCACCTGAAACGAGAGCTCATCCTGGCGGCGCGCGAGTACGCGCGGGTTTCCGACGCGCTGCTGATTTCTGACTACGGGTACGGAGCAGCGACTCCCGCGCTGGTAGCGAGCATCCGCGAACGTGGAACTCTCGAAAAAGTGCCGGTGGTGCTCGATTCGCGCTATCGCATGCTCGAATATTCCGGTATCACGGCCGCTACCCCCAATGAGCCGGAGGTCGAAGCCGCTCTGGGCATCCGCATCGGCGATGACTGGACGCGATTGTGCACCGCGGGAGGGGAACTGATGTCGAGAATGAAGCTGCGCTCGCTGGTGGTCACTCGCGGGCGCGACGGCATGGTTGCTTTTCAGAGGAAGCACAAGCCGATCGATATTCCCATCTACGGATCGGATCAGGTGGCCGATGTCACCGGTGCCGGGGACACCGTGATTGCCACCTTTACCGCCGCCTTAGCGGCGGGCGCTTCCGCTGAAGAGGCAGCCCAGTTGGCTAACTACGCGGGCGGTATCGTGGTCATGAAACGGGGAACCGCCACGGTGTCGCAAGCGGAATTGTTCGCGGCCCTCGAGCAAGCGCCACCCCAGACAAGGTCCCATTAGGTGTCGAGCCAGAAGATCTTCAATCGCGAGCAACTGAAAGATCGGGTAGCCGAATGGCGACAATCCGGGAAGCGCATCACCCTGGCCAATGGCTGTTTTGACTTGTTGCACGTTGGTCACGTGCGCTATCTCCGGGCGGCGAAGCAGCTGGGGGACCGGCTCATCGTAGCCGTCAATTCCGACGAATCGGTCAAAGCCCTGAAGGGTCCAGGGCGTCCGCTGATGCCGGCCGAGGAGCGGGCGGAGATCCTTGCCGCCTTGGCCGATGTGGACGCCGTAGTGGTCTTTGCCGAGCCCGATGTGCGGTCTTTGATCCGTGAGCTGCGCCCGGACATCCAGGCGAAAGGCACCGATTACACTCCGGATACGGTTCCGGAGCGGAATACGGTTTTGGAATACGGCGGCCGGGTTGAAATCGTCGGCGATGCCAAAGAGCACTCCGTCAGCGAGTTGATCCGGTCGGGTTTCGCAGCGCGGCAGCGGTGAGCGTAGAGTTGACGGCTTCGGATCGTTCAGTGACGTCGCGGAAAGCCCCGAGTATTCGCCGATTGCTCATTGTGCGCTTGGGGTCGATGGGGGACATCATTCATACCCTGCCCGCCGCCTCAGCTCTGAGGGCCGCCCTTCCCCAAGCCCACATCGGTTGGCTGCTGGAGGAACGCTGGGCAGAGTTGCTGTGCGCCTCTTCGGAGCCAAGGAGCGGCGCCCGTTCGCGTCAGCGTCCGCTGGTCGACAGCCTTCACGTGGTTGACACCAAGGCCTGGCGAAAAAATCCACTCTCGATCGGAACCGTCGAACAAATAGCTACGGCGCTCAGCGAGCTGCGGGGGCAGCGCTACGAGGTCGCCGTCGATTTCCAGGGTGCCCTGCGATCGGCCTTGCTGGCACGCTTGTCGCGCGCTCCCGTGATCTACGGTTTTCGCCAACCGCGCGAGACTGTGGCTACGATGTTCTACACCCGCCAGGTGATCGCCGAAGGACGCCACGTCGCGGAGCAGAACATTTCGCTTGCGAAAGCCGTTCTCGGTTGTTCTACGGACGTGCCCGGAATCGAGTTTCCCAGCGACTCGGCAGCGGAAAAACAAATTCAGAGTTGGCTGGAAAGCCGGTCCGTGCGGGATCTGGTGCTGCTGAATCCGGGTGCGGGATGGGGAGCCAAGCAGTGGCCGCCGGAGCGCTATGGACGGCTCGCCGAATGCCTGGCGGAAACCGGGCTGACGCCTTTGATCAACGTTGGCCCTGGGGAAGAAGACCTTGCCCGGGCGGCGAAGGCAGCCGGAGGCGCCACCGTCCAATCCGTGGCTGGTTCGCTCGCGGAGTTGCTTGCGCTTACGCGGCGCGCCAAGCTTTTCGTGGGCGGTGATACCGGTCCGATGCACTTGGCGGCAGCACTGGGCATCCCGGTAGTTGCCATCTTTGGGCCAACCAATCCTGAGCGCAACGGACCCTTTCTGACAGCCAGCATCGTGCTGCGCAGCCCTGCGAGTGAAACCTCGTATGCTCGGCGTCGAAGGCCGGAGGCGGGTCTGCTCGAGATCAGCGTGGGAGACGTTCTCGCCGCCGCCCAAAAGTTGTTGGGGCAATACCGTGGGTAATTGGTCGGACACGGCACGACGCATTCGCGTGCCCTCGGGATTTGTCTTCGCCGTTGTCTATTGGTGGCTTGCCCACCCGAATCGATCGTCCTGGCTGTGGGGTGCCCTGCTGATTCTGGCCGGCTTGGGAATTCGTGCCTTCGCTTCCGGGCACTTGCGGAAAAACGAAGAGCTCGCCACCGCCGGGCCTTATGCCTACACCCGCAATCCGCTTTATCTGGGATCGGTCGTCATAGCAGTGGGCTTCGCGATTGCGGCCCGTTCCCTATGGATTGCCGGCATTCTGCTAGTCTTGTTTGTGGCTATCTACATGCCGGTGATCCGGGCGGAGGAGTCGTATCTGAGCGAACGGTTTCCCGAGTTTCTGGAATATCGAAGCCGGGTACCGAGGTTGATCCCCAAGTTTAAAGGTTACGTCCGGAATCCGGCGGCGTTCTCCTGGGCCTTGTACTTAAAACATCGCGAGTACAATGCAACCTTGGGATCATTGGCCATGCTGGGAGCGCTGCTCGCAAAACTGCTCTGGTCTGCATCCTAAATCCTAAGAAATAAGCATCTCAGGCGGCAGGAAAACGGTCATTTAGAGAAATGGAAAAACTGGGTGTCAGGCTATGGGTTGCAGTTTTCATGGGGGTCACCGTTTTCTTGGCCGGCGCACAGGTGAGTCCGACGGACGCAACGGAGCCGACCATCCCTACCGTCAGGGCCGGGCCGGTGGTCGAGATTGTTCCAGCCCCACCCGGGTATCGTTTCCCCGACGGACAAACCTACGTCTTCGGTGTGGAGTGGCACGTGTTCAATGCGGGCACCACCCGCGTCAGCTTGCGAGACGATGGGGCGCAGCAACATGTAACTGCCACCGCGGTTTCCTCCGGATTTGTCAATAGCCTGTACAAGGTGAACGATCACGCCGAAGCCTCTTTCGATACCCGCCGCTTTTGCTCGCAAAGAGTTCAGAAGCACATTGAAGAAGGCTCGCGCGCCCGTGAAGTGGAGCTCAACTTTGACTACCCGCGAGGCAAGAGTCTGCTCACCGAACGGAATCTGAAAACCGGAGAAGAGAAGCACACCGAAGGCGATATTCCGGGTTGTGTGACCGACATGGTGAGCGGATTCTACTATCTTGCCTCACTTCCCTTGCAGGTGGGCAGCACGTACGCATTCCTGGTCAACGATGGAGGAAAGACCAACGAAGTCGAGGCCCATGTGGAAGCCCGCGACAAGGTGAAAGTGCCCGCCGGGAACTTTGACGCCGTACGGGTCCGATCCGAAGCCATTTCCGGTTTCCTCAAGGGCAAAGGGACGGTCTGGACTTGGTTCAGCGACGACGGCAATCACACTCTGGTCATGATTCGATCGAAATTGACCTGGGGAACCTTGCTGTTCCGCCTGCAGCAAATCGAACGGCAATGAAGCCCTCATCAGGCTTGGTTGTGGCTCGGAGAGAGCTATCAGCTATTCATAACGGAGCGCCAACATCGGGTCCAGATTCATGGCGCGCCAGGCCGGAATGTAGCATGCCCAAAGCCCAATTCCGGTGAGAAGCAGCGTCGCAGTCACAAACGTGAGCGGATCGGTGGGATGGACGCCAACCAGGAGAACGGCCATCTGGCGCGTCAGCAGGCCGGCTAAAATCAGCCCGCAGAGCACGCCTACCAGCACCACCACCAATCCCTGGCGCAGGATCAGCCGCAAAATATCCAAGCGACCCGCCCCCACTGCCATACGGATTCCAATCTCACGCGTACGCTGGCTGGCGGCAAACGATGCTACCCCGTAGACGCCAACTACTGCCAAGGTCACGCCCAGAAATCCCAAGGCCGCAGCCAGGGCCGCCCCCGCCCGAAAGATAAAAAGGCCATTCCCGCCCGACAAAGACTGCCGCATGGTCTCGAGGCCGACTATGGGCATCTGGGGATCGAGGGCATGGACTGCGGCCTCGACTTCTGGCATCAGGCTCTCCGGCGGTACCAAGGATCGGATCTGCAAAGTTCGGTACTCGTTGTAATTCTGGGCTAACGGAACAAAGAAATACGGCTTTTTGTCCCATCCGATGAAGATGTACTTCCCGTTCCCCGTGAGACCCACGATCTCGAGGAAAGGTCCGGTTGGGCTCTTCAGGCTAAATCGTTTCCCGATCGGGTCTTCGTTGGGCCAGAATTGATGCGCCATCTCCTGATTTACGATGGCGACAAGCGGTGAGTGTTCATTGTCCTCTTCGCGAAAGGCGCGCCCGCGGAGCAGTGGAACTCGCAGATTATCAAAATAAGGCGGGTCGACGCGGTTGAAGACCACCACCGGAGCCTGCTGGCCGGGCGCGAGCGGGTGCCCCTCGATGTAGATCTGGCTTCCGTCGTTCACCTCTCCCATCGGCACACTGAATGCCAGGCTCACCGACTTGACCCCGGGTAAGGCGTGGACCTTCGCCTCGAGCTCGCGATAAAAGTCCTTGGTCCGAGCCTCGTCGTATCCCATTTGTTGCGGATCCAGCGTTAGATTCAGCAGGTTGTTGGGATCGAATCCCAGATACGTATGCTGCGCCGAAAACAGGCTGCGGACGAATAGCCCGGCGACGATCAATAACACGAGAGAACCGCCCACTTGCGCCACCACCAGGAAGCTGCGCACGCGGTGACGGCCGACTCCTCCCGTATCACTCCTTCCTCCGGCCTGCAGCACGCCGTTGACGTCGGCTCTTCGGGCTCGCCATGCCGGCCAAACCCCCGCCAGCGCACCGGTGAAAAGCGTGACGCTTAGAACGAAAGCAAAAACCCGCCAATCGAAACTGAAATCCATCCAGATGGGAAATTTCGAGGGCGGAAGCAGCGCGAAGATCGCCCGGCTGGCCCACAGCCCCAGCATCAGACCCCCGGCTCCGCCGACGAGCGCCAGCAGGATCGTCTCGGTCAGAAGTTGGCAAACCAGGCGCCAGGCGCTCGCTCCCATGGCCATACGGATCGCCACCTCGCGTTGCCGCAAAGTTGCGCGCACGAGCAGAATATTCGCCACGTTCATGCACGCCAGCAGCAGGACCAGCGCCGCCAAGGCCAAAAATACGCCGGCAATGAAAGGAACGATATCTACGGCGTAGGGCTGCGGCCGCGCCCGGGTCTCCGGGATCATCCGAACCGTCACGCCCTTGTCGGTCGCGGGATATTGTTCGGCCAGCCGCCCGGCTACGACATTCAGCACACTTTGTGCCTGTCCCAGGCTTAAACCCGGTTTCATCCTCCCCATCACCACCAGAGCGCGGGCGGTTCGATCGCTCCAGAACTTGGCTGCATCCGTCGGGGGCATCATGTTGAGAGGGACATAACCGTCGATATCCAGGAAGAAGCCTGTGCCATGAAACGTCGCTGGAGCTACTCCGATAATGGTGACTGCTTCGCCGTCGATCAAAGCTTGCTTCCCTACGATGCTGGGGTCACCACCAAACCTTTTTTGCCAATAGGAATAACCCAGCACAATGTAAGGGTCCCTGCCCCCGGCTTCGCCTTCTGCGGGAAAGAAGAAGCGCCCCAGGGCGGGTTGAAGCCCCAAGGTCGAAAAGTAATTTCCGGTCACTCGGCAATATACGAATTGTTTGGTTTTCGAGCCGAAGCTGAGCCCTCCGAGATTGAGCTGATAAGCAAAGAAGTCGGCAACCGCTCCCGCCTGTTTGCGAAAATCCTGGAGTTCAGGATAGGAAAGTGTGAAAACACCCAGCGTGTCGCCCTCTAGTTTCGCGGCCAGCACCGTAACTTGCTCGGGCGATTTCACCGGCAGGGGACGCAGCAGGAATCCGTTCACGATGCTGAAGATGGCAGTATTTGCACCAATTCCGAGTGCCAGGGTGAGGAGCATGATGGCGGTCAGCATGGGGGACTTGGCGAACATCCGGAAGGCGTAACGGAGATCCTGCCAAAGGGTGGTCATGAAACTTTCCTCCAGTTGGCCAACTGCACGTCCTTATCCATAACTATCTGCACCCGATCTATAGGCCGCCCGACAACTTACCGTGCCCCCCTGGCCACGGTTCCACTCGGCGGTGAGCGATTCCGACATGCTCCGTCCCGGAATCGAACACTGTCCTCCCCAACCGATTCATGCTGCTCGTCGGCCAGCGCGATGACACCCTTCCTGCTCTGATTGGAAGGCGAAGACGGCGGGAGGGAGGGGGCGGACCCCTGGATGAAAGGAAGCGATCCGACAGGCGACGCCTTGGTTAGGGTGCGCTCGCGCGCTGCGCTTGGGTGTGTCGTGGTTCCGATTTTCTTCTAACCTCAGCCTCGAATCGCAACTCTGGCGGGAGATTCCGAAGAAGATTGTTCCTGAAGTTGAGCCGCGAATTTCTGCTGTGTTAGCATCCTAAGTTTCGGCAGGTCGTTCGACGTTGGCCTATAGGAAGTCCTCTTTCTTTCGTTCTTTATGGGCCCGCCGTAGTGAAGATCCGCAGGTGAGAAGCAA
>DATJVZ010000055.1:0-5022 GCA_035501575.1 Terriglobales bacterium | reverse complement strand
TTTTTTTCGATTCTCTTCAAGTTCCACCCTCCAACGCTCTATGGCGCCGGCTGGGTCATCAAAAAAAGCGCGATCGCGGTTCATGTCCTCATACGCCCCCTGCGCCTCGCCGGCGTCGGTTCTCAGAACTGCTGCCAGTCTGGCTGCTTGCTCGGGCGTCAATCGCAGCTGACGCTCCATACAATTGCCGTGCAAAAACACCGCCACCGGCCCGCTTATTCCCCATCGCTCGATCAGGTCGCGCGCTTGGTCGATGCAAGCCAGAGCGGACTGGCCGTCCAGGAAGGCTTTCAGCGGCCAACTGTGTTCCTGAGTCATCCTCCTGCCCGTGATCGGAGACTCTGTGGAGATAACCAGTTCATCCTCCGCCGCCTCTTCCAGCCATAACTGGAGCCCGGTAAGGTAGTTGGCCACGCCCTCGCGCTGTGCCGTCTGCCAGGAGTCTTCGAGGTGACGAGGGGTGGATCTCGTGGAAACACCATTCTCACGGAAAAGCCGAGCTTGTTCGGTGAGAAACGCAGTGCGATCATCCGCGGCGATCACAACTTGCGCAGGCGGGGTTGGGGTTAAAGAAGAAGCGTTGATCTGATTACCATTAGCAGGAGCAACTTCAATGGACAATGATGACGCATGCTCGTTGTTGGAGGTTATTGACGGTTGGGGACGGTTGAATTCGGACGGTCTAAAAGCACGGTCCGAAGGACGGTTAGCGGACACCTGATGTCCACCTAAGGGCTCAGAGTGTCCGGGTACGTCCTCGAAATGTCCACCACCTCCGATCGCATTGTCCGCGTCTCCCGGACCACCGGTGTCCAGGTCCGGACCAGGACGTCCCTGACCAGGAAAGCCAGTGTCCACGTCCAAACCGTGAGTCTTCCTGGTTCTCTTGCGCTCCTGCAAAGCCCGTTCGAAGTGAATGGTGTACAGGTTCGTGCCATTGCGTCCCGCTTTATATTCGACCGAGATAATTCCACGCGCAGCCCACCACTCGATCGCGCGCCGAACGGATCTTTCCGTCGCGAGCGATCGGCGGGCCAGGGTGTTCAGGCTCGGAAATGCGTTCGAGCCGTCGGGATCGGCCGAGGCGGCGAGCCCCAGCAGGACAAGTTTGCGCAGACGCCTAGAGGGCCCGCGCCCGAACTTTTTTTCCGGGATGCGATCCATGACATCGAGCAGGGCGCGGATGGGAATGCCCTTTGGGGCCTCCTTCTTTGCCGGGTTTTCGGTGAAAACTCGCATCTTCCACTCTCCTTTTTCGGTGGAGGCGAATGCAGGGTCTCCCCCAACGCATCCAGCCATCCGCAGTTCTCTATGGTTTTCGGCCAGCAGTTCGGCGGCAGCTCGACTCCGCTCAGGGTGGAAGGTCTGATACTCCGCTCTTCAGCCTGCCTGGAGTTGCCGTCCACATTCGGACAATTCCGCTCTCGGGAGACACCGAATTTTCGACGGTAGGCGCGAGTGCCTGGCAGGCTGCAAAGGGTACCGGCCTCCACTCTGAGCAGAGCGCCGTGCCACCGTCTGGCTGCCCACCCGGATGGGCCCGAGTTGGCTGAAGAGAGAAAGGCTGAGGACAGCAGCGGCGCTCGCATCTTCTTGCTCCGCGCCGGCTCTCTTGCGCTTGCCGCACCGCACCGGAGCCCACTGGGGTTGCTGGTTTCATCGCCGCCCCTCTTCTTTCTGCGCGCCGACGAAAGCGTCGAGGTCGGACCGGTCGAGAAGCAAACGCTTCCCTAGCTTTAAAAAGGGAATGCGGCCCTCCCAGATCAGCGTGCGCACAAACCACACTGTGCAGCTCAGGTAGGCAGCGGCTGCAGGGATGTCGAGAAGCCTGGGCTCGGGTCGGAAAGCGATGGATTGTTGACTAAGGTTGGTAGCGGGCTTGGATGCAGACACACGTCCCCCTTGGCAGGCATCGCCCGGCGAAGGACTATGAGTCCAATCGGGTCTAGCCTAGGAGGGGCCCGTTTGTTGACGGGTTGCGCTGTTCCTTTAATACCTCGGCCACATGCATCCACGCTTTAGAACTTGCCCCTGTACAGATTTGGCGGGACCGTGATGCGTTGGAACTCGTCGGGGACCAATGAATCAAACGTGGTCTCATGGTCTATGATCTGACACTCATATTCAGACAGCTCGCTGTCACCGAACAGGCGAATCGGAATTTTTTGTCCATCCTGCCGCAGCCGCGACCAACAGATGGTTCCGACCCCCTCATTATCAAGCAGATCAGATCCGCCTGCTTAAGGAGCCGCCCGCGCGCAAGGGCTTCCTGGAGCATAAGAAATTCGAGGAACTGGTGCGGGCCCTCCCCGAACACTTGCGTCCGCTGATTACCTTTCTATATTGGTGCGGAGTGCGACTGGGCGAGGCCCAGCAAATCTCATGGAAACAGGTGGACCTTGAGGCCCGCTTGATTCGGCTGGAGGAGGAACAGACCAAGACCGGCCAGGCGCGCACGGTCCCGCTGCCGGCGGTGCTGGTTCAGATGCTTGGCAAGATTCGTCCCAAGACCGGCCGGGTTTTCTCCGACAGCAATCTTCGCTTGGAATGGGCGCGAGCCTGCACGGCAGTCGGGGTGGGAAGGATGGAGAAGATCAGGCCCGAAGACGGATACGCTTGGACACGTTATACTGGGTTGATCGTGCACGATCTACGCCGTTCCGCGGTTCGGAATCTGGTCAATGCGGGCAACGCCGAGCGAGTGGTGATGCAAATCACTGGGCACAAAACCCGGGCTGTGTTTGACCGTTACCATATCGTCTCGGCCGACGACGTGGTGGCGGCGATGGGCGCCGGGAATCGGCGGCGGGAAGCGAGCGCAGCGGAGCCTTTAGTGCAAATTTGGTGCAAAAACGGCCGGGTGGTGCTCGTAAGTTGTTGAGGGCGCGTAGCTCAATTGGCAGAGCAACTGACTCTTAATCAGTAGGTTGAAGGTTCGATTCCTTCCGCGCTCACCAACCCCTTTGTTATCAGTAAATCATTAGCCTGCCACCTCCGTTTTCGTAACATCTCGTAACAACTCTCCCGCCACGACGGCAAGGGGCTGCTCAAAATCCCCTGCGTCCGTATGATCGTAGACGTTCATGGCCAAATTCACGTTTGCATGTCCGAGAATGTCCGAAATCACTTTCGGTCGGACTCCGCCACGACGCATCGTCGTGGTCAGGGTGTGCCGAAAATCGTGCCATCCACCGAGATGGATGCCGAGTTCTGCGGTCGCAGGCCGAACGTACCGCTTCAGTGCGTTGCCGGGGGTTAACGGGCGTTCCTTCCCTGGAACAGAAGACCCACTCGCCTTCCCCCTAGCCACCACACGGCGCGCCATATCACTACTTGCCGGTCAGCAGCCACTCCATGCCTTTGCCGGATTGCTGAGAGATCAGAAGGAGAACCTCCACCCCGATCTCACTCTTGCCCTTCTCGTAGCGGGATAACTGTCCCTGGCTGATGCCGAGTTTCCGGGCGAACTCAGCTTGGCTCATATCAAAACCCCGCAGTTCGCATAACCGCCTGCCAACAGCCTTCTAGTCGATTTTCGTGGTCATGACGATTTTTGCTTGCCGAAGTAATGCTTGTATACATATATGCAGCTCTGGCCAATTCTCGTTTATATCCCCCATCCGCGGTCTACGTTCGCCGGATACGAAAAATCTCTAGTGTCGGGACCTCGAAGAATTACCTGTTCTTTTCGGGGACAGTTTTACCACTCTGCTATTGCGCCAGACGTATGCCGAAAAATCCGTAGCCACGAGAATTTTAGATATCTGTGGCAACTCGATAGCAGTCTCATCAGCGATGTTCATATTGGACCTGTTCAAGTGTTTCAATCCCGTAGGCTTCTGAATACGGTACCCGGTGCCAGTCCAGCTTATCTAGCTCTTCATCCTTTGGATGACTTCCACGGGCATACGGCTCGGCTTGGCGTAGATCTTGCCCCGGCAACGCGAAGGTCACCAATCGTAAAAGTAGATCTGCATCGGTTGTCACCTCGCAACACCCAGCCGGCGATGGTCTGACTCTCCCGCAAGAGACCGGTTTAGGCACCGTCCGAGCCATGCAGCAACGTATCGCTGAGTAAGAAGACAATGAGCACGACAGCCCGATGAGAAGAGTGACCGCCTCGCTTCATCAGAACCCGGAACCCCAGGCTAACGGCTATGTATCCCTGTGCGACGATGGCTTGGAAAGACACAACGGCAGTTATGGCCGCGCACCTGTTGTCTAATCCAATGCCTTATGGAAGCGCAGCACACTGAGTACCAGTAGGAACGACCCAAGCGCCGCCATCGCGATCATCTCCGGCCACAGAATGCTGAAGCCGGTTCCCTTGAGATAGGTTCCACGCAGTACGATGAGGAAATACCTAAGGGGATTGAAATAGGTGAGATACTGCAGCCATTGCGGCATGGTGCTGATGGGAAACCCGAAGCCGGAAAAAATAATCGCCGGCATAATGAAGAAGAATGCCGTTACCATGGCTTGCTGCTGAGTCGAAGAGACAGTGGAGATCAGCAGGCCCGCGCCAAGCATGCAGAGCATAAACAGCACCGTGCCTGCGAACAGCACCGCGATGGAGCCGCGGAGCGGGACACGAAACCACAGCGTGCCGACAGCGGCAATGAGGGAAACGTCAAGCAGGCCGATCAGGAAGAAGGGCACCGTCTTCCCCAGGATGAATTCAAAGGGCCGGATCGGCGTGACCATGATTTGCTCGAGCGTGCCGATCTCGCGTTCGCGCACCACCGCAAACGCGGTCAAAGTGGTCACCAGCACCAGGGTCAGGCTGCCGATTACTCCCGGCACAAAGAACCAGCGGCTCTTCAGATTGACGTTGTACCAGGGGCGGGGTTGCAGCTCGACGCTAGGAATGTTATCCACCAGATACGGCGAGATGCGCCCCATGCGCTCGGTCTGGTAATCCTGAGCAAACCCCTGGGCAATCTGATTGACATAGCCGGCGGCGATCAGCGCGGTATTCGAATTGGTGGCGTCCACGATCACCTGCAGCGGAGCGGTCTGGCC
>DATJVZ010000054.1:0-5661 GCA_035501575.1 Terriglobales bacterium | reverse complement strand
GAGGCTTGCACCTGCGTGCTCTTCACCATGTTTTGCACGTTGACACTGATTTCGTGCATGGTGCTGGTGACCTCGTCGATGGCGGAGGAAGTCTGCAGGCTGATTTTGGCCGACTCGTCGGAGGCCCCGGCTACTTGGTTGGAAGCGCTGGTCACCTGCGAGGCGGCGTCGCGGACGTTGCGAACCAAACTCTGCAATCCGGCCGTCATGCGAGCAAAGCCGTTGCCCAGGGTGTCGCTGGCCGAGCGGGGCTCGTTCTTCACCGTCAGGTTGCCGCCGGCAATGGCTTCGGCAACGGTGGCCATTTCTTTCAGGTACTTGACCATGCGGGCAAAGGTCCGCGCCAGTTCCCCGATTTCATCGTTGCCCTCGATATCGATTACGTGGTCGAGATCGCCAGCATTGCCGATTTGCCGGGCGACTCCGATCAGGTTGTTCAGGGGTTCGGTAATCGATCGGGCGGTGCTGTAGGCGATTACCACACCGAAACCCAAGGCTAGAAGCGTGCTGACCGAGGCGATCACGATCGTGCCCGTGGCCGCCGTCTCATCCGACTTGCGTCGCAGCTCGAGAGTTTTCGTGCTTTCCTCGTCGGCCGAATCGAGATACTCGGTAGCGGCCTTGACCCATGAGGAGGCATCCTTCTGCAGATAGAAAATCTGCAGCTCGGCTACGGTGGCGTTTCCCCCGTCCACATCCTTGCGCTTGTCGACGAGGGTGCTAGCGAATTCGCGGGCCCAGTTCTGCTCGCTGGTTTGTACTTTCGCCAGCGCTGTCCTCTGCTGTTCGGAATTCGCCAGGTTCTCGGCGGCTTCGATGGCATCCTGCAGCAGGTGCTCGCCCTCGTTCAGTTTCTCGACTTCGCGGGTGTCTCCGCTGAGCAGGTAGTTGCTCAGATAAAGGCGATTTTGCATCATCTGGAAGCGGACTTTGTTGGTAGTCTCCGCCATCTTCAGGGCTTGGGAAGCGGCCGCCTTCGCACTGTGCTCGCGCTCGACAGCAAAATAGTTGACCAGGAATAACACCACGACCGTCGCAAGCACAGCTCCGAATCTCACATAGAGTTTCTTGCCAATCGTCATTGCCATTGCTCCGCCGAGTCGTTTCTACCGGTTCGGCCAGGTCGGTGCCTTATTCCGAAGGTTTGAGTTTGAACTCGACCGTCCTCCACGTTCGTATGCATAGGGCTCGAACTCCCATTTTTTCAGGGCTTAGCGCGCTGCACTTACTAAAATCGATTTACTCCCCATTACTTTGGTGCTCGGAGACGCCCCTCGAACACGGCGGTCACTCCGAACACCCGCGATCTGCCGGCGCGGGATCTCGCCCGGGCCGAAAGAGGGAATCACCGCTGCTACTCCCTCGAGGTTCGGCCCGATAGAAATTCACCAAGGCTCCCCGGCGCAGTCGAGACCATGCCGTTGGCGAAGGAGCAAAGCCCGTGCCACGCTGGTCTCCTGCGTGCAACCGAAAGTAACTTTTTATTGTTTTCAACAACTTATTAGTCTCAATCTGAGTCGAGAGAGGGATTATCGCGGCCTTCGGCGCGGAGCGGCGCTTAAGGCATTTCAGCTTGAGACACCTAGCCGCGAGTTAAGGTGATTTTCTATCTTTGCACCCGCTCGTCTTTATTCTCTTGACTCAAATTGAGATTGCAGGCTACTTTCCTTGATATTCCAGTTTCTTTGATTGGGAAAGACCGTACATTTTCTCTGGTTGGGAAAGACCATACATCTTGGAAGATCCGAAGGCTCACTCTGAACCGGCGCTTCAACCAGTGCTCCTTCGCTTTTCTGAGGCAGCCCAAAGGGAAAGCGATTGGGCTTCGCTGATCGGACTGTTTTGCCGCGAAACTAGGAAGTTTTTTGGGGTGGATGGAGCCTATTTCTGGCAACTGGCCGCAAACGGCGAATTGATTGGGACAGAGGCCGACGGGTTAATGGCCGAGCATTTTCGCGGGCGCCGACTCTTTTTTGAAGACAGCGCTTTGGCCATCGAGGCGGTTCGGCAACGGAAAGCGCTGTCGGTGAATCATGTGGATCCCGCTCGGTCTCCCCTGGCAAGAGAGTTTCAGGCAAGGTCCTTGATGGCCGTGCCCCTAGTGGTCTCGGGTGAAGTGATTGGAGCGGCGGTGTTTCTCCACGCCTCAGACAGCGATTTCTTCCACGCCGGTTCGATGGCCCAGGCGACCATTCTGGCCAATCAGTTCGGCAGCCTGCTCGAAGCCAAGCGATCCCACCCGGCAGCTATTCTCAGCGAAGTCGCCCAAGCCGTTCGGGTAGTTCCCGACACCTCCACGGTGGCCGAGGCCATCGCCGAGCATCTGCGAACCCTGCTGCGCACCACCCTGGTTGCGATCTTTCTACGGGATGGTGAGCAAATCGCGCTCGAGGCGGTCGCCGCTGAGTCGCCCCAACTTCGCTCTCGGTTGCGCGCAGACTTTGCCGGGGACGGGATCGAATTCGCAAGCGAGCTTGTGGCCCGGGCGGTGGCGGCGGGAGAAGTGATTTCCTTCCCTGTGGGTCCTGCCGTTCCCCTCAATGCCGGCTTGGCTGCTGGGGGCGTGTTGCTGGCCGCGCCCTTCCGCACCTCGCAAACCCACGGCGCCATCGCCGTGTATCCGCGGGAGGAAGGTGCATTCTCGGCGCAGGAAAAATCCTTGCTATCGGCAGTTTCTGGTTTTGGAGCCGTGGCCATCGCCAATGCGGAGCTCTGTCGCACGGCGCGCTACCAAGCCGAGGAACTCGAGCAGCTCCTCAACATCTCCTCGGAACTCAACTCCATCGTCCAGATCGAGGATTTCCTCGAACACTTAGTTCTGCGCGCTACCGATTTTCTAGGCTTTGATTCGGGATTCGTTGCTTTGCTCGAAAAGGGAGCTCTCCGCCTACGCGCGATTGTTCGACAAGCAAAAGTGCTGGCGGCAGAAGCCGTGCTCGAAGGAGACTTCTGGGCTCGCGCTCTGGCGGCCAAGGATGTTCTTCGAAGCGAGGATCGCGAAGCGTTGGCCGCCATGAATTTCGCCTGGCTCACCGCGTCGCCGGTGGAGCAACTGTTGACCGTGCCGCTCGTTAGCTCGAACGGGCAAGAACTGGGAATCTTCGGCGTCGTCAACCGGTCCGATCACGCGCAGATTTCCGAAGGCCACCTTCGATCGGCGCGCGCGCTATCGGCTCACCTCACGGTGGCACTCGAATCGGTGCGCAATCTTCAGCGCTCCGAGGAACAGCGGCAGCGCGCCGAGGCCCTGGTACGTTCGGCCTGGGAATGGAACCGCCAGCTCCAGTTTCCCGACCTGGCCAAGGGGTTCGTTGCTCAGGTCGCGCAATTGCTGGGAGCCCACGCCGCTCTCCTGGCACTAAGCGAAGGCGGCAGCTGGGAAATCCTTGCCCTCGACCCGACTTGGGAGGGGAACGAGCATCTTTCCGCCGCACGGTTCGAGGTGGCGATGCCGCGACTTCTCGGGGTCCGCGGGGAAGCCATCGTAAGCCGTAAGCTCGAGGAACTGGTCGCCGCCGAACCGGGCACGGCCGTAGGCTCCTACCACGTCAGTCTGGTTCGTCTCCTGGCCGCAAACGGAGAGCTCATCGGTGCGCTTTGCCTGGCCCGCGACAAGCCTCTGGAGCGCGCCGAGGAACAGCTTCTTCAAGCCATCTCCGCTCATGCCTCGATCGCCTTCGAGAATGCCCGGTTGTTTACCCGCATGGAAGCCGCAAACCGCCACTGGATCGGGATCTTTGACGCCATTACCGACTTCATCGTCGCCCATGATGAATCCGACAACGTGCTGCGGGTCAATCGTTCCCTGGCAGATTTCGTCGGGGTTGAGCCCCAGGAACTGATCGGGGTCAAGACCTATGCCCTGTTCGCCCTGACGACCGGCTTCACCCCGCGGACTTGTCCCTTCTGCCGAGCGATTTCCGACGAGAGCGAGGACCACACTCTTGCTCTTCTCGACCGAACCTATCTGGTATCGACCTCGCAGGTGAAGGCCGCCAGCCAAGGCCTCGAGACCATACATGTTCTGAAAGACATTACCGATCGGCGGGAGGCGGAGCGTCGCTACCGCGAATTGTTCGACAACATCCAGGAGGGCGTGTTCTTTGCCACCTCGGACGGGCGCTTTATCGAAGTCAACGACACTCTTCTGCATCTGCTTGCCTATGAAAGCCGGGAACAGCTGCTCAAGGTTGACATGCGCAGCGAGGTGTTTTCCTCCCGCGAGCGCTTTGACCAATTCGCCGCTTTCATGCTCCAGAATGGCGCGGTGCGCAATCACGAACAGACTTTGCGCCGGATGGACGGATCCTCCATTCACGTTCTGATCAATGCCTTTGCAGTTCGAGACGCCGACGAGCGGGTGATTCAGTATCGCGGAGTCATGTTGGACATCAGCGGGTTGAAGAATTCCCAATTCGAACTGCAG
Source organism: Terriglobales bacterium (assembly GCA_035501575.1). GTDB lineage: Bacteria > Acidobacteriota > Terriglobia > Terriglobales > Acidobacteriaceae > JAFAGX01. The sequence goes on along the minus strand of DATJVZ010000054.1, from coordinate 1,235 downwards.
CGCGAGCGCGATTTTTCCGGGAAGATTTTGAACAACACCCAGAGCCTGATCCTGGTGGCCGACACGGCTGGTCTGATCAGCTATGCCAACCGCCGCTGGCGGGAGATGGGTTACCAGCCCGATCAGCTCTGGGGAAAGCCGCTGGAGGAGTTGATTGCGGCTCCCCGCCGCCCGGCGCTGCGGGAGGCTCTGGCGGCAACCTTGGCCGGCCAGCAGGTAGATAATCTTGAATTGCAACTGGTGCGTGGCGCCGGCCGTTTGGGGCATTTCTCCCTGAATCTGAGTCCCATGCGGGACGACGAGGGGAATGTCACCAACATCGTGGTCGTCATGAGCGATATCACCGATGCGGCCAGCTTACAGGCAAAGCTGATCCACGCGGAGAAAATGGTGGCTGTGGGCCAACTGGTTTCCGGTGTCGCCCATGAGGTCAACAACCCGCTTACCGCGATTCTCGGGTTTGCCGATTTGCTTCTCGAGAATCCCGATATACCGGAAAGCGCCCGCAAGGACTTGCGCGTCATCCTGCAAGAGGCGCAGCGCACCAAACAGATCGTGCAGAACCTCCTCAGTTTTGCCCGCCAGGTCCCCCGGCAGCGGCGCCCCGTGGAATTGAACCTGATCCTTCGCCGTACGTTGCAATTGCGCACCTATGACGTCCATAGCCACGGAATCGAGATTGTCGAACGGCTGGATGAGCCCTCGCCCGCGGTGATCGGCGATTCTCATCAGCTGCAGCAGGTATTTCTCAACATTCTGAACAACGCGTATGACGCAGTGCGAGAAGTTCCGCATCCTCGGATTGAGGTCAGCACCGCTACCGCCGGCAATTACGTCGAGATCACATTCCGTGACAATGGCCACGGTATTTCCGCTCCCGATCGCATCTTCGATCCCTTCTTCACCACCAAAGACATCGGCAAAGGGACCGGTCTAGGCCTGAGCATCTGTTACGGCATCGTGCACGAGCACGGCGGCGAGATTACCGGTCAGAACAATGGCGGCGCGCGGGGTGCGACCTTCGTCGTTCGCCTTCCACTCGAACAAGCAACTCCGCCGATGGCTGGCGGACAGTAAGGAGGCCATGGGCCTGTCCACGCCCCATCCTGTGGTTTTGCCGGTGCTGATCATTGAAGATGAGCCGGGAGTCATGGCCTATGTCCGGGCCGCCCTCGAGCGCAGCGGCTACGTGGTGGTGGGCGCTCACTCCGGCGAGGAAGCATTAGGCATCCTGG
>DATJVZ010000053.1:0-13997 GCA_035501575.1 Terriglobales bacterium | reverse complement strand
AAGTTTGTTCCCGACAGTGTGCTTGGCGACCGCAAGGCTCTGGACCGCTTTGAGCGAGAAGCGCGGGCGGCCTCCAGGCTGAACCATCCCAATATCTGCACCATTCACGATATCAACGACAACGGGGGCCATCCCTTCATTGTCATGGAGAAGCTCGAGGGCGAGAGCCTGAAGCAGCGGTTACAGGGAAAGCCGCTCGCACTTGAGAATCTACTCGACATTGCCGTGCAGGTTGCCGATGCCCTCGAAGCGTTGCACGCCAAGGGCATTATCCATCGCGACATCAAACCGGGAAATATCTTCATTACGCAAAGCAGCCAGGTCAAGGTTCTAGACTTCGGCCTGGCCAAGCTGTCGCGCGGCGGAGTGCCAGCGGCCGAAGACACGCCCTACGAAGATTCGCTGACTATGGTGGGAGTCATTCCCGGTACTGCCCTCTATATGTCTCCCGAGCAGGCGCGAGGGGAAGAACTGGATCCTCGCAGTGACATTTTTTCCTTTGGCGTCGTGCTCTACGAAATGGCCACCGGCCAGAAGCCATTTCGCGGCACGAATACCGTCACCACCCTCGACGCTATCCTCCATCAAAAGCCCGCTTCTCCGCGATCTCTCAATCCCGCTCTCCCTCCAGCGCTCGAAGGGGTGATCGGGAAAGCCATGGAAAAGGATCGCAACCGACGCTACGAAAATTCGGCGCAGATGAAAGCGGACCTGGTGCGGCTGAAAAAAGAAGCCGACCTCGGGGCGCTCAAAGCCAGCCCAAGGGAACTGCCTTTCCAGGTCATCACCCAGACCTTCGGCCAGGCCCGGCCCTGGCATAAATATCTACTGCTGGCAATGGCGGTTCTTCTGATCCCGGTGCTGGTGTCAGTCGGCGCCTGGTGGTTCAAACACCGCGCCGGGCCTTCCGTCGGAGGCAAGAACGGAGTTGCGGTTCTTCCCCTGCAGAATATGCATGGCGACTTCAGCGTGGATTATCTGCGCTTCGCCCTGGCCGATGAGATTGCCAATGCCTTGATGTATACGCGCACCTTGGATGTCCGGCCGTCCTCGATCACAAGAAACTACGTGAATGCAGATTTGGACCCACAGGAGGTGGGACGGAAATTGCGCGTGGCCACTCTTGTGACTGGGCATTTTATCCGTCAAGGAGACTATTTGCTGGTCACGCTGGAAGCGGTCGATACGGCGCACAACCGCTTGCTCTGGCAAACTAACTTCACCACCTCCAGTCAAGATGCCCTGGCCCTACAAAACCAGCTTGAGGGGCAGATTCGGCAGGGATTATTGCCCGCCTTGGGAGTGGCCAATGGTTTCGTCGACACGGCGACCAAGGCAAAGAACGGCGAGGCCTACGATCTGTATCTGCACAGCGTGGCCCTACCCCACGACCCCGAACCGAACAAAGATGCCATCGCCGTACTCGAAGAAGTGACAAAACTCGATCCTACGTACGCACCGGGATGGGAAGGGCTCTGTCTGCGGTATTACTTCGACGCGGACTATTCGAATGGCGGGGAGACAGCGTTCCAAAAATCCAATGCGGCCTGCGAGCGCGCGTTGGGCCTCGATCCAAACCGCATGTTGGCCGCAGGCCAATTAATCGTGAACCGCGTCGAACGAGGTGAGTTGGGCAAGGCGTACCAGGAGGCCCAGGCACTGGTCAGCAACCGGCCGGAAAGCGCGCAGGCTCATTTCACACTTTCCTTTGTGCTGCGCTACGCGGGCATGCAGGATCAGTCCGCGCGGGAATGCGCCGCGGCTCTAGCGCTCGACCCCGGCAACTATCAGTGGCGCTCCTGCGCATGGGCGTTGATGCAACTTGGCGATACCCAGCGGGCGATGGACTTTGTCCGGCTCGACAGCGGCTCGGAGTGGGCGGCTTATGCCACCATCCACGTTCTGCTTCGCGAAGGCAAGCTGGCGCAGGCACGAGAAAACATGCGGAATGTTTCGAGCAACCCGCGTTATCACCGCGATCTCCTGGAGACGTGCCTCGGGATGCGTCCAGCCGCGGGGCTCGAACAGGTGGCGCCAGCCGCGGAGGCAGCCGTGCTGGCCGAACCCGATCCCGAGCCCTGGTACTACACCGGCACGATTATGGCGTTCTGTGGGAAGAAAGAAACTGCTTTACGTATGATCAACGCCGCCGTGGAACAGAACTACTGCGCTTATACCGCGCTGCTCTCCGACCCTTTGCTGAAAAACCTACATAGTTCCGCAGAGTTCGACAAGGTGCTGACCGCCGCGCACCAATGCCAGCAGACGGTACGCAGCCCGTCGGCGCCGTAGAAGAACGGTCGCCCGCCAGACCTTGGCTCCGAAGGCGCCATAAAACAACCACCCGGAAGTGAACTTCGATTCTGCTCGCGCGGACGCGTGGTATAAGTGATGCTCTTGCTAGATTTAGCCGTGTCTGGAGGCTAGGGGTTGGGATGCTGAATTTCACGCGTCCGGGAGGACCTCAGCGTCTCGGCGCGACCCCGACGGGTATCCGGGGATGGTTCGCAACCCTTTTGGGCGGCCACTCGTCGATTACTATGGTTCCTTCACATGCGAGAAACCATACAAAACGGAAAAACTTTGCCTCCCAGCCGCCTGAAAGTCCATCATTTATCTATGCATCTCTTCCCTCCCCGTTTTCTGCGCTTTCGCGGATTCGGGGTCCTTGCTCTCTTCCTTGTAGGCTTGGCCTGGTCGAGCTCGGACCGGGTGGCGGATGCCGCCCCCGCTGCGATCGCTCCATTACCTGCGGACCGAGGCGTCGCGGGGCTCAAAGAACTGCTTCTGCGTCTCAACACTACGGCGCGGCTGATGGAAATTGTGGCACATCCCGACGACGAAGACGGCGGGGTTCTCACGCTCGAATCACGGGGCAAGGGGGATACGGTCTTGCTGCTCACACTCAACCGTGGCGAGGGCGGTCAGAATAAAATAGGCAGCAATCTATTCGACGTTCTGGGCGTGCTGCGCACTCTCGAACTGACCGCCTCCGACCGATACTACGGGGTGGAACAACGGTTTACCCGCGTCGCCGATTTCGGCTATTCCAAGACCCCTGAAGAAACCTTTCAAAAGTGGCAAGGCCACGACATTGCTTTAGGCGACATTGTGCGGGTGATTCGAGGATTCCGTCCCGATGTGCTGGTGGCACGTTTTTCTGGAACTGACGCCGACGGCCACGGACATCATCAGGCTTCGAGCATTCTGAGTCGCGAGGCGTTTCGCGCGGCCGCCGATCCAAACCGTTTTCCCGAGCAGATCAAGGACGGCCTTGAACCTTGGCAACCCAAGAAACTCTACATCGGAAACGTTTGCCCATGGGGCGCGAAGACTTGCCCCGACGGCGATTACACGGTCGAGTTCAACACCGGCCAGTTCAGCCCTGCGCTGGGAATGTCCTACGTGCAGTTCGCCCTCGAAGGACTGCGGCATCAGCTTTCGCAAGGAGCAGGGGCTTGGACGGTCGAGCCGGGCGACCGCTTCTCGTTCTACAAGCTTATCGATTCTGTTTCCCCGGCGGCCACAGATACCAAGGGCCACGAGCAGGACTACTTGGCAGGTATCGACACCAGCTTGCCGGGACTAGCTTCGCGCATGGGAGCTGAAATTGCACAGGTTCCCTTTCTCCGTCCCTCCCTGGTCGAGATTCAAGCCCGGATTCAGGAGGCAAGTCTGGCCGCAGAGCGCGATCCGGTCAGCGCGGCAGGACCCCTGCTTGCCGGACTGGAGAAAACTCGGATGACCCTGGAAGCAATTAAGAACTCCTCGCTCTCGAATTCCAGCAAAGCCGAACTCCTCACGGTGCTCGCCACCAAGCAGTCCCAGTTCGAAAAGGCAGCTAATCTCGCGCTGGGTATCGAGTTTCATGTAACCGCCGACGTGCCCTCGGGAACAAGCCCGGAAGCCGCTTTTATGGCCGTACCCGGGCAAGCTTTCGAAGTTTCCGCTCGCCTCACCAGTCCGCAGAAGTTGGATGACGTAAGAATCGAACTCGATCTGCCGCCCCTCTGGAAGTACAATGAAATCAAGCGAGGCTCCAATGCGTCTGCCGAGGCTCGAACCTCGCCCAGCGAAGATTACGTAGTCACATTTCGGATCACGGTTCCTGAACGAGCCAGCTACACCCGACCTTATTGGCATCGTGACGATCCCGAGCGGGATACACTGAATATCATCGATGCACCGGAGTATGTTACCCTCCCCTTCCCGCCGCCTCCATTTCGTGCCCATGCCGGGTACGAATTCCAGGCAAAAGCGAGCGTCGCGCACACCGTGGCCATGGTGAAGTACAAGGATCCTGCCTCCCCAGCAGAACTGGAGCGGCCGTTAGCCGTTGCTCCTGCATTCTCCATCATGCTTGAACCGGGCCAGCAGGTTATTCCGACCGAAGGGAACGGTGCCCGCAAGGTAGGAGTCGAGGTTTCGACCAACCTTTCCGGCCAAAGCGAGGGATCTCTTCACCTTGAAGTACCCACGGGGTGGCGTGTCGAGCCCGCTGCGGAAAAGTTCGAATTTCACGGTAGGGGCGACAAGCGCGACGTGGAATTTCAGGTATTCCACGGCGCGATCCAGGAAGCTACGGCGGAAATTCGAGCCGTGTTCGAATCGGGTGGAAAGAGCTATAGCGAGGGATATAGCGTGGTGACTCGCCCCGACCTCGATAGCTTCTATTACTACCAACCTGCCGTGCAGCACCTGAGCCTGGTGGATGTGAAGGTCCCGAAGGGTTTGAAGGTCGGCTACATCATGGGAGCCGGCGACGATATTCCCACGGTGCTGAAGCAGATTGGAATGGATGTGACGCTACTGCCGGCAGAGAAACTTGGCAGTGAGGATCTGGCGCAATACGGGACGATCGTTCTTGGTATCCGCGCCAATGATACGCAAAAGGAAATTGCCGAGAATCACCAGAAGCTGCTCGACTTTGTTTCTCGAGGAGGCACGCTGATCGTGCAGTACAACACCGGCGTCTCGGATTTCAATAAGGACATGCTCACGCCTTATCACGCAGAATTGAGCCGTGCCCGGGTTTCGGTGGAGGAGGCGCCAGTCAAAATCCTGGCTCCGGACGACGCCGTGTTCCATGATCCCAATCCCATCAGCGAGCGTGATTTCAACGGTTGGGTACAGGAGCGCGGCCTTTACTTTATGGACAAATGGGATGATCAGTTCAAGCCCCTGCTCGCAAGCCATGATCCAGGAGAGCCCGAGCAAGAGGGCGGTCTGTTGCGCGCGCAATACGGAAAAGGGATCTATATCTACACCGGCTATGCGTTCTTCCGTCAGCTGCCGGCGGGTGTTCCGGGAGCCATTCGGCTCTACGTGAACCTACTCTCGGCAGGACGAAGTAGTTCGTCAGCGGTGGCCAGCAGTCACTAGCCGCGATGGCAGTCGATCTCTAGCTCGCTTTCAACCGATCGGATGATGGCCCAACGGGTGCCGTTCTTATTTGAAAACTTGGCTCTCCCACTCGGCGCTTCCCATCGGCTCGGACGCCGAACATCGCACCAATGACGACGCCACTTCATGGCTTCTCTCGAACAACCCGACCCGGAGCGAGGACGGTTAATTCGTGGCGTAGGCTTAGGCGGCGCCACGGCGCTCAACATGATCGACATGATCGGGGTCGGTCCCTTTATCACCATGCCTCTCATGGTGAGCGCAATGGGCGGGCCGCAAGCCATGCTGGGCTGGGTCCTGGGCGCCATGTTCGCCATGTGCGATGGCATGGTCTGGGCGGAATTAAGTGCCACCATGCCGCATTCCGGGGGATCCTACGGATACTTGCGTGAGATCTATGGTCCCAAGCGCTGGGGACGCCTGGTTTCCTTTCTCTTCATCTGGCAACTTTCCTTTAGCGCGCCTCTGTCCATCGCATCCGGGGCCCTTGGACTCGCCGGGTACGCAGCCTATTTGTGGCCTCGCCTGGAGATTCCCTATGCCAGCGGGAATTGGCAGCTGCCACTCCCGCTCATCGGGCGGCTGGAAATGCATTGGCTCGCCTCCGGCACCACCTTCCTGGCCATCGCGATCATTCTCCTGGCCACGCTGCTTTTGTACCGAAAAATTACCAGCATCAGCCGGATGTCCAAGCTACTGCTGGCAGGCGTGGTGGGAACCATGGGGTGGATCATCATCGCCGGTCTCCGCCATTTCGACGCGGGCCGAGCCTTCAGCTTTCCCCCCGGGGCGTTTCATCTCTCCCGCGCCTTTTGGCTCGGTCTGGGATCCTCCATGCTGATCGGAACCTACGATTATTGGGGTTACTACAACGTTGCGTTTTTAGGGGATGAAATCAAAGAACCCGCCAAGACTATTCCCCGAGCCATCCTGCTATCTATTTTGTTGGTGGGCTGTCTATACGTGGTGATGAACGTCAGTATCCTGGGGGTAGTGCCCTGGCAGGAGATGATCGGCTCGGGGCATGAGAACCGCGGATTGTATGTGGTCTCGATCTTCATGCAAAGAATTTACGGGTCATGGGCCGCCCGGGTCGTAACCGGACTGGTGATGTGGACGGCTTTTGCCTCGGTATTTTCATTGCTGCTCGGGTACTCGCGGGTTCCTTACGCCGCCGCTCTTGACGCAAATTATTTCCGGGCGTTTGCTCGCGTTCATCCCGAACGGCGCTTTCCCTATGTATCGCTGCTGGCGCTGGCCGGAGTGGCGGCGCTTTTCTGTTTCCTTTCCTTGGCGGATGTGATTCGCGCGTTGGTCGTCATCCGCATCGCACTGCAATTCTTGGTGCAGGCCTTAGGACTCATCGTGCTGCGCACTACCCGCCCCGATCTGCCCCGGCCGTTTCGTATGTGGTACTATCCACTGCCCGCGTTGATCGCGTCGTTTGGTTTCCTGTTCATTTTGATTGTCCGGGCCAAGTCGTTCATACAAATCGGCTATGCGCTGCTGATTTTGCTGAGCGGGCTGGCGGTTTACCTGGCGCGCTCATGGCGCAATCAGGAGTGGCCATTTGGAGAAGGAGTCTGCGCCGAGGCCGAGAGGCTCCCAACCCACTAATATGACAGCTATGGTCGACACTTCGGTGTCGAGGAATCTCCAGCCTCGACACCACGCTTCCCTTTGGGCGCCGTTAGGGGAACCTCTGTTTCGCTCGCTGTGGATCGCCGCCGTGATTTCTTACGTCGGGACCTGGATGCAAAATGTGGGCGCAGGCTGGTTGATGACCCAGCTCACCATGTCTCCGCTGATGGTAAGCCTGGTGCAGGCGGCCTCCACCATGCCGGTTTTTCTCGTCATGCTTCCCGCCGGCGCTTTGGCCGACATGGTGGATCGCCGGCGCTTGTTGCTCGTTACCCAAGCCTGGATGGTCGTCGCCGCGGCGCTGCTGGGCGTGTTCACTCTGCGCGAACACGTCACGCCCTGGATTCTGCTGCTGTTCACATTCTTTTTAGGACTTGGGGCGGTGATGAATGATCCCGCCTGGCAGGCGATCACTCCCGAGATTGTTTCTCCAAGACAGCACGCGTCGGCCGTCGCGTTGAATTCGGTCGGGTTCAATGTTGCTCGTGCCCTCGGTCCTGCGCTGGGAGGACTGGTCATCACGCTCGCCGGTTCGGGAACGGCCTTTCTGTTGAATGCCGCTTCCTTCTTTGGGGTCATCTTGTTTCTGTATCGCTGGAGGCGCCCGCCTGCGGAAGACATAGCCGGCGGAAACCTACGAGAGGCGATTGTGGTCGGGCTGCGCTACGTTCGCTCGGCAGCGGCCGTGCGCTGTGTGCTGATTCGCACTGCAGCTTTCAGCTTGGGTGCCAGTTCGTTGCTGGCCTTGCTGCCGCTGCTGGCGCGCCCCCATGGCGCTACCGGCTACGGTCTGCTCCTCGGCTCCTTTGGACTGGGCGCCCTGGCGGGAGCCGCCTGTATGCCGCGCTTGCGCACCCGGCTTTCGGTCGACGGCCTGGTGTCGTTCGCCATCGTCTTATTTGCCCTGATGACGTTCGCCGCCGGAGAAGTCCACAGTTTCGGCCCCTTAAGCGTGATCCTGTTCGTAAGCGGCACGGCATGGATCGGAATTCTTGCCTGTTTGAATGTTGCCGCCCAAACCATGTCGCCCTTCGCGCTGCGGGCGCGGGCGTTGTCCGCCTATTTGCTGGTATTACAAGGGGGGATGGCGGCGGGCAGCGCCCTCTGGGGTGAGGTGGCCAGCCGGCTTGGGGTTCCTCGGGCGTTGCTGTGCTCAGCGGCGGCGCTGGTGATAGGATTAGTCGCCGTGCGACGGTATCGGCTCCCAGCCCACGAACTGGAACTGGCACCGTCGGTGGTGCGCGATTAGGCTACTTCGATCCGAGGAGGCGATTCACATGGATAGAATGAAATCGGTCACCCTCTCGTTGTTTATGCTGTTCTGTGCCACGGTTGCCGTGAGCCAGACTAAAGCGGCAGCGCAGCCCACGCTTTCCGAGATCATGGACCATGCGGTTGGCCAAGTCGAGGGCGAATTCGTCCCCGCCGCGGAGGCCATGCCGGAAGATAAATATTCCTTTGCACCCACCAACGGTGAATTCAAGGGCGTGCGCACCTTCGCCGAGCAGGTGAAACATGTGGCCGCCGTCAACTACCTGGTGGCAGCCGCCGTGCTTCAGGAAAAGCCGCCGGTCGAGCTGGGCGGGGAAAATGGCCCCGCTTCGATAACCACCAAAGCCGACATCGTGAAATTCCTCAAGGACTCGTTTGCCTACAGCCACAAAGCCCTGCGCAGTATCAACGAGAAAAATCAGACCGACCAGATCAAGTCTCCTTTTGGCGAAGGAATGGTAAGCCGCATGGGCATCGCCACCGCCGTCCTTTGGCATCCCTTCGATCACTACGGGCAAATGGTCGTATACCTGCGGATGAACGGCATCATTCCTCCCGCAAGCCGGCAGCGATAGACCGGTTCGACCCTTGCGAAAACCAAGCTCTCGTCCTGGCTTCCGATCGCTGCTCCACCCGCTTAGGTTAGTGGTTGTTCGTCAGTGTCGAGTCGATTGTTTTCGGATTGAGATCGAAATCGACCCTCCCGGATCAAACCCCTTTGCCTTGGTTTCGAGACCTCGGTGATCCTCCCCGGGTTGAGATGCGGGTGGTGATCAACTGTGCGCTGAGATCGTGGGCCTCGAGGTGCTCTCGGATGCGTTTTCTGACGCTGGTCAGGTTCAGCTTAGGATGGAGAAAAATCAGAACCGACGGGCCGGCACCGCTGAGTGCCACCCCTGAGATTCCTTTCGTTCCTGTCAACGACTGCAAGGCCGGAAGCAGCGGACAGAGTGTGGAGCGATACGGTTGGTGGATGCGGTCGGCCAGGGCAGAAGCCAGCCAGTCCCGGCGTCCTTCGGTAAAAGCAGCCAGAAGGAGCATGGAATTCTGAATGTTGGTGACCACATCCGCACGGGAGTATTGCTCTGGCAGGACGCCCCGGGCTTCCTCCGTCGGCAGAGCCTCATCGGAGATCACCAGCAACAAGGGCCAGTTTCCCTTCGGCGCAATGCATGCCATCTGGGCTTGACCATCGGCTGCCATGCGGGCAATGACCAGACCACCCATCCAACAGGCGGCGGCGTTGTCGGCATGGTGCTCGCGACGGGCCACCTCACCCACAATGCGATCGTCAGTCCAGCGCAAGCCGCCAAAGTGGTTCGCTAAGCCGACCCCCGCCAGACGGGCCGCCGCAGAGGATCCGCATCCTTTGCCAATCGGAATCTCATTCTCAATGCGGAGCGCGAGCGGGATGATCGGCTTGCGCTCATGCTCCAGAACCTCGCGGTAGGTCTTCAGGATCAGATGGTTTTCGAGCCGACCACAGATTTCTCGATCCCGGCCCCGGGCGTCAACCGAGAACTCGGGTGCGGCTTTGGCACTCAACTTGAGAAATATGGATAAGGCTAGGGCGGCGGCGTCGAAGGCGGAACCCAAATTGGCAGACGTCGCCGGCAGGGTGAGGTGGAATGGACGCGATTTGCTAGTTTTGCTGGATGACATTACTTTGGCAGCACGAAACGTTCACAACAACCGCTGTCCCACCCAGGGCAGCTGGCTACGCCTCGGATGTTTCCTCCACGTGCTTCAGGGCAGATATGACCGCATCCGCAGAAGCTTCGAGTACGATCGGGGCGCGCTGGTGAGGCACTAGGATTTCGGCTTCCTTACCTCCAAACAATTCACCGCGATGAAACTGTAGGGTGAAATCGGGGTCCTTAAGCAAGTGTCCGGTCAAAATCAAGACCACGGACTCTCCGGGTTTCACAAATCCGTCCCGCACCATTCTCTTAAGCCCCGCCAGAGTGACTGCCGAAGCCGGCTCGCATCCGACTCCGTCGGCTCCGATCTGGGCCTTAGCCCAGGCAATCTCCAGCTCACTGACCTCGGCGACCGTGCCGCCCAATTGCTCGAGCACCCGGACGGCTTTCTTCCACGAAGCCGGGCGGCCGATGCGGATGGCGCTGGCGGCGGTTTCAGCTTGAACTGAAACCAACTTCCTGCCGCCGGTTTCCCGCATGGTGCGCACCAGTGGGTTGGCACCCTCGGCCTGAACGATCGAGACCTTGGGCAACCGGGTAATGAAATGAAGTTTTTCTAGCTCGCAAAAGGCCTTTCCTAGCGCGGAAGAGTTTCCCAGATTGCCGCCCGGAACAATGATGTGGTCTGGCGGCTGCCAATCGAGTTGCTCCAAGAGTTCAATGGCCGCTGTCTTCTGGCCTTCAATGCGGTAGGGATTTACCGAGTTCAGAAGGTAGACGGGCATGCGGTCCACCACTTCATCCAAGATTTGCGAGCAGCCGTCGAAATCGGTTTTGAGCTCGACGGTGATCGCACCGTAATCCAAGGCCTGAGAAAGCTTTCCCCACGAAACCTTACCTTGCGGGATGAGCACCAGACTGCGCATTTGCGCGCGGGCAGCGTACGCCGCCACGGAAGCCGAAGTGTTTCCGGTAGAAGCGCATCCAACCCAGCCGAAACCCTCCTGCCGCGCCATCGATGCGGCCACGGTCATGCCCGTGTCTTTGAAAGAGCCGGTAGGATTCATGCCTTGGTGTTTGGCGAGAAGATATTCCACCCCGACGGCGCGAGCGCAGGAGGGCAACTCGTAGAGGGGAGTGTTGCCTTCGCGCAGGGTAATGATCTTCTCCTGGTCGGAAAAATGGGGCAGCAGTTCTCGGAATCGCCAGACGCCGCTTTGATCCAGAGGAATCAAGGATTTTCGCCGCGCGCGCCAGAGGGCTTTGAGTGCGGCTGCAGTGAAGGGAGCCGCACGCCGACCGTCGCTGGTATCCCATCCCGGATATACGATTTCGAGCAGGTCGGCACAGGTGGAGCAGCGAAACCTGTGGCCAGGGCTGTGGGTTCGAAGACCGCAGGCAATGCAACGCAGTTCCGATATCTCCACTGGCTCGGAGGTAGTCAAGTTCATCATTCCATTTATTGAACCCTGGGTTCAAGGGGCTGGGCGGGCCCGAGTGCGGCTAAGACTTGCCTCCCCGCAGATATTGATCGGTCTTGTTGATCCAATCCTCGCGAGGCGGGTGGAAGACGTCAAGGTCAACCGTGTCCACCAGGGCCTCCGCCTTGTGCGGCATATGGGGAGGGATGGTCAGCACTTCACCGGCATGAACAACAATCTCCTTGCCATCAATCCAAAATTTTAGGGCGCCCTCCAGAATATAGGTAACCTGTTCGTTATGATGGCTGTGCTCGGGAATAATGCAGCCTTTCTTGAGCAGAACGCGAGCCACCATGATGTCCTGGCCAACCACAAAGTGGCGCTGCAATAACGGATTCAGATCTTCAATCGCGACACTACTCCACGGAATGTGGCGTGGTTTGGCCTCGCCTCGAGCTCTGATGGGCACGGGCTCCGTCTTCTTCGCTTTCGATTTTGGTTTCGGCATCCGCCTCGGCAGTTGTGGACTTGCCATGTTAATGCACCTTCCCTTGGTAGATTCCCACCGCATTGTCATGCAGATATTGGTGCGCCAATTGTATCGCCTGCGCCTCGGTAATCTCCTTTTCGGAGATCATCTCGGCCAAAGCGGCCGCTAACGCCGTGCGGCTCGATTCGACTCCCAGCCAGTAACTCTCCTCTGCCCCGAGCGCTTGGTTGTAGGGGAAGCAATCGGTTCCAAAGGTGATCTTGTCAGGGAATGTTTCCAGCCACTGTTTCAGCATTTTCTTGAATTCCGAAGGATAGAGCAGAATCTCGGTTTCCGACGTGTCCAGGTAAACGTTCTTGACGGCCGCCAGCCAGATTGACTGGCGATCGTAGGGATAGCCGCCGTGAATCATTACGAATGTGGTATTCGCGTAGCGGGGGTCGCGAACAATGTTTTCCAAGTTCAAAATGTTGCTCTCCGACAAATTGAAATAATCGCCGATACCGACCGCCGAGTGAATATGCACCGGCAAGTGAAGTCTGCCGCCTTCTAGCACCAAATATCGGAAGATGTAATCCTGAAAGGTACGGTATTCCGCTTGGCTCGGAATTCCGCCGCCCACAAATCTCTGATAAATGTCCTCGGCTTCGTCGCGTGTCGGGTCGGAGAAACGAGTCGGGCGCAAATAGGCGACTTCAAACTTCTCGGCGATCGCACCCTTCTTCTGGTTAGCTTCGAGAGTCCGGCTTACAAACGTCAGATAATCGCTGAAGTTCGGCGGCAGCTGGCGAAGACCTTCTTGGGCCATCCAGCGATGCAGCATTTTCTCCTGCAGCGGAATGTACACCTGCTCATCCGGGTTGCGGGCGGTTTCGCGCTGATTGTCGAACGGCCACATAAAGGAATCGGCAAAGAACACCCAAACGAAGCGTTTAGGATCGAGATAATCGGCCATCATGGCGCGGTTGGCGACACCCTGCTCGATATTGAGTTTGTCGAGAATGTCGGAGAAGTACTGATTTCCGCGCTGCTTTTTAACTTCGGCTTTCTTTTCGACCAGCCACTGGGTGTGCTCGGCCGACAAGTCGTTGTAGGGATACCCCCAAAGCGCCTTGGCAGCGGCCACGAGCTCGGGGTTTGTATCGCGTTGGCGCAAGGAGGCGCTGCCCGGCGGCGCAGCCATGGCATCAACGTCCGGATCGTCGGCAAAGCCGGGATGGGCGTGGTGATCGAACATGGGGATCTTTTCGATCTGCGGAAGCAGCCGCTGATAGATCTGTTCAAGGTCCGGCCCAGGGAAAGGGCGAGCCTGAGCAACGGCCACACCAGGGGCAGCTGCGGCGATTACAGCCATCATGAGGGTTCGAGCTTGAATCATGAGTTGATCCGTTCCTCCTAGAGACCCTTATAGGCTCCACCATCCACCAGAATCGTTTGCCCAGTGATGTAGGAAGCGCGCTCGGAGGCCAGCCAGACGATTGTATCGGCCACTTCCCGAGGCTCAGCGATGCGCTTAAGCGCGGTTGCCTCAGCCCAGCCGGCTACGATCTCTTTTTCCGATCGGCCCAGCGCTCCAGCTTGGCGCCTGGCCAGGTCGTTTAATCGCTGGGTCGCCGTGTACCCGGGCCCGACATTGTTCACCAGTATGCCATCCTTGCCGAATTCGTTCGCCAGGCTCTTCACCAGGCCAACGACTGCGCCCCGAACGGCATTCGAAAGCACCAGATCGGGAACGGGCTGCTTGGTGGAAATCGAGGTCAGAGTGATGAACCTCCCCCAGTGTTTGCGCTGCATATGAGGGATCACCTCCCGGGCGAAATAGACGGCGCTCAAAAAATTGGCGTCCACGGCGCGGCGCCAATCCTCCAGGCTGGCGGCTAAAAACCCCTTGGCCGGCGGACCACCGGCATTGGCAATGCAGATGTCGACGCCGCCGAACTTCTTGACCGTTTGGCGGACGAATTCGTGCACCCCATCCGGATCGGTGACATCGAGCGGCAAGGCAAACACCTCGGCGCCGTAGTCTTTCCCGATTGCAACCGCTACACCCTGCAAAGCCTGTGCCTGGCGCGCGCACATCGCGATGCGGCATCCCTCGGCGGCGAAGGCCTCGGCGATCGAGCGCCCGAT
>DATJVZ010000052.1:0-6802 GCA_035501575.1 Terriglobales bacterium | reverse complement strand
GGACGCGACGGCTCATCGGAACAAGTCGTCGGCCTTCCGGAGTCTTGCTGTCCGGCACGAAGATTACGCGATTTTGCCAATCGAGATTCTCGATACGCATTCGGTAGAGTTCACGTTGGTTTCTCATTCCCGTATCGCGCATCAAGATGACGATGTCGCGGAAAAGCTCAAAGGTTCGCCTTTCCAGGTGCAGGCATGAGCTCCTTCGAGCAACTTCCTTTCTGCTTCATCATCCAGCCGAAGATGCCGCCCATGCTCCTTCATCAATTTGATTTTTGGAGCGTGGCCGATCATCCTCCACTCTTCCGCTTTGTGGAGCATTCGTCGCAGTGTCCTCAAAGCGCAGTTGGCGTTGGCGGTCGAGCCGGGAAATTTCAACTGCTCGGCACAATCGCCAGTGATCTCATTCACTCGCGTATCCACAACAGGAGTCGCCCTCAGCAGGCGCCAGCCGTTACGGTAGAACTTTCTGGTCATTTCTTCCAACCTGGCGGCATCCACCCAAGCCAGAAAACGCTCAGCAAAGTCCCCGAGAGCGGTCGGCTTGCTTGGAAGTGGATCGTGGTTTTCAATAACTGAAGCCAGCTTCAGGCTTGCGATTTTCAGCGCCCTAACTAACTGACTTCGTTTCCTGGATTGACGCTCGGTAGCGACGGCCTCGAACTGTGAAGTCGTACCAATAGAACTTCGACTTCGGCTTATTAAAGAGCTTCACGAGTTTCCTCCTTGCTGCCCCACGGAAGCAACTCGCATGTTCTGCACAGTTCAACTGTGAGAACGGTTACATGATAGCTTACTGGCTCCCGAATAGATACGTGTCCCCTCCGAAAACCGCGCCACGGACTGAAATGGGATGAGCACCTAGTTTTTCACCAGGCAGTTCATCGAAACAGCACACTTTCGAGTAGCGGACAGATCGGGAGTTAATATTCACAAGCACCGTTTCTTGCTGCTAACTACTTTCATATCCAAGTTCCGGGTTTGGCGCGTCGCGATTCTCATACGGAGCTGGAAGGCTCGCCATTCTGTCGTACGCCAAATGTACGCCATCTGAACCCTCATCTACTAACTCTCTCACCATCCAACCTGCATCCTCGGGTTGCCGGCTCACTGCAGTTTCGCATACTCGGCTTTGGCTGCTTTGTAGATGGGGATATCGGGGTCGGCATCCTTCCAGAGGGTGAGGAAGTCTTTGTAGGCTGCGAGCGCCCGAACGCGTGCGGCGTCGGCTTCCGCGCCTTGGGAGGTTCTCGCTTCCAGCGCATTCGCACGTGCCACGCCCAGATGCGCCAAGGCTCCCGTCCAGCAGTTCAGCACGATGCCGCTGTGGTCGAGAATCTTCTGGAACTCGGCAGCGGCAGCAGTCCCTTGCCCCGATGCCAGATACGCCTCACCGCGAATGTATGTGTGATAGAGGCAGGAGTCGCCGTCGCCGAACGCCACATTACCCAGTTCGATGGAAGATGCAGCTTGCAGATCGCTGATCGCCTCAGCCGGGTTCTTCCGGTTCAGGGCCAACTGTGCCTTAATCGCGGGCAACCACAGCGACTGCATCTGGGTATCCAGCGGGAAACGTTTGTTCAGGTCTTGCGCCAGCGATTTGGCTCGTGTCGTATCGCCCGCCATCGCAAACGCCAGAGCCGCTTCTACCTCAACACCTTCGCTTGCTGGATAAAGTTTCAAACCCTGTGCTGCTTCCTGCTTCGCGTCTGTTGGATCGCCAAAAGCGGCTTCCCGCTGAGCGGCAATCTCCTGCGATAGAGCTCCAGTTTCCTTGCTATCAGCACGGATCGCGGAATCTATTGATCGCTTGGTCAGCTCCGTTGCCTTATGCAGGTGACCTGCATAGGCTTCGGTATCGGACGCGAGTGAAAGCCCGAGGTTCTCTTCGGGCTTGCCCGTAAACCACTGGAGCTGTTCCGTCATCGCTTGAGAATCTTTCCGAACGAAAGCTAGAGCATAGACATTTTGGCGAAGTAAGACATTGTCCAGTTTTCTAGCTTGGGCCTGCTGCACTACCTGCCGTGCTTCGTCGAGTCGCTGCAAGGCGAGCAGGGCGTTGACGAGATTAACGTATGGGGCGACGTTGTCCGGGCCGAGGCGTAGGCTTTCCGCATATGCTTCTCTCCCCTTTTCCCATTCTCCAAGTGAGATGTATTGGTTTCCCAGATCGAGATGCGCTCTGTAATCTCGCGGGTAGGCTTGGATTTGCTCCTGAAAGGTCTCTGCCGCCTTGTCAAGTTCCCCGGTTACGTTTGAATAGTAGTTAGCGGTAATAAAAAGCTTTTCCCGCTCGCTGGCATGGGCACGCAACTGGAATGCCTTGGTGAAGTAATCCATGGCGCGTCCCGTCTCACCCAGAACCAAATAGTCAATACCCCCTCCCTCATAACCCATGGCAAAATTGGGATCGAGTTCGATGGCTCGTTGGTGGTAAGGCGGCGCGGCGGAGGTGCCATGGGCCTTCTCGCCAAGGCTGTACGCTTTCAACGCTTCAAGCGAAGAGGTGGTAGCCTCGGACAGCGGAACATCGAACCTCTCCACCGTAGCCAGCGACTCGCCCAGTTCGCCGCGCAGCTTGGAGGCTGCGTCGCCCATTGCGTCCAGTACCTTTTCCTTGGCTGCCGCCGTGACCTGCTCTTGCCCCAAGGTATCCCCGCTTTGGCAATTCACCGCCTTTAGTCCCAGCACGTACTCGCTGCCTAGAGTGCCAATAGCTCCGGCGATGTAAGCTTTGCTGCCCGCCCGCTGGCAAAGCTCGCGGGCGATCTCGGGCGTCACTTTCGTACTTGCGGGACGGGTCATCTCTTGCAAGGTCTTCGCCACTTCGCTGTCGTTGAGCACATTCAGGAAAGGCGATTGCCGCAGAGAGACGTTGAGCGCGGTCTTCAGCGCATCGTCGAATACTGCATCGCCCGTGCTGTTGCTGAAGTCTGCGAGAACGATAGTGTCTTTGTCGGTGAGTTTGGGCGGTCGGTGAAGGTAAAAGTAACCGCCCACCGCGAGCGCCACCACGGCTAATGCAACTGAGAGCGTAACCCTCCAATGCATTCGTAGGTGAGCGCTGGCGCCAGCTCCTGATGCTGCTGGTCGCCCCGACTCTGTGTCTCGCTTCAGCCGTTGCAGGTCGGTGCGTATGTCGGCAGCGTGCTGGTATCGGAGGTTCCGGTCTTTTTCCAGGCACCTGTTAATGATCTGTTCCAGTTCCACTGGCAATGCTGAGTTCAGGGTGGTAGGCAAAGCCGGACGGGCATTCAGAATGGCGTCAAGAATCAGCACGCGATTTTTTCCGGGGAAGGGCCGCTGCCCGGTGGCCAGTTCGTAAAGCACAACGCCGAGCGAGAACACATCACTCCGCCCGTCAATCTCTTCTCCTCTTACCTGCTCGGGCGACATGTAAGAAGTGGTGCCGGGGATGACGCCTTTCAAAGTGAGCGACTCCTCTTCGGATTGATCGTCGGCAGCGACCGGAGCGGAGATCACCTTGGCCACGCCGAAATCCAGGATCTTCGCTCGCTCCGAGCCCACTATGAAAATGTTTCCTGGTTTGATGTCGCGGTGGATGATTCCCTTAGCATGGGCAGCTTCCAAAGCGTCGGAGATCTGAATGCCCAGATCGAGCAGTTCGTCAGTAGGGACAGGGCCTCTACGAATGCGCTCCTTCAAGCTCTCCCCTTCCAATAATTCCATGACGATCACGGGTTGGCCATTGTGCTCCTCCACTTCATAGATCGTACAGATGCTGGGGTGATTCAAGTACGAAGCAGCTCTGGCCTCGCGCTCAAAGCGCTGCAAGGCTCTTTCGCCACCCAAGTTCTTGGGGAGGAATTTAATGGCTACATGACGGCCGAGGCGGCTATCTTCCGCTTCATACACCTCGCCCATTCCGCCACCGCCTAGCTTCTTCAGGACGCGGTAATGTGAGATTGTTTGGCCTTCCAACTCCGTTTCAGCCGCATCCTCGGGGAGTTTGGGTGTGCCAGGCTGCATCGCGAATTCCTCGGCTGCCAGTTCTAGCGCCGAGATTTCCATAAAGCTCTCTGCAACCTTCCCGAACGCCAACAGAGACTCGACCTCACAACGCAGATTCTTGTCTCCGGCGCAATGTCGTTCCAGGAACTCGTCTCGCTCCTTTTCCTCTAGCTCCAGGGCTTTTTCGACCAGTTGCTCAACTCGAGATTGCCTTTCAGGCTCCAACCCGCTTGCCTCCACTCATTTCCCGCAACAGCCATAGTTTGGCCAGCTTCCAATCCCGCATCACGGTTTCGGGCGAAACCTTCAGCACTCCCGCGGTTTCCTCCACGCTCAATCCCCCGTAGAATCGCAGTTCTACGACTTGGCTTTTCCTGAGATCGGCTTCCGCTAAAGCTTTTAGAGCATCGTCGAGCGCGATCAGATCGCGACTGCGTTCCGGCGACACAACCAAGGCCTCATCAAACGAAACATGCCGAGCTCTCTTTCCGCGCTTCTGATATTGCTGGCCGCGAGCCCAATCGGTAAGAATGCGTCGCATAAGTTGGGCACAGACGGCAAAGAAGTGGGCGCGGTCTGCCCAACTGACTTCCTTGAAAGCCACCAGCCGGAGATAAACCTCGTTAACGAGAGCCGTCGTCTGCAGCGTATGGTCGGACTGCTGCCGGGCCATGTAACGCTTGGCGGCCCGGTGCAATTCCCGGTAGACCAGAGGTGTCAGTTTATCCAATGCATCCTGGTTCCCGGCGCTCCAGGCCCGCAACAATTGAGTGACCTCATGAACTGAAGGTACCCCCATCGGACCTCGCTGAAAGCCCTGATTGGTCATAAAGAGTAGCACAGCTGAATGGCTCTTTCTACGAATTGACTTATCTTCCTATGCCAAGCCCACCAAGAATTTTTGCACATGCATTGCAGTTTTTGGGTGTGGTTCTCGTTATAGACGGTAGAGCGGGAAGGTGGATGGCAACCCATTCCTTTGACTCTAAACAGCTCACTAAGAAGGAGGATGCTGTGGATTCCGCTATTACCTATCCCAGCTTCATTCCAGGGGCACAGCAATCCCTTTCCGAGACCCAGCAGCAGAAGCTCACGAGCTTGGGGCAGCGTATGGAGATGCTGCTCAGCAAGTGCTTTGGGAAAGACGAGGAAACGGTTGCGAACTCTCTCCGCGGATTGTGACCCAGGAGGGGAGAGAATTTCGCACCTAACAAAGTCGCGTGATTGTTTCGTTCAGTGTGCGAGGAGGAGGTGTTGAATGACGTACTTTGATTGCTTCGTGATCGCGTCTTGGATGTTCGCCATTGGATGGTTTGTTGGAGCCATCTATGTGCAAAACCACAACGAAAAAACGGAAGGCCCGCGCGTGAGTGAAAACCCAGAACGGTGCCCGGAGTGTGAAGCATGGCGTCTGCCCGTCGCAGCCAGCGCCACCGCCGATTGAAGACGAGTTTTTGGTCTCGGAGCGACTTGGTGAGCGGGTCAGCTGCCCACTGATTTACGGGCGCCCGGTTCCCAGTGGCTGCGAATGATGTTTCATCCATAAACGTGAACTAACAGGAGCGTGTCATGTGATTCGCGAAAAACGTACTTTTTTCTCTTGCACTGGCTGTTCTCGTACCGAGCAGCCCTTTTAACGCACAACAAAGCGCGCCCGCGCCAAGCGGACCATGCACCGAACAACTCGTAAGAGAGCAGATCTCGACGAGTCGTCACAGCGCCGTCGCCGACGATGCCTACTTCTTCTCGGGCGCACTCGAAAAGCCAGTGGTCGGCGGACTGGCGTAATGCCGGTTGGAAGCGGTTGCCCGAACGGATGCTCTACGGAGAATACGGGCTCGTCAACCTTGTTGGCTTGATTCCTTCCATAGCATCTCGGAAGCCTGAGTCTTCGTGAAAGCTGCATGCGGGAAATCCGCACGTGCAGTTTGGGCGGCGGACGGAGGCCAGCGCGCAAGCGCGCCTCCTCCGACCCGACACCTATGAAGCGTGGTGAAAGCCACGTGACCGGGCAACCGGCGACGGAAGTGGGTCGGGGAAGGCAGCCGACGAAGATGGTCAGGAAGAGAAAGGAAATCAGATGAGCAAGGATGTGGGAGGACGGAACAGTTCCCTTAGTGAAAAACCCGTACGCCCGTGTCCGAGGAGTCTGGTGGACTGGATCAACCTGACGGGTGACAAGAAGGTCCATTCATCAATTGACCGGGTTGCTTTAGGCCAGCTCGGGCCGGTTAATCTGGTTGAGTAGATTCCTTCTTCGCCATCTCGGAAGCTTGAATGTTCGTGAAAGCCGTGTGCAGGAAACCTGCACGCACGGTTTGAGCGGCGGACGGTGGCAGCGTCAGGAAAACCCGATGCGCCACCTCCGACCCGACTGCAATAGCCCGTTCCGATAATTGCTGTGTTTTGTACTAACGCACAGTCAGAATCTCTGATACGAACTGCGTTCGATTCACTTGCACCTGCAAGAACCACTTCTGCCACGACCACGGGCCACGCACTTTGTTGTGCTGGGTACATCGGTGTCGCGGTGTGCCGTCGCTGTGACACGGTCACGTTCGGATCGGTTGCAAACCCCAGACTTCTTGCATCGTGCTCGGAGTAACTTCCGTGCGGGCTGGTTGCCGGCAAGTCATTGATCTCAGTGGCTATTGTAGCGAACGACTCCTTCAGATCGGATAACGGCCGATTGTCCTGGTTCAGCGTGAAATGGAGAAGGAGGTTTCCCAGTTAGTGTAGATTCCGCCCCTTCGGGGCGGGGATTTTCAAGGCATTGCGGGTCTATCGTCCGATGATCCTCTTTGTCGCGGCAAACAGCGCGAGAGCAGGT
>DATJVZ010000051.1:0-7721 GCA_035501575.1 Terriglobales bacterium | reverse complement strand
CCCCTATGACATGGGTACCTTTGGCAGCCGCACGACGCCGACGATGGGACCGCAGCTGCGCAATGTGTCCGCGGCCGCCCGCGAATACCTGATCGATCTCGCGGCGCAGCGCTGGCACGCGGATCGCCGGTCGCTCGTCGCCGCCGAAGGAGAGATCACCGACCGCAACTCCCATCGCTCGATCGCCTACGGGGAACTCACCAAAGGCCGGCAAATCGTCCAAATGATGGGAGACGATCCTGCCTTAGAACCGCCGAGCGAATGGCGCATTGCCGGCACCGCGATGCCCAAGGTGGACGCACGCGACTTTGTTACCGGCAAGCACCAATACTCGTCGGACGTGATTCGCCCAGCCATGCTGCACGGAAAAGTGCTTCGGCCATCGGCGTTCCGGGCCACGCTTAAATCCTTGGATCCCGCCGGCGCCCGGCAGATGCCGGGTGTCACCGTGGTTCGCGACGGCGACTTTGTCGGCGTAACCGCCCCGGATTTGGGCACGGCCAACAAAGCCTTGCAAGCTATCCACGCCGAGTGGGTTGCGCCACCCCAAACCTCCGAGGCCACACTCTTTCAAGATGTGCGCAAACGGGCGACGGCGGAGACCGACAATCCTGGTGGCCCACCCCGCTTTACCGTGGGGTCGTTCGAGCACGGACTGGCTTCTGCCGACCACACGCTCGAGCAAAGCTATCGGGTTTCCTACATTGCGCATGTACCGCTCGAGCCAAGAGCGGCGGTAGCGGAATGGCAGGACGGAAAGCTCACGGTGTGGACCGGGACCCAGCGTCCTTTCGCCGTGCGCGATGAACTGGCGCAGGCATTCCGAATGCCCACGGACAAGGTGCGAGTCCTGGTTCCCGATACCGGTTCGGCGTACGGAGGAAAACACACGGGCGATGCGGCGGTAGAAGCCGCACGCCTGGCGAAAGCCGCCGGCAAACCGGTCAAGCTGGTGTGGACGAGGGAGGAAGAGTTTACCTGGGCGTATTTCCGCCCCGCCGGTGTCATCGATGTGAAAAGCGGGATTCGGCGCGACGGCTCGGTGGTTGCTTGGCGTTTCGACAACTACAACTCGGGTCCAGCCGGTCTTCGCCCGCCCTATGCGTTTCCCCACCAAGCCATCGAATTTCACCCCACCGATCCACCCCTCCGACAGGGTTCCTACCGGGGGCTGGCAGCCCCCGCCAATCACTTTGCACGCGAAGTCCACATGGACGAACTGGCTCACGTCTTAGGCATGGATCCTTTGCAGCTTCGCCGGAAGAATCTTACCGATCCCAGAGCGCGCGCCGTGCTGGAGGCCGCTGCCCAGAAATTCGCTTGGAAGCCGAATCGGAGTTCCTCGACCCGGGGATTCGGGATTGCGCTCGGGGCCGAGAAGGGGAGCTACGTCGCCACTTGTGTGGAGCTCGCGATCGCCGGGCAAGAAGTCAAGATAGAACGTGTGGTTGAGGCCTTCGAGTGCGGTGCGGTGGTCAATCCCAACGGCCTCGAGAACCAGATCGCCGGGGCGATCATGATGAGCTTAGGAGGAGCCCTGTTTGAGGCGATTCATTTCGACAACGGCCGGATCCTGAACCCGCACCTTGTCACCTACCGTGTTCCGCGCTTCAGCGACCTACCCAAAATTGAAGTGGAGATCGTCAACCGCAAAGACCTGGCGCCAGCCGGCGCCGGGGAGACTCCCCTCATGGCGGTCGCTCCGGCAATCGGCAATGCCATTTTCGCGGCCTCCGGCATCCGGCTGCGATCGCTGCCGATGGTGCCAGACGGTCTGCCGGCGGCGAATCTTCCCGGAAGTCATGCTTGCGAGAGCACGCCTTCTTCCAGGTCCCGAGCAGCACTCATAACAGGCTGAACTCGCGGCCTTTATTGAAAATACGTCGAGCAATTGCCTACGCGAGAGGCCAAGTGAGGGAAGCCGTGGGGTGGCGAAATTCGGGGGTGCGGCGCTTGAAATTTGTAGTAACATCTGCTCTGTTCAGACTGCCTTTAAAGCAGTGGGGATAGAAAATCGGGTATTGCGCCCGGAAAGTTTCAAAACAGGAGGTCTTTCATGGAGGATCGGGCTTTGGCTCAATCTTCAAGCAAGACGACCAACTCTTCTGCTACGCGGAGGGAAACTCGCAGCGTGTGGGTTCTGACATGCTACGGAATCTCCGGATTGGCGCTATTTGGCATTCTGCTCTATTACTTTTCGACGTACGTGACCCACTAAGACGTGTAGAATTCGTCCCCTCTCTCTGGCCATGCCTCGCCGACCGTGCTTGTGTCTATCGTGTCGGCAAAAAGCAAACTGATGTCTGGACAAGGTCGGGAAGCGGGCCCTCCGTTGGAGTATGCAACGGCGGCGGTACACTTCTACCGCCTTCGCAGGAGGAGGGGCAGAGAAGAGCCTCGCACAAATGCGAGATTACGTGTTGGCCACAGGGTACGAGCAGATCAGGGCTTTCGTGAGTACGGTGTTTGGAGTATGCATTAGGGCTGCACTTGCAATTAAGGCTCACGGTTCTGAGCTGGAGGAATCTCCGCGAGTCGCCCTGCTCACAGAATCGAAAGCCGATCTCGTCGCCGCTTGTGAACGATACATAGAAGCTCTCAAGGAAGCTCTCAAGGCAGAGAGTTAAATCCCGAGTTTCCCCTCGGGCAAGATCCAAAAGCCGCCGGGCTTCATTCCCCTGCGGAACCTCGACCCTACATCTTCCTCCCAGCTTGCGACGGAATTTCGATGAGTCACTCCCACGCGCGCCAGACTATCGGCCTCTTGATTGAGCCTTACTTGTGTAGTCGGCAATCGCACTGGTACTATCCGTCCAGTGGCCACGGTCAGAAACACTCCCAAGATTCCCGAAGACCGCGATCGCCTGGTATCGGCGGCACCCGTCGAGGACGATTCCTCGTTTGAACTGAAGCTCCGGCCGCAGCGGCTAGGGGAGTTTATCGGACAATCCAAAATCAAGGAAAACCTGGCGGTCGCCATCGAGGCCGCGCGTTCGCGTGGCGAGGCGCTCGACCACGTACTGCTTTACGGGCCACCCGGGCTCGGCAAGACCACGCTTGCCAACATCATTGCCAATGAACTCGGGGTCGCCTTCCAGCCTACCGCAGCCCCGCTGCTCGAGATCAAAGGGGACTTGACGGCCATCCTCACCAACCTGCGCGACAAGCAGGTGCTGTTCATTGACGAAGTCCATCGCATGCAACCCGCTCTCGAGGAAATTCTTTATCCTGCGCTCGAAGACTACAAACTCGACATCATCATCGGCCAGGGGCCGTCAGCGCGCACTCACTCCATCGAGATTAAGCCGTTCACCTTTGTGGCCGCCACCACGCGGGCGGGTTTGATCTCTTCCCCGCTCCGCTCGCGCTTTGGCATCGTGCTCCGGCTGGAGTTCTACGGTCAGGAAGATTTGAGAATCATCGCCGAGCGGTCGGCGGAGATTCTGCGGGTCGCCATCGATCGCGCGGGAGCGCTTGAGATTGCCCGCCGCTCCCGAGGAACCCCGAGAATTGCCAACCGGCTGCTGCGGCGGGTGCGGGATTACGCGCAGGTGCGCGGCGCGGGACGGATTGATTTGCCCACGGCGCAGGCCGCCCTCGAAATGCTGGAAGTGGACAGCCACGGGTTCGACGAAGTCGATCGCAAGCTGTTGTTGACCATCATTGAAAAGTTTCAGGGCGGGCCGGTGGGCGTGAACACGCTGGCGGCGGCCTTGGCCGAGGAAGCGGACGCAATCGAAGAGATCTACGAGCCGTTTCTTATCCAAATCGGCTTCCTCAACCGCACACCTAGAGGCCGAGTCGCA
The DNA here is from genome assembly GCA_035501575.1 of Terriglobales bacterium. GTDB lineage: Bacteria > Acidobacteriota > Terriglobia > Terriglobales > Acidobacteriaceae > JAFAGX01. Next base: position 3,915 of record DATJVZ010000051.1, on the reverse strand, counting down.
ACCCAGCTGGCTTACGAACACTTCGGGATAAGCCCCAATCGCAGGCAGAGCTCACTGTTCTAGAATAGACGGGAGTCTGTGCGCGGGCATCGGTCGCGCCAGAGAGACAAATTTCGTGTGGCCTAAGAACCATTCTTTGGCAGTCTCAGCTCCGCCGCTACCCTTTGCACCTTACCGCTTCTGATGATTGCCCACTTGCGCGGACGACTGCTGGCCAAGCATCCCAATCAAGTTGTAGTCGAAACCGCTGGCGTCGGCTACGAAGTGGCCATCAGTGTGCCGACCTATTCCCACCTGCCTGCGGTGGGCAGCGAAGTAGCGCTGCACATCCACACCCACGTGCGGGAAGATTTGATTGCCCTTTATGGATTTTTGCGCTCGGCGGAGAAGCAGCTGTTCGAGAAACTGATCGCGGTTAACGGAATTGGGCCAAAGCTTGCGATTACGGTTTTGAGCGGGATGGCGGCCGACGAGCTGACCGCAGCCATTCGGGGGAATGACCTGGCCAGGCTCACCCGAATTCCTGGAATTGGCAGGAAAACAGCCGAGCGGCTGGTTCTCGAACTGCGCGACAAGCTGTCGTTCCCCGTGGCTGGGGAGGTCGCGATTCCGGCGGCGGGGACCGGGGTCGAGGAAGACGTAGTTTCCGCGCTGGTGAATTTGGGCTACCAGAGAGCCGCGGCCGAGAAGGCAATCTCTTCCGCGGCCCGAAGCGGAACCGAACCGTCGTTTGAAACGCTGTTTAAGCAGACGCTGGCCGCTTTGTCGAAGTAGGCGCGGATGGGGCGGCTTTGCCGGCCCCGCCGTGACGGCTTACCTCGAATGTCATCTGGCCCGCACGCGCATCGACGATGACATGGTCGCCATGCAGAATCTCCCCATCGAGAATTTTCAGCGCCAGAGGATCCTGCACGAGTTTTTGAATCGCCCGCTTGAGCGGACGGGCGCCAAAATTCGGATCGAAGCCTTCGCGGAATATGAGCTCGCGAGCGCGATCGGTCAGCTCGAGAGAAATCTTTCGTTCTGCCAAGAGCCGGCGCACATCTTCGAGCCGCAGTTCGATGATCTTGACCAGCTGCTCCTTGCCCAGGGGATTGAAGATGACGATGTCATCCACCCGGTTGAGGAACTCGGGTTTGAAACTCGCGTGCAAGGCCGCCAGGACCGCTTTGTTGGCTTCGGCCCGGTCCGCCTCGGTTCTCATCTTGTCGGCCTGCAAAAACTGGGAGCCGATGTTCGAGGTCATGATGAGGACGGTGTTGCGGAAGTCCACGGTGCGACCCTGGCCGTCGGTCAAGCGGCCATCATCCATCACTTGCAACAGGATGTTAAAGACATCGGGATGCGCCTTCTCAATTTCATCGAACAGGATGACAGAGTAGGGGCGACGGCGTACTTGCTCGGTCAGCTGCCCGCCTTCTTCGTACCCCACGTATCCCGGAGGAGCCCCGATCAGTCGTGAAATCGCGTGCTTCTCCATGTACTCGGACATGTCGATGCGAATCAAGGCGTGTTCGTCGTCAAACAAGAACTCGGCCAAGGCGCGGGCCAACTCGGTCTTGCCCACTCCGGTCGGCCCCAGAAAGATGAAGGAACCGATCGGGCGCTTGGGATCGCTTAAGCCGGCGCGCGAACGCCGAATCGCGTTCGAGACGCGCTCGATCGCCGCCTCTTGCCCCACCACCCGCTGGCGAAGCCGTTCTTCCATGGTGATGAGCTTCTTGACCTCGCCCTCGAGCATCTTGGAAACCGGAATGCCAGTCCATTTGGACACGATGCGGGCCACATCTTCCTCGTCCACCTCTTCCTTGAGCATGCGGGGAGCCCGGCCATCGCCGACCTGTCCCTGACTGTCCATCTTGGCCGTGAGCTTCGCCAGCTCGTCTTCGGTCTGGCGAATCAGTCCATAACGGATTTCCGCCACCCGTTGCAAATTTCCCTTGCGCTCTTCCGCCTGCTCTTCGATCTTGAGTTGTTCGAGTTTCTCCTTGAGGGCGCGGGTGCGCGCGATGAGCTCCTTTTCCTGCTTCCATCTGGCCTTGAGGGCGTTCGACTGCTCGCGAATGTCGGCCAGTTCTTGGTCGATAGTCGAGAGCCGCTCCCTCGAGTTGGGATCGTCTTCCTTTTTGAGCGCCTGCTTTTCGATTTCGAGCTGGGTCGCGCGGCGCTCGAGTTGATCAATTTCGGTGGGCATGGAATCGATCTGGATGCGCAGGGACGCGGCCGCTTCGTCGATGAGGTCGATGGCCTTATCGGGAAGAAAACGGTCGGTGATATAGCGGTTGGAGAGCGTAGCCGCGGCCACGATGGCGGAATCTTTGATGCGAACGCCGTGGTGTACTTCGTACTTCTCCTTCAATCCCCGCAGGATGGCAATCGTGTCCTCGACGCTCGGTTCTCCCACGTAAACCACCTGGAAACGGCGCTCGAGGGCGGCATCCTTCTCGATATGCTTGCGGTACTCGTCGAGGGTGGTAGCTCCAATGGCGCGAAGTTCTCCCCGGGCCAGGGCGGGCTTCAGCATATTGGAAGCATCGATCGCGCCTTCGGCGGCGCCGGCCCCCACCAAAGTATGCAATTCGTCGATAAACAGGACGATTTTCCCTTCTGAGTCCTCGATTTCCTTGAGCACAGCCTTAAGCCGGTCTTCGAACTCCCCGCGGTACTTGGCTCCGGCCAGCATGCCACCCAGATCGAGCGCGACCACGCGCTTGTTCTTCAGAATCTCCGGAACATCGCCCGAGACGATGCGCTGCGCCAAGCCCTCGACAATCGCCGTCTTGCCCACCCCGGGCTCGCCAATCAGAACGGGATTGTTCTTGGTGCGGCGGGAGAGCACCTGAATGACCCGGCGAATCTCTTCGTCCCGACCAATCACCGGGTCGAGCTTGCCGCGGCGGGCCATCTCGGTCAGGTCGCGGGCGTAACGCTCGAGCGCCTGATACTTGGCCTCCGGATTCTGATCGGTGATCCGCTGCGAGCCGCGAACCGAGGTCAGCGCCTTCAGGATGGTCTCGTGGCTGGCGCCCTGACGAACCAGGATTTCAGTGGCCGGATCGCGCTTCAGTTGGGTTGCGGCCAACAGCAAGTGCTCGGTGGAAACGTATTCATCTTTGAAGTTGTCGGCTTCCTTGAAGGCCCGCTCCAGCATCTGATTCGCAGCCTGGGAGAAGCCGGGCTGGGCCACGCCACCCGAGGCTTTGGGCAGCTTGTCGATTTGCTGATAACAGGCATGCAGGATGGCTTGAGTTCCGACGCCTATTTTTTCAAGCACCGGGGGAACAATTCCCTCCGGGTCCGAGACCAAGGCCGCCAGCAGGTGCAGGGGAACGATCTCCGGGTTCCCGTGCTCGGAAGCGAGTTGGCTCGCGCGTTCGACGGCTTGCTGTGCTTTGACCGTGAATTTATCCCAACGGATTGCCATTCGTTCACTCCTGTTTCACCGACGGGGGCTCAGGTTGGTGAAAAGAACCGGGGAGGCGTGCTCGTGGCCGCCTCCCGTCGAAAGACCGAGTTTCGAGCTTTGCTCTGAGGTGCTCCCGCTTACGCGGCTTTGCCGGTGCCCTTGGCATCGAGCGTCTTGTCGCTTCCCACGTTGACCTTGATCTGCTTTGGCTTCGCCTCGGCTTTCTTGGCCAACGTAATTTTTAACACACCCTTGTCGTAGTTGGCGTTCACCTTTTCGGCGTCCACCGTGTTCGGCAGGGTGAAGGAACGAGTGAAGCTCCCGTATTGCCGCTCGATGCGGCGATAGTTCTCTTCCTTCTCTTCCTTTTCGAACTTACGCTCTCCATGAACGGTCAAAACGTTGTTCTCGATGCGGACATCGATGTCCTTCTCCTCGATGCCAGGCACTTCGATCTTCAGGGTCACATTGTGCTCGTCTTCATAAACGTCAACTGCCGGAGCAAACCC
>DATJVZ010000050.1:0-12911 GCA_035501575.1 Terriglobales bacterium | reverse complement strand
GTACCTATCGCTCTCTGCCACATCGTGTAGGCCTTTTTGTCGTTCGGGTCGGGACGGCGAGGATAACCATACGCCTGCAGGTCTTCATCAGCCGCGGTAGTTGGATCAAACCCCGCCGGGGCCCCGGCATACACCGTGACCGCGGAACCTCCAGGAAGGCGGCTTGAAATCGCGTAGCTTGAGTCCTGCTCCGCCGAAGATAAACGGAGCTGTTGAGCGCTGAGGCTGCCGAAAGACAGAAGTAGCGCCGAAGAGGTGAACCATACGAACTTTCCAATTCTTTTCATGGCTTTTCTCCACTTGCGATATCGGGAATTTGTTTTCCCCACTGGATTACGCGGGAAAAACCAGCAAAGCGGCTCAAAGCCTTGATCCGAGATCCCCAGGATGCCAAGAACAGGGTTGCCTTGCGGCAAACTCCAAAGCACAAGTCCCGCCCCCCGTTCGATCCGCTACAAGGTGGGCCATTGGCTGACGCCGTAGAATCAGTCACTTACCGCGTACGCGCTCGGGAGGGCGCGCGACCGGATCGGGGGCGAGATCAACAAAGCTCCAGCCGGCTGAATCAGCCTCCGTCGCTCGATTGTTCGTAAAGGGAGTTTCGCCGTGCGGGGGCGGTTCTGTGGGGTTACAACCGCGGAGCAAAATCGATACCGATATGACGTATGTGATGCAAGAGATGATCTACGTAGTCGTTGAGCAGCACGCCAAGCGTCATGATTTTGCCTCCCACCGTGAGCTTGCGTTCTAGAGCTCGTGGCGCAACGCTGCTGGCCGCCCGGATCAGCTGTTGGTTCATCACTCGCCAACGCTCGATAATTTCGCTCCACTCCATCGCTTGATAATTGTGTAGCGTCACCCACCGGTCTCCGTCGTAATCGGAGAGCGAGGGTTGTTCTTCGACTTGCGCCCGCACGACGCGCTGGTGATTGTTTGAAGCAGAATCCAGCAAATGTCCGAGTTCCTGCTTCTTCGACCATTTCCCCGGTGCGGGTTGGGCGGACACCTCGTCCGGCGAGAGTGCCATTAACAACGAAGGCGCCTGGGCGACGAGCTGTTTCAGTTTTCCTACAACTTCCATGCTACCCACCATTTTTTAGGAACTCGAGCGACCGATCCCGAGCCTGCTTCGCGGCCACGGCGTTATAGCTCGACCGGTCCGTGCAGTTGAACCCGTGATCTGCTTCGTACCAGAAGATCTTGACCTCAGGATGGGCCGTGTGCACTCGCTCTATGTCTTCCTTAGGAATGTGTTTGTCCAGGGTGCCGAAGTGCAACATCACTGGGCAGCTGGGATTCTCCTGAGCAAAGCGAGCGATCTGTCCCCCGTAATAGCCGACAGCTCGATCGGGGTTCAAGCGTGTAGCTGCGAGCCACGCCATGGTTCCGCCAAAGCAGTAGCCGATGACCCCGCACCGCTTGACCTTGTGGTTCCGTAAGTATCCCAGGGCGGCCGCCACATCCTTCATGACATCTTGGGGATTGCTTTGCCTCGCACAGGCCATCCCTTTCTGTAGATCGGCGGCCTCGTAACCAAGTTCGACTCCCCGCTCGATTCGATCAAACAGGGCAGGGGCAATGGCGAGAAATCCGTCTTCGGCGTAGCTGTCTGCCACGGAACGGATATGGCGATTCACTCCAAACGCCTCCTGCAGAACGACTAGGCCCGAAATGGGTGCACCGCTCGGCCACGACACGTACGCGTCCAGCTCATGACTGTCGCTTGCCTTTAACCTGACCGTCTCGCTCATACGTCATTCTCCTTCCGAGCAGTTGTACAAATCTTCCTCGAGGCTCTGCAAGTGCCTTCACAGCAAAACCCTGAAATTGCTGAATCTTACGTCTGTCCGTTAGAATCAAATGGTTCGAAACAAGGTAGAAGATTATGAAGGCAGCGATACATCCCGTATATCACGAAGTCCGCGTCCTTTGCGCATGCGGCAACAGCTTCAACACTCGTTCTACGCACAAGGGTGATATCCACGTAGAAATCTGCTCCAACTGTCATCCTTTCTTCACCGGGAAGCAAAAACTGGTGGACACGGCCGGTCGCGTGGAGCGTTTCCGGCGCAAGTACGCCAAGTCCGAGAGAGCCAAGAACTAGAGGAACTCGAGTGGCTGCCGGCACCGGCCGCTCTTCTCGAGTCAGCCTCGAAGGGCTTCTCTGGCCGAGCCGGATCCTACCATGGTGCCAACCTGAGCGATCAATAAGACGGAACAAAATCTCTGACTGACGTGGACCGCGGGGAGGTAGAATTCTCTCTCATCGATCCATGCGCATGCTGGGGGACATCTTCGGGCAAATCCTGCGCACGCTGTTAATGCACAAGCTGCGCTCCTTGCTCACCATGTTCGGAATTGCCTGGGGAGTCGGCTCGCTGCTGCTGCTGGTTGGCCTGGGCGAGGGATTCCGCTCCGGCAACAAGCGGAACATGTCCGAGTATGGCCAGAACATCATCTGGCTCTATCCAGGGCGAGTGCCGGCCTTGGCCGGGAGCCTGTACGCAGGACGACACTACCGCTTCACTTACCAGGACTATCTGGACGTTCGAGTCCGGGCCCCCCACGTACTGGCGATCAGCCCGGTACTGTCCCGGACCGACGTGCGCGCGGTTAGCGACTTTGCCAGCGCCAACGGTGAAATTATCGGGGTGGAGCCGCAGTACAGCGGCATCCGCTACCTGCCGCTGAATCAAGGCCGCTGGCTGAATCAGCTCGATGAGAGCCAGAGACGGAATGTGATTGTCCTGGGCGACGAACTGACGCGGAATCTGTTTCCCGGCCGCCCGGTCGTAGGTTCTAGCCTGCGCCTCGACGGCATGAGCTTCGAGGTGATCGGCACGATCACGCGGGTCGGTCGGGGGGATAACAATTCGACGAATATGCGGGGTTACATTCCCTATCAAGTCATGAGTGCGCTCTTTCCCCTCAGCGGCGAAAGTGAGCGCCACGCACTTTCCTTTCTGAATTTCCAGCCGCGCACCGCTGCCGAGCACGCCATTGCCGTAGATGAAGTCGAGAAGGTCATCGCCCAAAATCACGGCTTCGACTTTCATGATCTTGATGCTTTCGACCTCGACGACTCGGTCCGGCAGGCACAAGCGGTGGGCACCATTTTCGATGTGATGGACATGTTTCTCGGCACCGTCGGAGCCGTAACCCTGGCGCTGGGAGCGATTGGGGTCATCAACATCATGCTGGTATCGGTGACCGAGAGAACGCGGGAGATTGGCCTGCGCAAGGCCCTGGGTGCTACCAATCAGAACATTCTTTGGCAGTTCTTTCTCGAGGGCATCGTGCTGACTCTTTTGAGCGGAGTTTTCGGCATGGTACTTGCCGGAGGAGTTATGGTCGCTCTCGGTTCCGTTCAGGGTCCACAAGGATTTGATCCGCCCCGGCTGGTTCCCATGACGGCGACGCTGGCGATAAGTTGCCTGACCATCGCGGCGGTGGCCGCGGGAATCTATCCCGCTCGTAAGGCGGCCATGCTGCAACCGGTAGAGGCGCTGCGACAGGAATAGAGCATGATGAAAGATTTGTGGCGCGAAGCCTACGCTGCCATGAGACATAACCGTCGTCGCACCCTGCTCACCATGCTGGGCATGGCCTGGGGCATCGCGACGGTGGTGATGCTTCTCTCCTACGGCAATGGCTTCGGGCAAGCCGTCGAGAACATCTTCGCCAGCTTCGGCACGCGCATGATGATCCTGACACCGGGGCGTACCTCGATGCAGGCAGGCGGACAGAAGGCGGGTGTTAGCGTCCGTTTCACCCTGGACGATGTCGCTTTGCTCAAGCAATCCTTGCCCGAGATCACCCAAATCGAGCCTTTAGTAGGCAAGACTTGCCATATCCAGTATGAAATGCGCACCTATGACTTCATGGTCTCGGGTGGACGCCCCAATGAAATGCAGGTTCGCAGCCTCAGCGTGGACCGGGGCAGGTTTCACAACATGGATGATCAGGTGCAGCGTGCCCACGTTGCGGTCCTCGGCTCGGAAACCAAGCAGAAACTTTTTTCCGGACGCAATGCCTTAGGCGAGCGCATCCGCATCAACGGGATCAGTTTCGAAGTGATCGGCGTAGTGTCTCCCAAAATCGAGGGAGGGGACAACAACACGAATCGAACGATCTATATCCCGTTCACGACCATGGCCGATCTTACCGACACCCGCTACTTGGATGCCATCTGGTTCACCTACGAAAGCAATGACTACTTGAAGCTGGAGCAGTCGGTGCGTTATGTGATGGGCATCGAACACAGGTTCAATGCCACCGACCGCCGCGCCCTGATGGTGTTCAATGTGATGGAACAGGTACATCAGTTTGAAGTCATCGCTCTCGGCCTCAAACTCCTGCTGGCATTCATCGGGGCCCTTACGCTCGGGATCGGCGGGGTGGGCCTGATGAATATCATGCTGGTCTCGGTCACCCAGCGTACGCGGGAGATCGGAGTAGAAAAATCGTTGGGCGCTCGCCAGCGCGATATTTTCTTGCAGTTCCTGGCCGAGGCGTTGACCATAACGTTTCTCGGCGGTGCGGTGGGGATCGTGTTGGCATTCGCCGTTTCGCTCTCGGTGGGAAGGCTGACCTTGTACAGCGCCATCGCCAAGCACGCCGAAGCCGGGGATATCCGGCTGGTGATCGATCCAGGCACACTGATCGTCGCCACCCTCATTCTTAGCCTGATCGGATTAGTGAGCGGGATGCTGCCTGCAATTCGAGCTTCGCGACTAGATCCGATCGAGGCACTTCGCTATGAGTAACCCGCCCGAAGTTCAGGTTCAACCCATCGAGTTCTTGCGTTCCTCGATTGTCGCTGGTCCGGCGTCCGCGGGGACCCCGCAGGAGTGGGGGGCTCGAGGCCTGGCTTCGAATCGATTACGGGCGCGCCGGCAGCGGGTAATACCACGGTTTCGCGTATACGTTGACGCAGGGCCGAAGATCGGAGCTTTGGCAACCTGGACGGCTGACCCTGACTTCGATCTCGCGACGAGTGTAGATCGGGGCCGCCCGCGCGACATACCCGAGGGTGTACTGGTTGCGGGCATCGCCGATCAAGCGTTGATAGACGCCTTCAATGTCCTTCCTGGAGTTTTCCGCGAGCATTTCTCCGGCGGTAGCACTCACGTATCTGGGCATGATATCGCTGTATCCTTGACCGGGTATGTGCAGCTTCTCCAGGCTGCGGTAGCCGGGAATCGCCGAGTTGCCTACGTCGACACCGTAAACAATGATGTTGTTTGAAAGCAGAACTTGCAGCACCGCGTTGTACTTGGCGTCACTGCGATACTCGCGGCCATCGGTGATCATGAAAATGATCTTGCGACGGGCCTTGTCCTGTTTGGCCAGATCAAGCGCCGCTTTCAACAGTGCATCGTTCAGCACATGTGCACGCTTCGACGGTGTAACCACGGGAGTTGTGGGCTGACCGATCGGAACGCCGTTGATGGCGGGGCCATTCGGCCCCATCGGACCGCTGGTTACGGGTACCCCGTTATTCTCACCCCGCGCAGTCGCCTTCAATTCATTCAGCCGAGTCTCCAGTAGCCTGCCCACGGCGGCAAAATCCGTCAGCCGGCTCACGCTTTCTCCATAGACATAAAGGGCCACCTCATCAAACTGGCTGAAGGCTGCCACCAGCGCCGGGAACGTCTGATTGACTTTCTGCAAAGAGGCGTCGGGCATGCCAAGATCAATAACCACAGCCGTCGAGAGCCTGAACGGGTCGCTGGTGAAGAAATTCAGGTTCTGCTTCTTGCCGTCCTCATAGACCGAGAAGTCCTTATACAATAGTCCGCTGACCATCAGTCCGGATTCATCGGTGACACGCACGGGAACGATGACTTGATTCACATTGGTAACAATCTTGTATAGGGGCTCTTGCTCTTGGTTGGGGATCTGATCCCTCGGAGCGGCGCCCGAGGGGACGGTCGAGATCTTGGCCGGCGGCGGGGGTTCGGTTCCCTCCTCCTCCGGCGCGGATGAGGAGGGGGGAGGATTGTTCGGAGGTACTGGCGGAGGAGTCTGCTCTTCGCTAGGCCCGTTGGTCGCTGGGGGCGTTTGCGGTTCCGGGGCTGAGGGAAGCTGTCCGGAAGGCTTTACCGCCGAAGGGGCATCCGGAATCTGTTGATTTGAATGCTGTTGGGTGAATGCCTCGGATAAGCCCAAAAACCCAAGTACGATTACGAGGAGTGCCACGGTCCGTGGTCGGCTGGTCATGGTCCCGTACCCCTTTTCCCCGAAGAGGCTTGCTTATAGAAGATGCGAAAAGCGGTTAGTTGTTGCATCTAACCACCTAAGGGATAGACTAACAAAAAACCGAGAGAGACACCTCATGCTGAAAGCCTACGTCCTTCCCGTTCTGAGCGCAGTGGTTCTGGGGGTCTTTCTTGGGCATACGCCCGGCTCCGAGGCCGGGGCACAGGTATCATCCCCAACCGGTCAAGATCAGGATCAGGCTGCCGCGACGGTGAAAGTTAATGTAAACGTGGTCCAGCTGTTCTTCAATGTGAAAGACAAGAAGGGCGCTCTCATTCCTAACCTCACTAAGGACGATTTTGAGATTCTCGAGGAAGGCAAGCCGCAAACCATCAAGTACTTCGCCGCGGAGTCAAATCTTCCCCTTACCCTTGGCATACTGATCGATTCGAGCGGCAGTCAAACCCGTGTTCTCGATATGGAGAAGGAGGTTGGAGGCGACTTTCTCAGCCAAATCCTGCGCGACAAAGACTTGGCATTCGTGATCAGCTTTGACGTCGACGTCGATCTGTTACAGGACTTCACCAACTCGATCCACGCCCTGAAGGTAGCGCTCAATAGCGCCCGTATCAACACGGCGGGAGGTGGGGGCACCGGCATTCCGGGCCTGGGCGGAGGTACGGTGCCGACCGTGGGCACCCCGCGGGGGACACTGCTCTATGATGCGGTTTACCTTGCGTCGCACGATGAATTGGCGCAACAGGTAGGCCGCAAGGCGATGATTCTGCTCACTGACGGTGAGGATCAAGGTAGCCAGCTCAAAATCAAGGATGCCATCGAAGCCGCCCAGAAATCCGACAGCATTGCCTACGTCTTGCTGTGCGCGGATCGGTCCTTCTACGGATTCGGCGGCTACAGCGGGGATCGGGAGATGAAGAAACTCACCGAGGAAACCGGGGGCCGTGTCATCGAAGTGGGCAATAAGATGGAAAAGCTGAAGGCAGGATTCGACCAGATCGCCAATGAGTTGCGAAGCCAGTACAACATTGGCTACACACCCACCAACACCAAATTAGATGGAACCTTTCGCAAGGTTGAAATCCACGTCAAGAACAAGGACTATAGGGTTCAGTCCCGGACGGGCTACTACGCCGTATCGAGGCAGGATTAGAACATCCCTGCCTGACTAAGACCGCCGGGCCGCGCGGTCCTTGACGGGAATCACGAACTTGAGGCCTGACCAGACTTCGTTCACGGCACAGACCTTGATATCCACCAAACCGATGGCCAGCCCGATTCGCCGTACGTCATCTTCCCTGAGATCGGTCGACACTGCGGAAGCCTTTTTCGGCCAGCTCACCCACAACATGCCCGCCGGCGCGAGCCGCGTGGACAGCCGGGAAAGGTTTTTCTTGAGATTTGCCTCGGTCTTGACAAAGAGCAGGGCAAAATCGCAGGACTCTTGGCCACCTTTCGCAACTCGACAGCTGGTCAAAACGTCCTTCAACTCGGCTTCGACATCGGACGGCATGCCGATGAGGCATACTCGGAACTGCTTTTGTATGGCGAGCTTCTTGGGCAGTGGAGTGCCGGAGTATCCCGCCACGAACACCTACTGCGAGGGCGCAAACCAACCGTGGCGGCTGCGCACATGCAGGCCCTTCTCCAGGGCAAAGACTTGGATCGTACGGTAGCGGCCGTCAGGCTGGAAATCTGCGGGCTTATAGGAGATCGCATACTGGCTTCGCAGCTCTTCCTGAATGTTCGCGAAGTCATTGGCGACTTCCGTAAGTTGGAAGGGAATATAAGCACGGCCACCGGTGGCCTCGGCAATGCGTTCGAGGACTTTGTCGCCGTGGCTTCCGGCACCGGAGAGATTGGTGCTGATCGTGTACACCACCACTTCGGCGCGCTGCGCCATCTCAATCGCTTCTTCTCGCGTCACATGGCTCTGATTGTCGTCGCCATCGCTGAGCAAAATGATGGATTTGCGCACCGGGCCGTTGCGGCGGTTCCGCGCCAGCTTGTCGCGACAGGCGAAGTAGAGAGCATCATAGAGGGCGGTTCCGCCTCCCGGGCGGAGCATGCGCACTCCATTGGACAGGGCTTCGGTATCATCCGTAAATTCCTGCGTCACCTCGGGGGTGACGTCAAAGCCGATCACAAAAGCACTGTCGTAGCTCCTCCGAATCGTCTGATTGAGAAACTCGACCGCAGCCTCCTGTTCGAACTTGAAGCGGTCCCGCACGGAATTGCTGGCATCGATCAGCAGTCCCAGTTCGAGCGGCAGGTCGGTCTCGGCACTAAAGCTGCGGATCTCGGCAGCCGGCTTGGAATCGTCGATGATTTTGAAATCTTCTTTCTTTAGATCCTTGACATAACGTCCATGCTTGTCGGTTACGGTAAAGACGACATTGACTTCATTGACCGTACGGTGAATGGTGACCGATTCGTCTCCCGCGGTGGAACTCGGAGCCTCGGTTCGAGCAGCAGGCGGCGTGTCCGGGGCCGGCGGCGGATCGGCAGGCCGCCCTGGCGAAAGGTTCGAATCCGCCTTGGCGCTGTCGGCAGGCTGAGCTTCCACTTTCGAGGCGTCAGCTGGAGAAGCCGGGGGCTGCGGCGCGGGCGCCGGAACCGCTGGCCGACTCGGTTGTTTCGTCGCCGATGGCGCGGACGGCAGCTCCTCTGGTGTGGGGTTTTGCCCTTGGACAACTGTGACCAGGAAAAGAGCCGCGAATATCAACCCACCGAGGCGGAACTTCATGGATACCTCAATTATAGCCCCTCGCTCAAATCATCCGGCCGTCGCTCGGCGCGAGAAAATGGGGCTGATCGCTCACATTCGACTCTAGCGGAGCTCGATCGCCTTCGACAAAATCACTTCGGTAACAAGCCCATCCGATGGCTCTGTCCTTACCTTAGATTCCACGGCCAGTCAGGTGCTTTCGAGCGCTACCCTCCTCAACTGCCGCAATGCAAAACCCAGGCCTACGAGCCCCGTCGCCCAAACCGCGAAGATGATATTGACCGCCCAGGATGGCGCTTCGCCCACCCGCCGCAGTACAAAGGGGAGAAAGTTCCAGGTCGTGATGTGGACATAATCCCAGGGATCCCAGCTCATCGCATAATTGGTTAGTCCCCATTGATCCATGCGTCCCAAGGCAAAGGCCACAATGTTCTTCCAGCGCAGAGCGATGACCCAGGTCGGGTGGCCCAGAGTTTCCATCTGGTAGATCTCAAGCGGCAACCAAAAGGCTAGCGAGGCGGTTTGCACGACCGCGCTGACCGCAATCAGGCCCATGGCCGCTCTCCCAACCCATCTTCCAAGTTGCGCGCGATAGCGCAGCCATAGCGGCACCGAAAAAAAGGCAGCCAACTCGACCGCCGTTGAAACGTAGCGATCGCCCCAGGCAAAATCGCCACTCCAGACGGTGTATCTCGCGTAAAAGCTGATGTAGGCGAGCACCAAGAAAAGGGAGGCGCCCAGGTAAGCCTTGATCTCTGCTGGAAAGCTTTTCCAGCCCAGGATGGCGACCGCTAGGGTGAGCCCGAGCAGGGGATCGAACAAAAAGATGGATTTTTCCGGGGTGATAAGCGGGCCCAGAAAGCCCACGTGGAACGGCGTCTCCCAAGGATAGTCTGGCGGTAGTGCGGGATTGAGTTTGTGATACTCCTGGGCCACGACCCAAACATAAGTGTGAAAAGGGGAGCCGAAGCGATAGTACTGGTAAAGGCGATCGATCAGAAAAAAGCCGCCATAGATGGGAGCCACGGTTTTGACGTAGCTCACCGCCTGTCTTGCCGGGCTCCGCCAGGGAACCCGTTCGTACCACCAGACCAACACCACAAAGACGGCTCCGGCGATGAGGTCCATGCCGGTGGTCAACCGGGTCAGCAGGTTCAGGCCAAAGGCTCCGGCACCGATGCCGAGCGCCCGCCGGTGGCCGGTTCGTAACCAGTCGTACTCAAAGGAGAAGCCGGTTAACGTCAGAAGCAGGATGTAGTTGTTCTCCATCATGTTCTGGGTGTAGTGCAGATGCGTGGTGCAAAACAGCAGAGCCAGCACACCCGCGATCGCCTGTCTCGAGGTGAACGCGAGTTGTCGCAGAAAGCGGAAGCAAACGAGCGCAGTCAAGCCGCTCAGGAAAATGTTGATGCTGAAGCTGACCACGATGTTGCGGACGCTCGGGTCATTGCCGTTGTAGTCCTCAAAGAGGGAAAGCCGTTCGAGCGAGGTGCCTAAGATATCCACCGGCAACATGAGCAGGGATTGGCCTATACCGAACCAGCCATACAGTCGGCCGCCTCTGCCGTGAACCCCGAATTCGGGGTATTCGTCGGGAAAGACCGCCGGCTCAGAGGTCCAGAATGAGTGCGTCGCCTGCAGGCGATGCATGGTGTCGCTCGAGCCGAGCTCGCCCGACTGCGCGACAAACGCGGCTAGGCATGCGACGAGGCACAATAGCCGTTGAGGGTCCCAGAGCCAGCTCCGGAAAGGCATTTTTACCATACTAATCGAGCCGGGGTGACGGGTGAAACGAACCGCGAATCGAATGCCGATGCTAGTTTGTCAGATGTTTGAGAAACTCGGACAGATCTCGAGGCAAAGGGAGGGAGAATGCGAGCCTCTCTCCGGTTCTCGGTTGCTCGAACTGTAATTGAGCGGCGTGAAGGAAATTTCGCGCCAACGACATCGCGCTACCAGGCTTGTTAAGAATCTCACGTGGGGCTCCGTAAAGCGTGTCCCCGACCACCGGATGCCCCAAGGAAGCCAGATGAACCCGGATCTGATGGGTGCGGCCGGTATCGATCTCAAGTCGCAGGAAAGTGAACTTGCCGTAGCCGGACTGGATTCGTTCCGTCACCGAATAGTGGGTGACGGCCTCGCGTCCGCCCGACCGGCGCGTGGTCATGCGAGTCCGGCGCACGCGGTCGCGGCGGATGCTCTTTTGAATCGTGCCCCGGTCGGGCTCGATCCAGCCATGCACCAGCGCAAGATAAGCTTTCTTCACTTGCCGGCGAGCAAACTGGGCGGCCAGCTTGCGATGCGAGGAATCATTCTTGGCGACCACGATCAACCCGCTGGTCGCCTTGTCCAGGCGATGTACGATTCCCGGGCGCAACTCGCCTCCAATCGCGGAAAGCTCTCCAAATTGATGGAGCAAGGCGTTCACCAGCGTACCCCGATTGCGGGCGTCTTCGGTCGCGCCGGCGCCGGCATGGACCATCATTCCAGCCGGTTTGTTCACCACCACCAGATCCTCGTCTTGATAGACGATGTCTAGGGGAATCTGTTCCGGAATCGCCCGCAGGGCCGGGGATTCGACGGTGCCGAGGATGGTGATCTGTTCGGCGCCGCGCAATCGGAGCGACGCCTTTGCGGGCACCCCGTTGACGAGAACTTTCTTTGCGGCAACGAGCCGTTGAATCTGCGCCCGGCTGGTATCGGCCAGACGCCCGGCCAAATACTGGTCCAGCCGTTTGCCCGCATCTTGGGCGGTTCCGAGAAAAATTTTAGGAAACTCCTCCATGCGCGATCCGAGATCCACCCAAAGCATAGCGCAAGCTCGAACCGGCCTGGTTTGACCTAGAAAGACGGCATCGCTCGCTTCGCCGCCGGTAAGGTGTGGGTTGGTGCGGTGCGGCTGGTTAACGAACCGCTTGGGTTCCGAGCGTCTTGACCCCTGGGCGCAGCCACCAGATAAGGCCGCCGGTAAGGACCAGGCCGATGGCGATTAGTTGGGTTCCGGTCATTCGACCGTCAAACACCGAGCCCCGGCCCGGATCGCCCCTCAGGAATTCGAGAAAATAGCGCGCGACCCCGTAGAGGAAAAGGTAGGCGCCGAACACCTGACCATCAAATTTCTTGCGCTCGAACAGCCACATCAAAATGAAAAAATTCGCAAGTTCCACTGCCGATTCAAACAGTTGGGTGGGTTCAAGAGGAACTCCCAAAGGAGTTCCTACCCAGGTCTGGGCCAGCGGATTGGTGAAGGTGACTCCCCAAAAATGGGTGGTCGGTTTGCCGTAGCAGCAGCCGGCGGCAAAACACCCGATGCGGCCAATGGAGTGTCCGAGGGCCAGCCCGGGAGCAAAGGCGTCGCAGGTTCGCAGCGCCGGCATGTGGTGCTTGCTCATATACCAGGCGGCGGCAGCAAAGGCCCCGATCAGCCCGCCGGAAAAGACCCCTCCCGCTTGCAAACTGGCAAAACTAAAGATTTCGCCGGGATGGCTGGCGTAGTAAGCCCAATCGTTGACGATGTAGAGAATCTTGGCGCCGATAATCCCGCAAAGCACCACCAGAATGCCCAGATTCCAGGCGTGTTCGGGATCGATCCCTTGTTTTTCGGAATTGCGAACACTGACCCACAACCCGAGCAGCACCCCGAGAGAGACCAGGAGGCCGTAGGTAGGGAGGCTGAAACTACCAATATGAAAAAGTCGCGGGAACACTAGTTAAATTAGATGCTTCAAGCGGCAGCGAGTGCCGGGGAAAGTTTAGCAGAAACTACGCTGGCCTCGGAATGGGCTCGGGAGAAGGTACTGGGGGAGAAACTTCAAAGATTAGTTAGGCCGACCCGCTGGGCCGTGTGGCGGGCCGAGAATGAACCGTCGTTAGACGTGTGGGAACCCTCCGAGACCCTTTAGGCGTCTCCGCATGACGGAGCATGGCTCACCGGATCAAAATCGAGTCGGGCCCCCGTTCATTC
>DATJVZ010000049.1:0-7951 GCA_035501575.1 Terriglobales bacterium | reverse complement strand
GCACCACATCAATGTCCAGCGATCGGGGAGTAAATTCGCTCAGTCGATGCACTTCGAAAAACATGGGTCGAGTAACGATCGGCAGGGTGGCGCGGACGGCGGGGTTAAAGCGCTCAAGATGGCCGACCTGCACAATACGGCCGAGGTGCTCGCTGAGACGGGAAAGCTCGTGGGCCTCATCGAGGGAAGAGACCAAGGGCTTTTCGATCAACACGTCCACTCCGGCTTCCATCAGCTCGCGCGCCACGCTCAGGTGGTAGAGGGTGGGGACCGCAACGGAAGCGGCCTGGAGATCTCCCGGGGCGGAAAGCAGGGCTTTCACGGAAGCAAACGCCCGGCAAGCGAACTCTTGCGCCACCCTGTTCCCCCGTTCAAGATCGGAATCAACCACTCCGACCAGACGGACTCCTATTCCTGCGTCTGCTAATTGCTGATAGACCCGTGCGTGATTGCGTCCGAACGCGCCAACTCCGACGACGGCAACGTGAATCAGGTGGTCAGTGGACAGGTTCCGCTCGCGGCGGCCGATTGCCGGAAAGTCTTGATTTAACCACAAGCGCGCAAAATCAAACTAGGGTGGGAGCTCGCAAGCTCGGTTTAGCGGAACTTCTTGAGCAGCGCGATCTGCCCGGCGTGATACAGCTCGTGCTGCACAATCCCGCTAAACATGTAGTAGAAGGTGTGATAGGTCGCTTTCTTGCCTGGGACCTGTTCTCCTAATCGCGCGTCAGGAAATGCGGCTACGGCGTTTACCAACTGGTCGTGGGTGTCCTTCAACTTCTCGACGGACGCTCGCCAGACCGCCTCGCTGGTCTCGACCACCGGCGGGAAATTCTGTTTGCTGGATAAGGAGACTCGAGCCCCACCCGCCCGGCGGCGGACGGCGTCGTCCCAGGCGCTGATATGCAGCACCAGTTCCCAGATGGTGTGGGCATTCTTCAGGGGGCGAGCGGCTGCGGTCTTGCCATCGACATCGGCCAGCAGTTTGAGCACGGCGTCTCCATGCCAGGCGTTTCCCGCAAAAGCGCGGCGAATTTGATCGGCCAAACGAGCGGTCTCAGACATCGGGGTTTCTCCTCGTACGCATAGAGTTCGACGACCAAAGAAAGAAATGGATTTGAGGAAATTCAATCTTCAATCGGCGACGACGGCAATTTGCGCCGCGTCGGCCGCGCCGAGGATGGCGTCTCCATCGAGCAGCAAGCACTTCCCGGCATCTACGGCCAGGCAGGTAGCTTCGGCAGCGCGCATGACTTCAATCGTCTTGATGCCAATCACGGGGACGTCGAACCGCATGTCCTGATTGGGTTTGGCAATCTTCACCACGGTCAGAGCGCGGCTCAGCGTGGAAGCCTTCGCTTCGAGCGACGCCATGATGCGCCCGGCACGCTCGATTGTGGCATCGGTGCCTTCCATGGCCTCCACGGCAACGCAGGCGTTTTCCGCCACGACCACCGTCTGACCAATGTCGTATTGCGCCAGATGCCGAGCCACGACGCGTCCGTACTCGATATTGTTGTTCTCCGCCTCGCTAGGCTTGCGTCGGGTGAGCACGCCGCGCCGCGCCTGGAGCGGTTCGAGCAAGGAGGTGGAATTTTCCAAAGTGATGCCTTCGTCGCCTAGCACTTTGGCAATCGCTCCGAGCAACGCATCCGTGTTTCGGGTGCGGAGATTGAGCAGCAACTTGGCCAAACGGCGATCGGGACGGATGCTCGAGAAGATCTGCTTGTGCTTGACCTGACCGGCCATGACGGCCCGGGAGACACCTTCCCGGTGAAAGGTTTCGATCAGCCTGGAGAGTTCCCCCAGGGACAGCCAGTGAACCGCCGCTGCCCCACGACTCTCGATCTCAGGAAAAGCCTCTTCCTTGATCGCAGCCACAACCACGTCGAAGCCCTGAGTCCGCGCCGCCTCGAGCACAAGCAAGGGGAAACGACCGTTTCCCGCGATGAGTCCGAGTTTCGGCTTGACCGGCATGGCGGCTCGTAGGTCTACCTGATGGTCAGGGATGACGGTTCATGGTCATGACCCGTCCCCCGGTCACTTGATCACGCCTCGTTCGGAGGCTTCGATGAAGCGGATCAACAGCTCGACATCTTCACCACGATCAGCCTCTTGTTTCAGCTTCTCCAGGGCCTGCGAGGTGTTGAGCTTCGAGGCTAGCAGAACCTTATAGGCATGATGAATCTTGCGGATTCTCTCCCGGCTGAAACCTCGGCGCTCAAGACCGGTTGCATTGACCCCGTAAGCGTGCGTATCTCGGGCAGCCGCGGTCTTCGAGAAAGGCAAAACGTCCCGGGTAATCGTCGTGCCGCCGCCGATGAACGAATAGGCACCGATGCGCACGAAGTGATGCACCGGGCACAAGGCCCCTACGGTTGCCCAGTCCTCCACAATAACGTGTCCCCCCAAGGTGGCGGCATTGGCCAGAATCACCCGGTCCCCAATCCGGCAATCGTGGGCGACGTGGCTGTAAGCCATGATGAGAGTGTGACTGCCCACGCGAGTTAACCCGCCGCCTTTCAAGGTGCCGCGATTGATGGTGACGAACTCCCGGATTTGGTTGTGATCGCCCATTTCAAGCCGCGTAGGTTCGCCGCGGTAGGTTAGATCCTGGGGTGGGGTGCCAATTGAGGAAAAAGGAAAAAACGTATTGTCCGCACCGATTTTGGAGGGACCTTCCACCACCACGTGCGAAATCAGGCGACATCGTTCGCCGAGTTCCACCCCGGGGCCGACCACACAATAGGGGCCGATCTGGCAGCTCGAGTCGATTTTAGCGCCCGGATCGAGGATGGCGGTGGGGTGGACGGTCATCGGTGTCTAAAAGCTAGAGGGTTCCGGCGATACCCCCTATTCGGCCCCGGAAACCTCCTCGGAAGCAACCCGCGAACGGTTCACCAGCCGGCAGCTTACGATGGCTTCGGCAGCTCGCTTCTCCTCCACGAAAACCCTGCCTTCCATGCGCACCGCGTTGCCTCGCCACGCCTTGACCTCGATCTCGATACGCAGCTGGTCCCCGGGAACGACCGGGCGGCGGAATTTGGCGCGTTCAATGCCGGTGAACAGCATCAGCTTGCTGTCACGATCTTCAACCTCAGTGAGCAGCAGCGCCCCGCCGGCTTGCGCAATCGCCTCCACGATGAGCACCCCGGGCATCACGGGCATTCCGGGAAAGTGGCCCACAAAGAATGGTTCGTTGACGGTGACGTTCTTGATGGCTACGATTCGCTCCCGGCGCCGAAAATCAATCACTCGATCAATCAGCAGGAACGGATAGCGGTGCGGCAGGATCTGCATGATCCGGTTGATATCGAGCGTAGTGCTCGAGGCGACGGCGGTGTTGGTCATCGGGGGAGTAGTCTCGCTCATAGGGCTTGCCATCGGTTTTTGGAGTAAGCAGTATACATTGAGGCGAATATAAAGCGAATTCATTCGCTTCGGTAAGCATCGGCCATGCCTAACTGCCGGCATCGCGTCTTGGTCCCCGCCTGACCGGTTTAATTCCTGCAACCGGGTCGGGCGCGAAGATTATACTTTACTCTTCCGCCAGGGTAGAGCGACCAGTCTTTTAGGAAATCGATCCTGAAAACCATGAAGAAAAATCAGACCAAGGACAGATCTCCAAATCTTTCCGAGGAAAGTGCTAGCCGTCTGGAATATTTCAAGCAACGGCAAGATCGCATCGTTGAAACCATTCGACAGCTCGTCGAGCTCGAGTCTCCGAGTGACAACAAAGCGGCAGTTGATCGGCTGGGATCCATGCTGGCCGGCCGGTTTGAAGGGCTAGGCGGGCATGCGAAGTTACACCGCGCGGTCGAGGTTGGCGATCACTTGCAAGTGGATTTCTCGGGCAAGCGAAGGGGGAAGCCGTTGCTTCTTTTGGGGCACCTGGACACCGTCTATCCCCTCGGAACGCTCAAGGACATGCCGTATCGGCTGGCCGAGGGTCGACTGTGGGGCCCCGGCAGCTTCGATATGAAATCCGGGATCGCTTTCATGCTCCATGCCATCGAAGCCCTGCGCTCTTGGCACGAGGATGAACTGCCTCGACCGGTGACCGTGCTCCTGGTTTCAGATGAAGAAGTGGGCAGCGAGACTTCCCGACGCATCACGGAAAGTCTGGCCAAAAACTGCGCGGCCGTGCTGGTGCTTGAGCCCTCGCTCGGCCCCAAGGGGGCGGTGAAGACGGGACGGAAGGGAGTGGGTGGATACAGGTTGCGGGTGAGGGGAGCAGCCGCACACTCGGGCCTGGATTTCGAAAAAGGGGAGAGCGCAATACTCGAGCTGGCAAAGCAAATCGTCGCCATCTCGCGCATGACCGATATAAAACGAGGGGTCACCCTGAATGTCGGAACCGTCGCGGGCGGAACGCGAGCCAATGTGATACCGGCTGAGGCAAGCGCCGTTGTCGACGCGCGCGCGGCACGAATGAAGGACTTTACCGCTCTGGACCGGAAACTGCGAGCTCTCAAGCCCTTCAATCGCAAGTGCAAGCTCGAGATCTCGGGTGGGATCGAACGTCCTCCGATGGAGCGAAGCCCGGCGGTGATTCGACTGTTTCAGATGGCCTCTGACATAGCCAGGCAGCTTGGCTGGAAGCTAGCGGAGGCTAGCGTGGGGGGTGGTTCGGATGGCAACTTTACAGCGGCGCTCGGCCTCCCAACCTTGGATGGCTTGGGCGGGGTGGGCGAGGGCGCCCATGCTCCCCACGAATCCATCTTAATCTCCGAACTGCCCAGGCGAACCGCCCTTGTGGCCGAGCTGATTGCGGCCATTTGAGGAGCACGGCCCAGGAACGCCCGTTTGCCAGTCCAGGATGCGGCTTTTGACTCCCCTCCCCTGGTGACCTAGAATTCCTAGCAGTGGGCCAACTGGCTTAGCTGGGGCTCGCAGGAGGGTCTATGGGAGAGGGCTTATTCTCGCCGCTGCACATACTACTGATCGTGGGCATTGCCCTCTTGCTGTTTGGACCCAGCAAGTTTGCCGCTCTCGGAAAGGGCCTCGGGGAAGGCATCCGGAATTTTCGCTCGGCGATGAAGGAAGGCGAAAAGGAAACGGACAAAAAATCTTGAGCATCCCGAGGGTTGTGAGCGAAACCCCAGCCTGACAGCCGCGCTAGGCGGACTCCCGCGACTGAGATCGCGTTCCCTGACCTCCGCAAATTCTGTGCATCGCCCTCTATTTGCCGTATTGTTCCGCCGCCTTGGAAATCCAAGAACCGGCCTTGGCAAGGTCTTGCGAATTCATGACCGGCCGCAGCGAAACCTTGGCGTTGAAAGCCAGAAACCAAGGCTCAGCGACCGCGGGAATCTGCGATGGATCTTTCAGGTCGAATACGATCGAACACGAGCGATTGCCTTCGTCATCGGCCAAAAAATAGGCCGCTTCCGGCTTGAGGTCGGCGACGATTCGTTCGACCGTCGAAGCTAGGGTTCCGGCCTTGGCGGCGGCATTTCCGGCTTCCACGGGAACCGATACTCTCAGCAACATTCGCATGGGGATATCCTCCTGTTCGGCAAAGCCTGCGTATTATATACGAGCTCTTTTACTGGCAAGGGCGACGATTGCTGCCGAAGCGGGCTTCGGACTACTTCTTCTGATTCTGAATCAGCACCAAGTCCGAGGGCGAGTCCCCGCGAATCAAGGCCAGACTCTTGCCATCCGGTGACCACTGATAGGAGTAGATTCGCAGCGCAGTGAAGTTGGTGAGTTGGCGGCCGGCACTGCCGTCGAGCGGCTGCAGCCAGAGATTGTCCACGCCTTTTTCTCGGACGGGGTACACAATGCCCTTGCCGTCCGGGCTGAATTGCAGCGGTCCGCTGTGGCGCACGTCATAGTCGAGCGTGCGCAATATGTCCCCAGAATCGAGGGACACGAGGGAGATGGTCGGGCGCTCAACTTTGAAGTCATAGGTGCCAAGCACAGCCGTTTTTCCGTCGGGCGAAATGTCGAAGCCGCCGTTGGTCTCGGCGAGCGCGCTGGTTACAGCTTGCGGCTTGCCGCCATCGATGGGCACCTTTTTGAGTGCTTGCGCGAGCATGTCGAGATAGAAAACCGTCTTCCCATCTGGGGAACAGCGGGGGAACTCGTCGTCCTTGTCGTCGCTAAGACGCAGCAATCCGCTGCCATTCGCCTCACTGCGCCAAACGTCGATCGATAGGGTTTTCAAAACGCCGCGAGCAACCACGATATGGCCATCGCTGCAACCGTGAGGCTCAAATGCCGACGACTCCTTATCGGAGGTGATTGCGCCCTTGACTGTGCCATCGGGAGCAACGAACTGGATGTCGGGTAGGTGCTCGGCCAAAAGGATTCCGTCACGGGCCCAGGAAATCGCGGTCATGGGATCTCCCGAAGTAACCTGTTTCACGTCGGAAGAACCGGGCTTCTCACCGGAGGCGAGATAGATATCGCGCACTGGCATCTGCATGACGGTTGCGATGGTGGCCCCGTCGGAGGAGAGGCTCAGCCTCAAATAATCGTTCGTGTCAGCCGTTATGGCGCGCAAGATGCCATCGGGAAGCGTGACCAGTCCGACCTGCTGGCGAACGAAGTTGGTTTCTTGGGTGGAAAACGTTACAGCCAGCGCCCGTCCGTCGGGCAGCCATGCCATGTCGCCCAGGCGTGTATAGGCGGGTTTGGAAATTACCTTGAGGTTGCCGGTCTTCGGATCGAGCAAAACAATTGCGTTAAGGCTTTCACCGCTCTGTTCCCGGCTGACTGCGGCAATCGATTTGCCGTCGGGTGACCAGGATAAGGCTGCGAAGGCCGTTGTCGCGGGTCCGACAAAAAACCTCTTTTCATCGCTGCCATCGGCCTGGGCGACGAGCACATAGTACTTGCCGCGCTCGGGGTCGTTGGCGCGGCCAAAAACAAAGTGTTCCCCGTCCGGAGAAAAACTAGGATTGGTGTCGATATCGTGAACCAGCAGTTGGGGAGTCCCACCCAACACAGGTGTGCGGTAGAGATCGAATTCGCGCGAGCCAGGTCCACTCGCCAATTCCGTATGCGAATAGTAAATATGACTGCCGTCGGGAGAGAAGCGCAAGGCAAGGTACTGCACACGCTGCGGAGGAACAATCTGCACGTTGCTTTCGCTGGCGAGATGCCGCAGCCAGAGCGCCTCGTTCCCCTCGGTATCGATGACGTAGGCAATATACTTGCCGTCCGGAGACATCGCCCCGATCCGGGCATTGTGGGTGCCGTTGATCTTCGTGATCTTGATGCTTTGAAAGGGCAGGCTGCGGGTTGCGAAAAGCAGGCTGTAAACCCCTAAAGCAGCGGCAGCCACCAGCAACGCGGCCACGGTCACGATCATTCCCCGGCGGGTTTTGTGCTGCCGGGTCGCGGCGGCCACCGCCGAGCCGCTCGAGGCCTCCGTTTGGGCTGCGACCAAGCTTGGCACAGGAACTGGCCCGGAATCGGCTCGTGCCCCTCCTGATTCACTATCGCGCTTCAACCGCTTGAGGTCGCCGCGGAGTTCAGCCGCCGATTGGTAGCGCAGTTCTCGATCCTTCTCCATCGCCTTGCTGATGATGTCTTCAAGCTTCGGCGGCAGACCGGGATTCAAACGCAGCGGCGAAACCGGGGCGCGATTGAGAATGCCGTCGAACAGGGTTGCCGAAGTGTCTCCGAGAAAGGGCAACGCGCCGGTAGCCATTTCGTACATCACGGTGCCGAAAGAAAAAAGATCGGTGCGCGCGTCGAGTTCCTTGCCCCTGGCCTGCTCCGGCGACATATAGGCTACCGTCCCCACGGCTGTGCCCGGGCTCGTCAGATATTCCATTTCAAGCGCTGTGGCGGCGGTGGCCGATCCGGCTTTCTCAGGCGGTCGAACTTTGGCCAGTCCGAAATCGAGGATCTTGGCATGACCGCGCTTGGTCACAAAAATGTTGGCGGGCTTGATGTCGCGGTGGACGATGCCCTCGGTGTGCGCCGCATCCAGCGC
>DATJVZ010000048.1:0-11822 GCA_035501575.1 Terriglobales bacterium | reverse complement strand
TGGACCTCTGGAGGGTAATACAGCCAGCGCCATCCGATCAGCCAGAGAAAGCCGAGGGTGCCCGGCACCATGAACGCGGGGCGCCAGCCCCAGCGGAAATAAATGGGTAGAATGATAAAGGGTGCGATGGCACCTCCGATCGAGGAGCCGCTGTCAAACAGAGCCGTTGCCAGACCGCGTTCCGACTTCGGAAACCACTCGGCAACCGTTTTCGTCGCCGCCGGCCAGTTTGCAGACTCCCCCGCTCCCAGCAAGAATCGAAATCCGGCGAAACTGGCGATACCCCGGGCCAGTGCTGTCGACATGGATACCAACGAATACCAGGCGACGCTAAGACTCAGCCCTCGCCGGGTGCCGATCCGATCCATAACCCTGCCGAAAACCGTTTGGCCGATCGAGTAGGCAACGCGAAAGGCGATGACGATGTTGGCGTAATCGGTGTTCGTCCAGTGGTACTGGGATTTCAGGTAGGGGGCCAGGAGCGAGAGTGTCTGCCGATCGATATAGTTAATAATGGTCGAGGCAAGCAAAATGCCGCCGATCCACCAGCGCAAAGCAGGAATCGGGCGCTTGGGAGTCGCTTTCCCGGTGGTTGCCATCGTGTGGATCAGAAAACGCGGTTATCGGCCGAGGGTCACTTGCGCTTCGTCCCGGATGATACCTTGCAGAGCCGGACTTAACAGCGAAGCCGAATCGTTGTCCAGATACACCGTCGCATTGGGGTGCGTGCGCAGAATCGAAGCCGGCACCATGGGACTAATCTCGCTTTCAAAGCAGGCTTTTATCGCAGGCGCCTTCCTGCGGTCCGGCACGACTGCCAAGATTTCCTTGGCTTTAAGGATTTGGCGGACCGACATCGAGATTGCCCGCTCCGGTACGTCTGAGATGTCTCGGAACCAGGCTTCGCCAACCTGCTGACGTCGACAAGCCTCATCCAGGGTTACGATAATGTACGGCTCCTCGGTCGAGAAGTCCGCGGGAGGATCGTTGAATGCAATATGGCCATTCTCGCCAATCCCAAGGAAAGCAACATCAATCGGTCGAGACGACAGCTCGCGGCTCACCGCACCTACCACCTCAGATGGATTCGCTCCATCGCCATCGAGTAGGTGATACCTCCGAATCCCGGTTTTGCGAATCAGTTGCTCCATCAGCATCCCACGAAAGCTGCCGGGATGGGTGATCGGCAAACCGATGTACTCGTCCAAATGAAATGCCTCTACGCTTGCCCAATCAATATCCGGTGTCTTGGTGAGGGCATTCAAGAATTCCGCCTGCGAGGCTGCGGTCGCAGCGATGATACGTGCGTGACCACGGTCCCGCAGGGCTCGGCGAATCGCCTCAGCCGCCTGCTCGGCGGCTGCTTGGCCCAGGGAGGTTTTATCTTTGAATACCTTCAGCAGCATGAACACGCCTCTCCTCGAGGAATTGCCTGCTCCGGTGGAATTATACAAAGTTGCCGAAGCCAGCGAGGTAAGTGCGAAATTCAGTTTCACGTTGTGAAAACAGCTAGATCATGGGTCGCGCACGAGGTCGATAACGACAACGATCACTTCCGGATAGGGCTGGTTCGCGTAGGCTCAAGCAGTGGTATCCCTGCGCGAATGCGGCGTACAATCGACACAATCGACCAAGACCCGTCTGACAGCGACTTCGGTGAATACAGTGCGAACTTCTGACCTGGAGATGACCTTAGCCGAATTAGGGCGAAGCTGCCATGCCAGGGGGTGGGCTCTGGGGACGAGCGGCAATTTCAGTGCGGTGGTTAGCCGCGACCCCTTCGTCCTGACGGTCACGGCGACAGGCCTGGATAAGGGTCGTCTCTTGCCGGATCACTTCTTGCGAGTGGGCGCGAAAGGCGAAGTGCTCGAAGGATCGGGTCAACCCTCGGCTGAGACCGCAGTCCACTTAGTCCTTGCGGAAGTGCGTCAAGCGAACGCAATTTTGCATACCCACTCGGTCTGGAGCACGATCGTTTCTGAGCTCAGCGCTCGAGAACATGGCCTGTGGATTGAAGGCTATGAGATGCTCAAGGGTCTTGACGGAGTCAGGTCGCACGTTCATCGTGAATGGCTGCCCGTCATGGAAAACGATCAGGACATGACCAGATTGGCCGGCGTAATCGAGACAAGGCTGTCGGGACACCCGGAGGCACATGGATTCCTGTTGCGAGGGCACGGGCTTTACACCTGGGGTACGACGCTCGAACAGGCAAAGCGCCATCTCGAAATCTTGGAGTTTTTGCTTGAGGTAATTGGACGAAAACGCTCAATCTCAAGCACTTAACCATTGTGACATCATTTCTGCCCAAGAGGAGCTTATGGCGGTAGTAAGAATTCCAGACGAGAATCGGACGCTGCGCGAGACGGCCGAAATCACCACCCATCTCGCGAGCATTGGAATCGAGTACGAACGCTGGCAACCGAAGGCGTCGCTTGCGCCCGGCGCTTCGCCAGCAGAGATTCTGGCGAGCTATGAAGAGCCGATCGAAATATTCAAGCAGCGCGGTGGGTACGTCACCGCCGATGTGATCGATGTCAGTCCCGATACGCCTAATCTGGATGCCATGTTGGCAAAATTCAGTCGGGAGCACTGGCACGACGAGGATGAGATACGCCTGATCCTCGACGGCCGCGGTCTATTTCACATTCACCCCCGCCTGGGCCCCCTGACCGCGATTGAAGTCGCAGCCGGCGACCTGATTCGCGTGCCTCGCGGAACCTGGCACTGGTTTGATCTTTGCGGGGAGCGGAGAATTCGAGCGATTCGTTTGTTTCAGGATCCTGCCGGCTGGACTCCGCACTACACCGACAGCGGCGTCGATCGCGGCTACCAACCCGTCTGCATGGGATCTGCCTATTTCTCGCCCCACCCTGCTGCGGATCGGAAGTGATCGCGGTCCTCAGCGCGCCCGTTCGTACCATCCTTTTGGACGTAGAAGGCACGACTACGCCTGTCGATTTCGTATATGAGGTTCTCTTTCCTTATGTGCAGTCGCATGCGCAAAAGTTCTTGGAGCGGTATGCCGCGTTGCCGGATGTGCGCCTGGACTTGAACGCACTACGTCAGGAGAACATGGACGATGTTCGACGCGGGCTGGACCCGCCCGCGTTGGCCGGCCATGAGACAAACGAATCGCTGGTGGCTTATGTTGAATGGCTGACCCGGCGCGACCGTAAGTCAATACCCTTGAAATCCCTGCAAGGCAAGATTTGGGAGGAAGGCTATCGGAACGGCGAATTGCGCAGCCGCGTCTTTGAGGACGTGCCGCCGGCGCTGCAGCGATGGCACGAGCACAGCCGAACCGTCAGCGTTTTCTCTTCCGGGAGCGTTCTAGCCCAGAAGCTCTTGTTTGCGTATACCACCGCCGGGGACCTAACTCGATACCTAACGTGCTATTTCGACACCACCGTGGGCGGCAAAACCGACCCTGCCAGTTACCAAAAAATTGCCGGCGCCTTAGCGTGCTCGATGCTCGAGATTGTGTTCATCTCGGACGTGATCGGCGAACTCGATGCCGCCAAAGCCGCTGGGCTTCAGACCTTGCTCTGCCTGCGTCCCGGTAATCGTCCCCAACCTGCCAACGCATACCCGTCGATCCGATCCTTTGCCGAGGTCTCGGCGGCATAGGAGCTGAGGTGAACGTCGAGTCTATCGTCCGCCTCTGGTTCCGGTGCGACGCAGCAGTTCGACGGGAGCGCTATCGTGATCTTCCAAAAACTCTTCCGTCTGCCCGCCTTGCGTTTGGGGCAGAGTCTCAAGGAGGCGAACGCAGCGATTCCACCGCAGCAGGGCGTCGTCATTGTTAAGAGGGCGATTCTTCTCGGCTTCCTCAAAGCAGTGCATGGCCTCCAAAAACGAGCTCACGAGGATCTGCCGCGGAAACCCTGCTCGCATATGCGCCTTGGCTCTTCTTTCATAGAGAATGCCCGTGTAATAGTGGCGTTCGTAAGGGCTGGTGAGATCTTGGAAGATTTTCTCCACTTCCCCGTAGCGGTCAGAGGATTGCCCGCTGAACTGGTCCGTGATGGCAAGACCAAGAAGGCGTGTGGCCAACTGGTTTCCCGGGTCGGCGGCCAGCACGTCGTGGCATATCGACTCCGTTTCTTCTGGTTCGTGTAGATATCGATACAACTCAGCCTTGGAAATCGCTTCGGCAATTCCATCCCGCGAGATGGTCTTCAATTGAAATTCCATGGCACTCTCCTCGCCTCAAAATCGGTCGTTCGACCTCCGCTAAGCCATCCTCCACAGCAGGTACCCAGCCACCGCGGTCCCCAGCAAGGCTCCGCCGTAGCACAAAATGAAGATCACTTCGTTTAGATGTTTTACTTGGAGTCCATCGTAGAGCGTATAGCGAAAACGATGTGCCCAATGGAACAAGGGCGCGGAGCACAACAAGAAGAGATACATGCGGACCGCAGGCATTCGGACCAGCTGCATCAGGTGTTGGTAGCTGGGAGCTTCGAGCCAACCTAGGGGAAAAGCCAAGCCAAACAGGAAAATATGCACGGGGACGAGAAAGGCGGCAATCACACCTCCGGCGCTGAATAACATCCAAAGCAGAGCCTCGTTGGAGGTTTTTTGTGTGCTCATCGCAACACCAGCCAGCCCACCGCGACCGATACAACCAGCCAGAGCGCGTAATTGGGCGCCGCAATGACAAAGTCAGGGAGCCGTTTACCGCCGACGCGTATGGCCATGGCACGCGGTGCCAAGTTGAACCAAGTGATGGTGTGGAACAGTACAAAGAAAAAGCTTATGGTCGAAAGCCCGATCGCCGTCGGACTCTGGAGCCGATGCTGGAATCGGGCGTATGCTTCGGGTCCGTTTCGCAATGCTCGTAATCCGAGCAATGTCGCAATCACGAAAGCGGCCACGAAAACACTGCTCAATTCCCGCAGAATGAATCGGAGGTACCGCCATTCTCCCAGCCACCAGTACACGGACACACGTGGCCGATACCACCGCGGGTGGAACTCCGTGTAGGCAACCGGCTTAGCGGTTGAAGGATTCACCCTGCCCTCCTTCCGGGCGTGCCTTCTGCGGGAGAAGGTTTCTCATCCAGTCGAGAACGGCTCTGAGCTTGTACTGCTGAATCGCCCCCGCCGGGTCCACGTGTTTGGGACAAACCCGCGTGCACTCCCCGACGAAGGTGCATCCCCAAATCCCTTCCGGATGAGCCAGTACCGCCATCCGTTCCGCCGCACCCTGGTCACGGTTATCCATGTTGTAGCGCTGTGCCAAGGCAATGGCCGCGGGGCCGACAAACACCGGGTCTAACCCGACCACCGGGCAGGCCGCGTAGCACAGCGTGCAATTGATGCACATGCTGAACTGCTTGTAGCTGCCCAATTGTTCCGGAGTCTGCAAGTACTCGCCTTCGGAAAGGGGCGGCGTGTCCCGCCGAATCAGCCACGGCTTCACTTTCTTCAACTTGAGCAGAAAATCGCTCAGTTCTGTGACCAGGTCGCGCACCACGGGAAAATAGCGCAAGGGCTCCAGACGGATCTTGTTTGTGCGCAGCGCATAGGAGGAAAGAAAAGTAGCGCACGTCAACTTGGGTTCACCGTTGACCATCATTCCGCAACTGCCGCAGATGCCCATGCGACAGGACCAGCGATAGGTGAGCGAACCATCTACCTTGTCCTTGATGTAGTTCAAAGCGTCGAGCACAACCCATTCCTTATAAACGGGCACTTCGTAAGCCTGGAAGTGTGGGTTGGTGTCTTGCTCGGGAGAGTAGCGCGCGATCTCGAGGATGATTTTGTCCGCCATCTCAGCTGGCTCGTCGTGCTGCGATTACCTCAGGCTGCTGGCCATAAACCCGCTCTCCCGGGGCCCAGCGCGTGATCTTGACCGGCAGATATTCGACTCGAGACGAGCCGTCCGCCTGGCGAAAGACGAGGGAGTGGGCCAGGAATTTCCCATCATCCCTTGCCGGAAAGTCGGTGCGCTGATGCGCGCCCCGGGATTCGGTACGCGCGAGAGCGCATTGCACGATGGATTCGGCCACATCCAGCATGAACCCCAGTTCAAGCGCCGCTTGCAATTCGGTGTTGAAAGTTCGATTGTGGTCTTCGAGACGAATGTCACGATAGCGCTCTTGTAACTCGTGTAGCTTCTGGGCCGACTGCGTCAGGGCCTTCTGGTCGCGATAGATCCCCGCGCCGCTCTCGACACTTCCTTGCATCTCTTCGCGGATGGTTGAGATCCGTTGCCCGCCATCAGGCTTCGAGAGAAATTGCGATTCCAGCCTTCGCTCTTCGTCGACAGCCTGGGCCATGGCCTTCCCGTTGGGGGCCTTTTGCTCGGCGGCAAAGCGGGCCGCCGCCCGGCCGGCGCGCGCCCCAAAAACCAGACACTCGGGCAAGGAATTCGAACCCAACCGATTGGCTCCATTGATGCTGACACAAGCCACTTCGCCGGCCGCGAAAAGACCGGCGAGAGGCGTGGCGCCGTCAAGATCGGTGCTTACGCCTCCCATCATGTAGTGCACTACCGGCCGAACGGGAACCAGTTCGCTGACCGGATCGATGTTTTGGTATTTCAGACAGAGTTCGCGGACAAACGGCAGTTTGGAATTAATCAGTTTCTCCCCTAGATGGCGGAGGTCTAAGTGAACGACTGAGCCATACGGGGTTTCGGTCGTCCGCCCCCGCTGATCCTCCTTCACGAAAGCCTGCGAGAGGCGGTCCCGTGGCCCGAGTTCCATCGAACGCAGCACCGGTCCAGGCTCCGGCTTTCCGAGATCGTAGTCTTGCAGGTAGCGGTAGCCATCCTTGTTGAGTAGATAGCCGCCTTCGGCGCGGGCCGCCTCCGTGATCAAAATGCCGGTGAACGGGAGTCCCGTCGGGTGATATTGCACGAACTCCATGTCTTTCAGGGTCGCTCCCGCCTGATAGGCTAGCGCCATGCCATCGCCGTTCTTGATGTTGGCGTTGGTGGTAAAGGGGAAGACACGGCCGCAGCCCCCCGTGCAGAGGATGACCGCCTTTGCGGTGATCGCCTGAATACGTCCCGACATCAACTCGATGGCCACGACGCCCTGTACCCGGCCGTCATCCGTCAACAGCCGGGTGACAAACCATTCATCGTAGCGAGCGATAGGAGCATATTTCAGGGTAGTCTGGAACAGGGTGTGCAACATGTGGAAGCCGGTTTTGTCCGCCGCAAACCACGTGCGCCGCTTTTTCATGCCCCCGAAGGCGCGCACCGCGATGTGTCCTTCCGGCTCCCGGTTCCAAGGGCAACCCCAACGTTCCAGCTGCAACAGCTCGAGGGGTGCTTCCTTGACGAAGATTTCGACCGCGTCCTGGTCGCACAGCCAGTCCCCTCCGGAGATCGTGTCGTAGGCGTGCTCGTCCAGGCTATCGTCGGGCTTGACCACTCCGGCCGCGCCACCTTCGGCGGACACCGTGTGGCTGCGCATTGGATAGACCTTGGAAATGACAGCGATGCTGAGGTTGGGATTGACTTCCGCGGCAGCAATGGCGGCACGCAGTCCTGCCGCTCCGCCACCTACCAGAAGAACGTCATGCGATGAGGCATCCATGCAGGGTACTAAATGTACCCCTATTCTCCTGTGTTTACAAGGGCTTGAAGTGTGTCCGGGGTGCCGCAGGTGACGCCAGATCTTGCCAGATTTCGGGAGAATGGACACAGTTGGTCACAGGCGGAATCACGATCACGACCTGTGGGTTTGTTCGCGCCAAACATGTTGCTAAGAACCGCAGATGGAATCATCACCGCGCATCAGGCCGTGACCCAAATCACTGACATCGCTCGCTAATCGTCGTGTCATTAAATACCGAATGTAAATTCGCCGCCCCGACCACTTCAACCCCTGATCCAGCTCTCGGCGCCTACGCAGCGGATCGGAACGGAGGCGACCATGAAAATCATCGTTTTGATATTCGCAACATGTCTGCTCGTGTCTCCACTCCTCGCACAGAATTCGATCGGCGAGGTCTCGCCCACAAGCTTCGACTTTGGTCCGACACTTGTCGGCTGCACGAGCCCGCAAAAACGCATCTCGTTGAAGAACACGGGAGATGCACAGCTCATCATGGACACAATTTCCATCAGTGGACTGATCGCATTGCCCGTGAATCACTGCGCCAGGGGAGTAAAACCAGCAACCCATTGCGATGTCTACGTCACGTATTCTCCCGACCGACTAGAAGCGGATACCGGCTCATTGATCTTTAACGACAGCGCCTCGAATAGCCCGCAAGTCGTTTCCTTGACCGGTCACGGAGCGACGATTGTCCCCACTGCAAGCAAAATACAGACACCATCGCCACAATACATTTACTATGGCCAGACTACAACCTTCACGGCGCAGGTCACCTCTCTTGGCGGCTGCTCGATTCCTGATGGCGAGCTGCTGACATTTCGCAATCTTTCCGGCCAGTTCTACTGCAGCGGACCGGTAGTTGCAGGACTTGCCAGCTGCAGCGCACAGGTCTTTGGCAAGGCAGGGGGCCACAGCGTGAACGCAAACTATTCGGGAGATGAACACTTCGAACCGAGTACATCGCCTGCAAACGTTCGCTTATACGTGAGTAAATGGCAGACGACAACCACGCTCACTGCAAGCCCAAATCCCGCCCACGTGGGCCAGCCGATAACGATCACGGCGAAGGTTAGTTCGGCAGGACCATATCTCCCCACCGGCGTGGTCTGGTTTATCGTCCCGAACCACAACCCCTGGGAGATCTCCCTTACAGGTGCGACTGCCCAGACGAGTTACACCTTCCCTACAGCAGGAAATTGGGGTATCAGTGCCACTTATAACGGCGATGAGGCCAACCACTACGGAAGCGGAGACCTCACCGTAGTCGTAAATCCGTAAAGGTAAGTTATAGATGAGCCGCCCAAGGTCCGGGCGGCTTTCTATTGCATGGATTGCGGTCGCGAAGTAGGTGTTGTAAACAGGCGTTCTCACAAGCTTGCGGTGCGGCGTGAAAGGCGCTAGTCCTCAGCGGGTGCGAGTCCCGGGTAGCGGCCCGACAAGGCTGCAAGTGTAGGAGGTGAAAGTCTTCCGCCGTCAGTTGCCTGATTCGGACGGCTAGCATACCCGATGCACGCATCGGTACGATGTGTGATTTGCTCGGGTGGAAAAGTCACGGCTGCCCTGCGGCCTTCTTGGCGCAGCGGTAGGGGAGACCTGGGTGGCGAGCAAACCAGGAGGCCTGAACGTAAGGAATAGCGACGGGCTCGAAACACCCGCCGCACGAAGTCTCTTTGCGGGGCGATTCGGGGAAGCCGACCCAGGGGCGGGACTTGGGGAAGGCCGACGATGCCGGGGAAGAAACAGGCAGGCGCACCCTGCAACCCGACGGGATCCATGGCTCAAGCATCCTGAGAAACACTTGCAAAGATAACGTCGGGAAGAACCAGTTTTCCAGCAGGGGTTCGCAGCAACCTGCACGGACCTCGGGAGATAAGTGTGGATACACGAATTCCAGAGGAGGGAACGGGTTTGGCGCATGAGCTCGTAGGAGCGAGGAAGAAGGGGTAACGCCCTTCGAGGTGGTGCTGGACACCACCCCATCATGAGTAACGCTCGTGATGGGCAAAGGAGCTCTGGGCACTTGGCGGTCCTAGGTATGGTCAACGACGCAGGTCGGAGGAACCTTGATTCTAAGGACGAGCTGTTGAGGTAAACCGGCATGGGTTGGGGTGTATGTGAGCGAGCACTTAAGCTTCGCCTGTCTCGGAAAGACCTCACGGGGAAAAGCCAAGGTCAAAACCGGAATCGGGAAATCCGACCTTCCGGGAGCGTGTCCAGGAAAAGCTAGTGTGCTCAGTGGGAGACAGACCCACCAAGGTAATAGTCAGAAGCCTTGTAGCTTGGATAGCAGAGAGGAGAGAAATCGAATTTCTGATGCCTATCGACAAAGCCATCTTTCAGGATGGTGAGCAAGTCATCGGGCCGTAACGAAAGTGAACGCAGATTTGGCCTCGAAAGGTCGTAGCCCCAGAGAAAGCCGAGCTCTCTTCCGTAGGGTGAAGGCTGTATGGGACGGCGCAAACTGACTGATGCGCCGGACCACTCTGGCGGGGTTAAAGCGACAGCACGATGGCAAGGGTACACCAAGCAACTGGAGAGACCCTCCTCGTCCCGTTCCAGAAATGGGCGGAAGCAGGAAGCCGTATAACCGGGAACACCGGGAAATCGGCGGAAGACGAGAGGGAGTCGGAGGGGTCAACAGTAGCGGAGAAGCGGAGTAATGTCCGTGGAGCGAAGAGACCCTGCTGTTTGCAAGGTTCGAACAACATGGGAGGCAAGGGTGAATGATAAAAGCACCCATTAGTTTGCAGGACCTGAGGAAGAACCTATACATCAAGGCGAAGGCTGAACCAACCTGGCGTTTCTGGGGATTGTTCACCCATGTCTGCAAGATGAAGACTCTTCAGGAAGCCTACGAGATGGCCAAGAAAAACGACGGGGCTCCGGGAATCGATGGAGTCACGTTCGAGGCCATTGAGGAGGGCGGAAGGGAAAGTTTTCTCGAACGGATTAGGGAGGAACTAATCACCGGCACGTATCAACCCACGCTAGTTCGGAAAAAGGAGATTCCTAAAGATGGAGGAACCAAAGTGCGAGTTCTCTCCATTCCTTCCATCCGAGATCGCGTGGTCCAGGGAGCCCTCAAGCTCATCCTGGAGCCGATTTTCGAAGCAGACTTCCAACCGGGATCGTACGGATACCGACCAAAGCGAACCGCTCATGAAGCGATCAACCGCGTGGCCCAGGGAATCATGGAGGCAAAGACCAAAATCATCGATTTGGACCTGCGAGCCTACTTTGACACGGTTCAGCACTCTCTGCTGCTAGACAAGGTGGCGAAGCGAGTCCGAGATGATCAGGTGATGCGACTCTTGAAAATGATTCTTAAGGCAACGGGTAAGAAAGGGGTCCCACAAGGCGGTGTGATTTCACCCGTGCTCAGTAACCTCTACCTCAATGAGGTGGACCGGATGCTGGAACGGGCGATGAAAGCCACTCGCTTTAAACAGTACACGGCCGTCCAATATGCACGATTTGCGGATGACCTAGTGATACTGGTGGATGCCTATCCGCGGCATGACTGGCTGATAGCGGCGGTGACCAAGCGAGTGCGGGAGGAGATAGGAAAACTCAGAGTCGAGATAAACGAAGACAAGAGCCGAATCGTGGACCTAAGGAAAGGCGAAAGCTTTAGTTTCCTGGGCTTCGATTTTCGCCTCGTTCGCAGCCTGAAAGGAGCGTGGCGACCGCAGTACACGCCTAAGCTGAAAAAGCGGACGGCGATACTGGCGAGACTCCGGGAGATCTTCCGGCGGAACAAAAGCCAACCTGTAGGTAAGGTGATCGAATTAATCAACCCGATCCTGCGGGGCTGGGTGAACTACTTTGCGGTAGGGCACTCCGGTCGGTGCTTTGCGTTTATCCAGGCCTGGGTCGAAAAGAAAACTCGGCGGCACATGATGCGAGCAAAGAAACGCAAGGGATTCGGCTGGAAACGATGGAGTAGGGAGTGGCTCTATCAAGTGCTCGGGTTGTTCAACGATTACCGAGTACGGTATTACGCGCCAATCCTGAAAATCGCCCCGGCACGATAGGTCTCATAACCCTTGATGCGAAACAACCAGGAAAGCCGAGTGACCGAAATGGGCACGCTCGGTTTGACGCGGCGGGGTCTGGAAACCGATTTACGGTTCGGCTAGTGAGTCCACTCCCAGAGGAAACGGGGAGCCCCAGGTAGGCGGAACCTAAGGGACACGGCGCCAGACCTCGACCCTACTTGCAGGGGGGCCCGAGGAAACGTGAC
>DATJVZ010000047.1:0-5454 GCA_035501575.1 Terriglobales bacterium | reverse complement strand
CGTGTTTATCGCTCAGGCTGCTCCTTGGTCGCCGTCGACCAACGGCCCGGTCAGCGGGCCGGCCATCTGGATGGACGTTAAGAAAGAGGAGGATCTCGAGAAATTCAAAGGCAAGCTCGCGGGCAAGATTGTGCTGCTCGGCGAAATGCGGGAGGTGAAGCCGGTCGACAAGCCTTTGTTTGACCGCATGGATGAAAAAGACCTGGCCAAAATCGCCGAGTATCCGCTTATTCCGGAACGGGAATACCAACAGTACATGGAGGAGTACAGGAAGAGAAACCAACTCCGCACCAAAGTCGCCGCCTTCCTGGCCTCCGAGCGGGCTTTGACCGTTCTTCTCCCCAGCCGTGACGGCCGAAACGGGGGCGGGTCGGGCGGCACGATTTTCGACGATGGCAGTTTCGGTTACTTCACTTATCAGCGGGAGCACGCGCCCCCGCTTCCCGTGGCGGTTATGGCCATTGAGAACTACGGCCGGGTGTATCGATTGCTTCGGGCTGGGGTTCCGGTCACCCTGGAATTGAACCTGGAGACGAAGTTTACCGGAGACCACGAGCACGGTTTCGACACCATCGCCGAGATCCCGGGCACTGATCCCAAGCTCAAAGAAGAAGTCGTGATGCTTGGCGGGCACCTCGATTCCTGGGCATCGGGAACGGGTGCTACCGACAACGGCGCGGGCACGGTGGTCTCGCTCGAGATCATGCGCATCCTCAATGCCCTCGCCGTCAAGCCGCGGCGAACCATTCGGATCGGGCTGTGGACGGGAGAGGAGCAGGGCGATTTCGGTTCCCAGGGTTATGTTAAGCAGCATTTCGGGTACCTGCCGCTCTCCACTGCGCCGGATCAGCTCCAGCTTCCCCCGTGGATGCGCAAACCGGCCGGGCCGCTTCAACTCAAACCCGAGCAACAGAAAATCTCCGCCTACTTCAACCTGGATAATGGCTCCGGCAAGATCCTCGGCATTTACCTCCAGGAAAATGCCGCCGTGGCCCCCATCTTTACCCAATGGATGGAACCGCTGAAAGATCTCGGGGTCGCGACCATCAGCATGCGAAATACCGGAAGCACCGATCATGAGGAATTCGATGCCGTGGGAATTCCTGCCTTTCAGTTCATACAAGACAAACTCGACTACGGTTCTCGAACCCATCACAGCAATATGGATGTCTATGAACGGCTGCAACCCGGCGATCTGGCGCAGGCCGCGACGGTCGAAGCCATTTTCGTCTACAACACCGCCATGCGCGACCTGATGCTGCCACGAAAGCCGCTGCCCCATCCGGAACTGGAAGACCAGCGCAAGGCGCCGCTCAAGAAGGTGATGCCGGGAGCGGAAGAATCCCCGGAGAAGGAAGCCAAGGAAAACCAGTGAGCAATCGCGGGATCAATCGCCGGGAGTGGGCAATGTCTGCGCGATCGACTGACCGTTGATGGCAATGGCTTCGGGTCGCGATTCTGCGGTCGGCAGGCGCAAGCGAAAGATTGTTCCCTGCCCCGGCAGCGACTGGAAGTCGACCGAGCCGTAGTGCCACTGCATGATCTGGTAGGTCTGGGCGAGACCGATTCCGCTGCCGTCTTGCTTGGTGGTGAAGTACAGCTCAAAAATTTTCTCTTGAATCTCGGCAGGAATGCCGCTGCCCTCATCGCGAATCTCGGTGACAATTGCGGCGTGGTCTTCGCCGTGGGCGACCAAGGATAAGGTGCCTCCTCGAGGCATGGCCTGCACGCCATTGAGGACCACATTCAAGATGGCCTGTTTCATGAAATCGACATCCACCCGCACATTCAGCGGCTCGGAAGGAAAGTCGCGGGTGATCGAGACGCCGTGCAGTTCCGCGCCCGGGCTGGCCAGCAGCGCCACCTCATCCAAAACCCGTCGCAGATCGATTTCCTCCAGGTGAAGCTCTCGGGGCCGGGTGAAGTCGACCAGAATTTGGATGACGCGATCCAGGCGGTGCAGTTCGCGATCGATGACATCCATGTGGCGGCGGGTATCGGGATCGAGGTTTTGCATCTTGGTTTGCAGCACCTGCAAGTGCAGCACGATGGCGTTAATCGGATTCTTCACCTCGTGCGCCACGCCGCGGGTGAGACGGCCGCTGGCCGACATCCGTCGCGACAGCTCAATTTCATCTTCGATTCGCCGCACCGACTCAGCATCGCGCAGCGTGAGCAGGGCTCCGATGGGAGTTCCTCTCTCCTGAATGAAATCGAGAGAGACCTGTACGCGCTGGCCGTTCACCGCCTCCAGTTCGGTTTGCGCGATGGGATGGCGGAGGGAAAAGCCATCGAGCACCAGCGCTCCCAAGGCCGAATCCGGAAAGAAGATCTCCTCGACCGTGCGGCCGAGCAATTGGCCTCGCGGACGGCCCATGAAGCGCTCGACCGAGGCGCTCACCAGCACAACCCGGGAATCACGCGTGAACAACATCAATCCGTCTTGTAGATTGGCCATGATCTGGTCGACGTTGTCCTTTAAGGCCGAGAAGATCTCTTTGGCATCGCGCATCTGCTGGCCCAGGTGCGCAATCTTCTGGCTCACCAGCCCATACTCATCCTTGCTCGTGCTTTCCTCGGACAGGGGAGCACCGGTGCCTGCGCTTACGCTATCCAGGCTGCGGCTCAGCCGCGCCAAAGGCCCAAGGGCAAGGTGGGAAAGACCGGCGGCCAGTACCAACGAGAGCACGATGGCAATGCCGGAAACGGCGACCGCGGCCCGCAAGCGCGGGGTCAGTTGATTCCTAAGAAATATAGTCGAGATGCCCAAACGAATTGTTCCAAACGGCGTGCCGTTCAGCCGCAAGGGCATGCGAATCTCATAAACCGTGGGCGGGTTGTACACCATGCTCAGCTGGCGGCGGAACTGGGCGATCTCGAGCAGCCGGAATACGGGGCGCTCGCTAACCTGCTTGCCAATCAGGTCGGGATCGGTATGCAGGATGACTTTGCCGTTGGCATCGACGATCGCCGCGTCATAGACGTAGAGGAAGTTGCTGACCATCGATTCGAGGGCGACGTTGAGGTCCTCATCGGTCGAAAGATAATAAGCCACGGCCCGGCGCACAGCCTCCGGATCATGGGTGTTGATCTTGGTGCTGGCCAAATCGGGAACCGCATTGTCGGCCAGATAGGCTACGTGATTCGTGAGCTGATCGGCGATTTCATGGGCGTTGGTGATCGCCTGGCGAAGGATCTCGGAAATATAGAGGTAGGAGAAATAGGAAACCAGCACCGCCACCATGAAGGTGATCGCCAGCACGATCTTGGTCTTGCGACTCATACCCTAGTAAGGCGCCAAGCCGGAGCAGCTGCCGTTCCTCCGCCGAGCGCCCGGGCGGTCCGGCGTGACGAGCTTTCAGGCGTCAGGTTGGCAGTTCTTCTTTTTCGGCTTGTGCGCTGCCGTACTCCTTCAGTTTATTGTGCAAAGTCTTCAGGCTGATGCCCAGAATTTCGGCCGCCCGGGTTTTGTTGTTGCTGGTCGATTCGAGCGTTTTCAGAATCAGCAGCTTCTCGGCTTCTTCGACCGTGGTGCCGACTCCCAGATGCACCGCATCCGGATCCTCGGAAGAGGTGCGCACCGTGGGCTGACCGAACCCGGGTGGCAGATGTTTGCTTTCGATCACCCCACCCTCGCAAACAATCACCGCCCGTTCCAGGGTGTTGCGCAATTCACGTACATTGCCCGGCCAAGAATAATTCTGAAACAAATGGAAAACCGCCTCGCTCACCGCCACCGCATTCCTCTGATGCTTGGCGCTCATGTCCTTCAAAAGATACTCGACCAAAGAGGGAACGTCTTCCTTGTGTTCGCGCAGCAAAGGCATGTGGATATTGAATACATTGAGGCGATAATACAGATCGTTGCGCAGCTGGCCGTTCGCGACGGCTTCGTGCGGGACTTTGTTGGTGGCGGCCAGCACGCGAACATCGACCGTGGTCTCGACCCGGCTGCCGAGGCGGCGCAGCTTGCGATCTTCGAGCACCCGCAGAAGTTTGGCTTGCGTGGCCACCGGCATTTCTCCGATCTCGTCCAAAAGCAAAGTTCCGCCCTCCGCCAATTCGAAGCAGCCGGTTCGGCGTTCGAGGGCCCCGGTGAAGGCCCCCTTTTCGTGGCCGAAAATCTCACTTTCAATCAAGGTCTCGGGAATGGCCGCGCAGTTGATGGGGACAAACGGTTTGTTGCGGCGTGGGCTGAGCTCGTGGATGGTGCGGGCCACTAGCTCCTTCCCCGTTCCGCTGGCGCCGGTAATCAGAACCGAAGCCGTACTGGGCGCTACCATTTCGATCAGCCGGAAGATCTCCTGCATCTTTCTTGAATTTCCCACCAGGCTGCCCAAGCTGCCGGCATCCCGCAGCTTACGGCGCGTAATCTCCAACTCGGTCCGAGTCCCGAGCAGGGCGGAGGCGTTTTGCAGAATGGTCCGCAGGCGATCGGTATCGATGGGCTTGGTGATGTAGTCATACGCTCCCATGCGCATGGCCTGGACGGCGCTGTCGATCGTGCCTTGAGCCGTAACCACGATCACCGCCACCGCGTAGCTCTCTCGGGCAATTCGTTCCAGCAGTTCAAGGCCCCCCATGCGGGGCATTTTGAGATCCGTAACGACAATCGAAGGCAACCATTCGCCGACTTTCTCGAAACCCTCCATCCCATCGCAGGCTGTCTCCGCCCGATATCCCCAGGCAGAAACCAACTCGGCTAGGCCGGTGCGTTCATTTTCTTCGTCTTCAATAATCAGTACCTTTTCGAGAGACATAATCCTGTTCATTATTTAGGTTCCATGCCTGATCCTGCAAGCCCAGATGACCAACTCGGCCAGTGCCGGTCTTAGGCCAAACTCACCATAGCGAACTGACCAGGACCGAATCTCGATTTACATCTGGCCCGTCGCCCGAGTTCGGCCTCTGCAGCCAAGAGCTTTTATTTCAGTGAGATGCAGACGCCCAATCGTGCCGACTCTGGCTCGATGGGGACAACCGCGGCGGCATCCCCGGTCGTTCGCGGGCACCGCTTGGTTCAGACGAGGGCAGGTTCTG
The DNA here is from genome assembly GCA_035501575.1 of Terriglobales bacterium. Taxonomy (GTDB): domain Bacteria; phylum Acidobacteriota; class Terriglobia; order Terriglobales; family Acidobacteriaceae; genus JAFAGX01. The sequence continues at coordinate 414 of DATJVZ010000047.1, read as the reverse complement.
GAAGGTCGGGAATCGTGTCATCCACCTCTTCAGGTCTTTCCTCGAGCATGAAGGCCAATACTTCTTGCGGAACCGGATTCATCCAAACCGGGGCAAAGGACTGGCGGTGCAAGGGCGACGGTCCGTAGCGACGCAGGGCGGCGACGTGTTTAGGAGTGCTGTATCCCTTGTTCGAGGCCAAGTGGTAAAGCGGGAAAACTGGATCCCATTCCCGCACCATCTGGTCCCGTTCCACCTTGGCGAGAATCGAAGCGGCGGCGATCGAGGCGGACAGGGCGTCCCCATGAATGATGGCTCGCTGCGGAAGCTCACAATCGAGCACGAGGGCGTCAATCAGCAGGTGATCGGGGCGAGGCTTGAGCTGAAGGACGGCTTCGCGCATGGCCAGGCGCGAGGCTTGGTAGATGTTGATTT
>DATJVZ010000046.1:0-9247 GCA_035501575.1 Terriglobales bacterium | reverse complement strand
AATGCTGTCGTGGGTGAAGACAAAAATTACCGGCAGCTCCATCAGTGCCGCGAGACGGATGGAGGGTCGCATGTAATCGGAAAAGATGAGGAACGTCCCCCCGTACGGGCGAATTCCACCATGCAGGGCTAGGCCATTGAGGATGCCGCCCATGCCGTGCTCGCGCACGCCGAAGCGGAGGTACCTCCCCGCGAAGTTCTCCCGCGTCACGTCACGCTCGCCTTTTGGCAAGGTGTTGTTGGACGGGGTTAGGTCGGCCGAACCGCCGAGCAGCGCAGGAAATTTTGGCGCGATGGCGTCTAAGACGGCTCCTGAGGCAGCCCGGGTTGCGAGCGATTTGGTTTCGGGGAAAGCTGGCAGATTGGTGTCCCAACCCTCTGGCAACTCCCCTGTCAGAGCCCGGTCGAAGGCGGCAGCCAACTCGGGGTAGAGTTGGCGATACTCGGCGCAAACCTCTTCCCATTCTTGCTGGCAGGCTGCACCGATCGCGGCCGACTCTTGCATGAACTGGCGGGCCTCCTCGGGAATCCAGAATTGTTCCTCCGGCCGCCACCCTAATTTTTCCTTGGTGAGTCGTACCTCATCTGCCCCGAGCGGCTCGCCGTGTGCTTTGTGAGTGTCTTGCCGATTGGGGCTGCCAAAGCCGATGTGAGTCTTACAAGCAATCAGCGAGGGGCGCCCAGTCTCCGACTTGGCAGAGGTGAGTGCGGCTTCCACCGCCAGCGGGTCGTGACCGTCAATGCGCTGAGTGTGCCAGCCATAGGCGGTAAAACGACCGAGAACGTCTTCACTGAAGGCAAGGGTAGTGGGCCCATCGATGCTGATTCCGTTGTCGTCGTACAACACGATCAGCTTGCCCAGACCGAGATGGCCCGCGAGCGAACAAGATTCGTGGGAAATGCCTTCCATCAGATCGCCATCGCTGGCAATCACATAGGTGTAGTGATTGACAATTTCAAATCCCGGGCGGTTGAAGCGCGCCGCCAGCCATCGTTCGGCAATGGCCATGCCCACAGCATTGGTGATGCCTTGTCCTAAAGGCCCCGTCGTGGTTTCCACCCCGGGAGTCAATCCGTATTCGGGGTGGCCGGGGGTTTGGCTACCCCACTGCCGAAACGCTTGCAGTTGGCTCATTGGCAGCTCGTAGCCGCTGAGGTGCAACAAGCTGTAAAGCAGCATGGAACCATGGCCCGCCGAAAGAATGAAACGATCGCGATCAGCCCAAAGCGGGTCGGCGGAATTGTGCTTGAGAAAGCGAGTCCACAACACCACCGCCGCATCGGCCATGCCCATCGGCATTCCCGGGTGGCCAGAGTTGGCCTTTTGCACGGCGTCCATTGCCAGGCCGCGAATGGTATCGGCGGTCAGCCGGCGCACACGGGCCAATTCAGTTCCGGTCAGCGACATCGTAGCGGACATAAGCGCGGTCATTAGGGTCCTCACTTTCCGGTGACAGCCTCCACCGTCGTAGCTTCCGGCACCGACTCCAACCGGCTCAGAGCGGCGATGGGACGCGCAAAAGGAATAGGAGCGTCTTTGCTGTAGGCGCGTAGCAAGTGATAGGTGATAAGCAGTTGAGTCAGAGCCAGGGGATCGCTGTGCCGCACCTCAGTGCCGTAGTTGTATTCGCCAAACTGGTCGGCCTGCAGGGGGCGCAAATCGGGAAGATGCTTCCAGATCGTGTCCTCCAACTCCGTGGCATGTTCCCGGCTCACGTTGCCGCCCACCTCGAGGAAATCCACAGGACGGCCATTGTCGCGTCCCAGTTCGAGGCGGATACCGGGCCGCCTGCTGTCCCGCTCGAACAAATAGCTCAGATCAGGATGGGGAATGGTTGGCCGCAGCACCAGCCTGACATTCAAGTGGCTGTCGGCCTGATCGGAAGCCTTCCCACCGTCGGGGTAGAACTGAACAACGATGTCGGCAAATTCGCGCTGAGGGCGGATGAAGTCGCGGGAGTCCGACTCCCGCTTTTCCAGTTCCGCCAACACTTGCTCGGCCGTGTAACCTCGCTTTGCCGTATCGCGCTTGATTTTCCATGCCCGCCGCAGCTCTTCTGGCGGATCCAGGAAAACCTTGACGTCGTAGAACTGGCGCATGACTTCAGTATGAAAACCGAGCAGCCCTTCCACGATGACAAACTCGCTGGGAATCAGGTACTCCGGCCGCACCAGCGAGCCCGTACTGTGTTCATATACCGGCTTGAGCATCGGCTGGCCGTAGTGGGCGCGTTCCAAGTGCAGCTCCAGAATGTCAAGGTAATTGCAGTCTGGGTGCAAGGGCGTGATCTTCAGCCGGGCCCGCTCCACCCGGTCGTACTTGTGATAGTCGTCGGCACAGATGTGGGTAACGCGGTCCTCGCCCAGCAATTCCACGAGTCCTCGAGTAATAGTGGTTTTGCCGGCCGCACTATCCCCCACGATACCCAGAACTATTGGTCTTCGTTTGCTCATCACCCCTCCTCGCGCGGGGCTCTCCCCGTGCTCGAATCATGGATACCTTCAGGTTCTGCTTCCGAGCCCCCTTGGAACACCCGGCTTTGACGAACGTCGGCGGCGGCGATGCGCTGCAGTTGCTCGAGAGAAATCGAGCCCCCTTCACTGACCAGGCGGCTGGCTTGGCGTAGCTTGATGCGATCAATGGCGTTGCGCACGCTGCGAGCATTGGCAAAGTGAGGCTGCTTCATGCGCAACGCGAGATAGTCGACAAATGCCTGGCGGGACTCGGGGTCAAACGTATAGTGCTGCTGCGCAAGCATTAGTTCAGCGATCTTGGTCAACTGCTCGAGCGTGTAATCGGGAAAGCTGATGTGATGCGCCACCCGGGAGCGAAAGCCGGGATTGTATTGAAAGAAAGTTTCCATGCGATCCTGGTAGCCGGCCAGGATGACCACTAAATCCTCACGCTGGTTCTCCATAGCCTGCAGCAACATCTCGATCGCTTCCTGACCGTAATCGCGCTCATTTTCGGGACGGTAGAGGTAGTAAGCTTCGTCGATGAAGAGCACGCCGCCCATTGCCTTCTTGAGCGTCTCTTTGGTCTTGGGGGCAGTGTGTCCTACATACTGGCCCACCAGGTCGTCGCGGGTGGCCACCACTAGATGGCCGCGGCGTAGGTAACCCAGATGTTGCAGGATCTTCGCCATGCGCATAGCAACTGTGGTCTTGCCCGTGCCGGGATGTCCGCTAAACGACATATGCAAGGTAGGGCGCTCGCTCGCTAGTCCAACCTTCTCGCGTAAACGCGCCACCAGGAGCAGCGAAGCTAGCTGCCGGATGTAGGCCTTGACGGGTTTGAGGCCGACCAGCTCACGATCCAGTGCATCCAGGATTTCCTCGAGATTGGAATCGCGATGAGCAGCTCCGATATCCACGAGTTGGTCCGCGATTTCTGGTGCGGCGCTCGTGTCAACCACGGAATCGTTATCTAGTTTCTGTAATGGCATGCTCGTGCTCCGATCTCTCGAAACCGCAGGGCATGGTTAGCGTCCGTTGATCCCCGCCAGCACGGCTCGGGAGTGAATCGTGTACTGGATTCGCCGATCCTGGCCCTCCGTGCGCTCCAACCAAAAGCCCGGCTCCGGTTCGGGCCGATGTACGATGAAACTCAACCTCGTGGTCTGCCGGCCTTTGGTGCGATCAAAGCCGTTCACCTTAATGTAGTGGTGCGGAAAGGCCTCGCGGCACTCATTGATTCCCAACATGGCGTCGTCTAGGTCTTTCATCTCAAACAGGGGCTGACCCCACATCTCCCAGTAGGTGTTGCGGGGGTGCGGATCATCGGTGTGCTCGATCGAGAAAGCCCAGCCGTTGTCGAGGCAGTAGCGCACCTCGGCCTTAATCTCCTCCTCGGTGAAGTCAGGTAGATAAGAAAAAGTACCTTGCGTGATTCGCATAATTTGTCTCCGTTCCCTACGGGCTCCATCATTGGCCCGATAATAAAGAGGTAGCGCCGTTCGTCAGCTTGCAGCCGACTGACGAGCGGCTTTACCTGTCAAACTGTGACTGTGGCGACTGCATCCGGCACGTCGGTCGACTCAAATTCGAAGGTCACGTCCTTCCACACCTCGAGCGCCTTGCGCAGCTCGGGCGACCAACGGGCGGCCTTCGCCAAGATCTCGGGTCCTTCATGCAGGAAATCGCGCCCTTCGTTGCGGGCCTGGATCATAGCCTCAACCGCCACCCGATTGGCGGTTGCTCCCTGGGCAATCCCGTCCGGGTGGCCGATCGTCCCACCACCAAACTGGAGCACAACGTCCTCGCCCAGATAATGCAGCAACTGATGCATCTGGCCGGCGTGGATGCCGCCTGAGGCTACGGGCATGGTTGCTGGCAAAGACGCCCAGTCTTGCTCGAAGTACAATCCTTGCGAGGGATCCGCCTCCAGTTTGTTTTCGCGCAGCGTGTTATAGTACCCGCGAATGGCGTTGGGATCGCCCTCCAGTTTGCCGACTACCGTGCCAGCGTGAATGTGGTCCACTCCGGCCAGGCGCATCCACTTTGAGATGACGCGGAAGTTCACACCGTGAGTTTTCTGCCGCGTGTAGGTGCCATGACCGGCACGGTGCAAATGCAGAATTACGCCGTTACCCCGAGCCCAGTTTGCCATGGACTGAATCGCCGTGTAGCCGATGGTCAGATCAATCATCACGATCACGCTGCCGAGCTCTTTGGCGAAGTCGGCGCGCTCGTACATTTCTTCCATGGTTCCGGCGGTGACATTCAGATAATGTCCTTTGATTTCGCCGGTGGCCGCTACGGCGCGGTTCACCCCTTCCATGCAAAACAGGAAGCGGTCCCGCCAACGCATGAACGGCTGGCTGTTGATATTTTCGTCATCCTTGGTAAAGTCCAGTCCGCCGCGCAGAGCCTCGTATACCACCCGTCCGTAATTGCGGGCGGACAGGCCCAGCTTGGGCTTCACGGTCGCGCCCAGCAGCGGTCGCCCGAATTTATTCAGATATTCCCGTTCCATGACGATGCCGTGCGCTGGCCCCTGAAAAGTCTTCACATAATGCGGCGGGATTCGCATATCTTCCAGGCGCAAGGAGCGAAGCGCCTTGAACCCGAAGACGTTGCCAATGATCGAAGACGTTAGGTTCGCGATGGAACCTTCCTCGAACAGGTCTAAATCGTAGGCGATGTAGGCGATGTATTGATCGGTGCCAGGAACGGGTTCCACCCGATAGCATTTCGCCTGATAATGCTCGTAGGGGGTCAAGCGATCGGTCCAGACCACAGTCCAGGTGGCCGTCGACGACTCGCCGGCTATGGCTGCCGCAGCCTCAATTGGTTCCACACCCTCCTGGGGCACCAAGCGGAATGCACACAGAATGTCCGTGTCTTTGGGTTCATAGTCCGCGTTGTAATAGCCCATTTCGGCGTACGGCGTGACGCCAGCCGCCCAGCGGTTCTTGTTGTTGCCTGAGATTTTCTTGCTAGCCATTGCTGTCTCCTTCGAGAACGACCGAATCTTTTCCGCGATTTGGATTAATCGCTAGCGCCCAAATCGAGGGGAAAACCACCCACTCGTGCTGACCAGCGATTGAAAGTGAACGAGGCACGCGCTCGGGTAAGTTCGTTCGACCAACGACAACCAGGTTGACAACGTGCCTAGGAGAAATGCTCCGCATGGAGCGCCCCCAGATCCGGAAGGCCCGGTCAAAGATTGGCTCGGCCCTCCCAGGGTTCCAAGTGCTTGGTTGAACATCTCTCTTCATGACCCACCGATCAGTGATCCCGGTCACGAACCAAGGTGATGTACACGCGGAGCGAGAACCTGCCGATCGGCAGCCGGCGTTTCTAAACCTGCGCCCGGCCCTGGTTCGGGGGCATTGCGGCAAACCTGAATCCCCTGACGGTTACCGGCATATCGCTCGAAGTGACCATGCCCCAAGCGGCCTAACTCCTCTGGACAGCCGGGCTGGTTGGCCCGGCTCATCCTCGCTAATTCATTTCGGGATGCCTCGTGGTTCCGAGTTCCCTTTTCCCGCCCTGCTGCTCGGTCACCCGAGTAGAGATCCGAAAGCTTCTTTCACTACGGCGCCGCCAGAGCCTCGATCTGACCATCCTGGCGCCTTGCGATTTACCTAAAGGCACATCGCCTGCCAAACCCCCGCATTCGTCGGCAATCACACCGGCCAGGCCGCAAGTCGCCGCCGCTTTAGGATTTAGCCTCGCCGAAGGGTATGCACGCGCCCGAGCACGACATTCTAGCTTCGCTGCACTTGGGACAATAAAGTCACAGTTGGTGCATCTAAATTGTGGTAGTAGCTGCCTATCGCACTGCAGCGGTTATGGTTATTTGCAGTGATGCAGAGTGAGACAATAAAGCCCCAGCATTGGTTCTGATTGTCTCAGTGCCGGGATTTCAGAGGTTGAGCGGAGAGCTTGTGTCTGGCCATCAAACGATGGAAGGTACGGCGCGGTATCTTGGCCAGCACTGCGGCTCGGGATATATTTCCCTCCGCTTCGAGCAGATAGCTTGAAAGCGCCTGCCGTTCAAATTGCTCGATCGCCTGCAATTTACTCGGTTTGAAGCCGAGCTTTGGCTTGAAGGCAAGACCGTCCTGAACATGCAGAGGAAGATGCTCAGTTTCGATCACGGAAGAAGATGTCAAAACTACCGCTCGTTCAATGATATTTTCGAGCTCGCGAAGATTGCCAGGCCAAGAGTAGTTCCTAAGCAGCATAAGGGCTTCAGGAGAAACGGAGTCAACTCTCTTGTTCACTTTGGCTTGAGCCCGCTGCAGAAAAAACTCCGCCAGGAAGGGAATATCCTCCACCCGTTCGCGCAGTGGGGGCAGGGTGATGGTGAAGGTGTTGATTCGATAGTAGAGATCCTCGCGGAATGTGCTTTCGCGAATGGCTCTTTCCAAGTCGCGATTGGTGGCCCCGATGATTCTGACCGCCACTTTTTTGGTTCGCACATCACCGACGGCACGGATCTCGCCGGTTTGCAGAGTCCGTAAGAGCTTGGCTTGAGTTTCTAGTGACATGTCCCCAAGTTCATCGAGGAACATGGTTCCGCCATCGGCCTTTTCGAACAACCCTTTCCTGTCGGTATAGGCGCCCGTAAACGCACCCCGCTTGGAGCCGAACAGTTCGCTTTCCAAAAGAGCCGGGGATAAAGCAGTGCAGTTAAGCGTGACCAGAGGCTGATTGCTCAGGGCGCTATGACGATGAATGGCGCGAGCCACAAGTTCCTTGCCGGTTCCGCTCTCGCCTCGAATTAGGACCGTAGTCGGGGTGGGCGCAACCTTGGCAATCAGTTCGGAGATCTCTTTCATCTTGGGATTGTTGCCGATGATAAAATCGCTTTCCCCACGGGTTTCGAGTTCCCTCATGGCGAGCTGGTATTTATCTGCGAGGGCTTCGGCTTTTTTTTGGGCCTCGATGAATTCCCAGATGAAGCGCGCGGCGTTCCCGCCAACAACTTCTATCCCCTCGGGCTTCAGTTTGGCGATTTCCCGGCCAACGCTAGCATCACCGGTCACGTCGATAATGAGATTGGCTTCCGTGGAGAGGAATTCCTTATAATTCGTGGTCACGGGTAAGCCAAGTTCCCGAGCGAGCACCAAGCCCGGTGAGCTCTCATCTTTGTCAGCCACCCCGACGATTTCAACGGTTGGGTCTTTGCGGAACAACTCCACCAACGCCTTGCCGCCGCTGCCGGCCCCGATAAGAATGACTCGTGTCATGCACGTACAAGTTTATCGCTGGAGGCTTCTGCCGAAAAGATCCCACATCTCCCAGAGCCCGCAGCGCGAGCTGAGACCTCAAGGTTTGCCTTGCAACGAGCTGTCAAGTTCGGAGTCCTCTTTGCGGCCTCTTTCGAGAAGATTCAGGGGAGCATTGAACCGCAACAGGCAGGCCCTTTCACCCTCGAGTCGGATTTCAGTAAGGGCAGCGCTCGTGACGGAAGGAAACACCGAGCGGTATCTCGACAACGGCACGCCGATCAATTCACAAAGCGCGAGGCGGATCAGGGTGCTGTGAGAAACGACAAGTACACGACCGCCAGGATGCTCCATTTCGATCTCTTTGAAGCAGGCCATAGCTCGCTGGGTGGCACGATGTGGGTCCTCGCCTCCAGGCAAGTAATGCACTACAGGATCGGACTGAAAGGCGGCAAAAGCTTCGGGGAAGGAGCGTTCTATTTCGGCAGCAGTTAACCCCTCTCCCCGACCGAAGTCGACCTCCTTGAGCCGAAAATCGATGTGGGCAGCCAGGCCGGTAGTGCGTTCCGCTGGAGCAGCGGTCTCGCGGGTCCGTGACAAGGGTGAGCTCCAAATCGCAGTCAGGCCTGCGGACGCTGACCAGGTGGCGAGCCGCTCAGCTTGCTCGCGACCCCGAGAGCTGAGCGGAACGTCAGTGCTGCCGGCATACCGGTTCTCCGCCTGCCACAGGCTTTCACCGTGGCGAACGAGAATGAGTTCGATCACGCTATCCCGCCCTCCTCCTTCCATGTTCGATGAGCGCCGCCTGTACCCAGCCGCGGCGTGCCAGCTCTTCGATAAGCCGCAGGAACGGTTCGCGGAAGCGAGCCGTAGCGCCGGGGCGAGGGTCGATCACCTCGCGAATACGCACCATTTCCTTGGCAACCTCCGAAATACGACGTCCTGTGGAGGCGGCCAGCACGGCCATCCCCAACCCAGCCTCGGCGTTCTCCGGCAAGCGAACCGGCCGCCCAAGAATGTCGGCACGAAGCTGGCACCAGTAGTGGCTGCGAGTTGCCCCCCCGGTTAGGCTAAGGTCCCCACTGACCGGCGCACCCAGCAGGTGAAGATAATCGAAACAGAGCCGCTCGACAAAGGCCACTCCCTGCAGCAGCGCCGCGTAGAGATCAATTTCGTCCGACGGCTCGCCGAGAACAAATCCTTCAGCATCGGGCGCGGCGAAGGGGAAACGCTCACCCCGTGATACCAGCGGATACGCAACGATGCTGGCTGGTTCTCGTTCTGCTGCTTGTGCGCTGAGTGCCTCGAGGTCACGCCCTGGAAATCTCTTGGCGAGAACCCCCGTACCCGTGCTGGAGGCCCCGCCTGGAAGCCAGTTGCCATCCGGTGAACGATGCGAATAAACGATGCCGGCGGGATCGACCATCGGCTGGGTAGCCACGCCTTTCAGAACCAGCGTGGTCCCGAGCACGGAATTCCAACTGCCAACGTCCAAGGCTCCGGCGGCGATCTGGGCGGCGCATCCATCCGTCATTCCAGCTATGATTGGCGTGCCGGCGGGGATGCCGG
>DATJVZ010000045.1:0-12612 GCA_035501575.1 Terriglobales bacterium | reverse complement strand
GGCTGCCGCGCTCCGGATCGACCCTGGTGGAGCAGATCCTCGCCTCGCATTCGCGGGTCGACGGCACACAGGAGCTCCCCGACATCCCCCGCATCGTCCGCGGGATGGAGGGGCCTCGATCCGATCTTGGCAATCCGCGCTATCCGGGAGTATTGGCCGGGCTTGCGCGCGAAGATTTCCGGAGGCTCGGCGAACGCTACATGGATGACACGCGCTCCTATCGGGGGACAAAGCCTTTCTTTACCGACAAGATGCCGAATAACTTCCGCCACATTGGGCTTATCCACCTCATGCTGCCGAATGCCAAAATCATCGACGTGCGGCGCGAGCCCATGGCTTGCTGCTTTAGCAATCTGAAGCAACTGTTTGCCAGCGGGCAGGAGTTCACCTACAGCATCGAGGACATCGCTCGCTACTACCGGAGCTATCTCGAACTGATGCGCCACTGGGATGCGGTGCTTCCCGGTCGCGTACTACGAGTCTGGTACGAAGATATTGTGGAGGACCTGGCGGGAAACGTGCGGCGCATCCTGGAATTTTGCGGGCTGGAATTTGAACCGGCCTGCCTCGAGTTCTATAAGCTGGAGCGCAGTGTCGGCACCGCAAGCTCAGAGCAGGTCCGACGGCCGATTTTTCGCGAGGGGCTCTCGACGTGGCGGAACTACGAGCCCTGGCTCGGTCCGCTCCAGGACGCTCTGGGGGATGCAGGAATCCGCTATCGTGAATCGGCTACGGTGACCACCGCAGCTTGAGAAGCTGCACAGTAGGGGTTCGTCCTTGGGCTCTTAAAAAGCCCAGCGTAACGAGAATGTCTCGTTGTTGGCGTGAAAATAGCGCGGATCGGTGGGGCCCACAAAGGATTTCTCCCCGTATTGATAGTAGTTCCAGCCGGCGATCCCGGTTAGATTGTGACCGAGATTGACTTCCACCTTGGCCAATGGCTGGTGATAGTTGTATTGGAGCGAACCGAACGGCGCGAGCACATTGAATTGCGGGGTGTAACCGCCCACACTGGTGATGCTGTAGCCCACCTGGGTGGTAACGCGGGGGATGGGTTTAAACATCAGCGATCCCAAGGCGTAGTTGGTGCTGTTTGAATAAATGCCATAGGTGAGCAGCGGGTTGTCGGGTTCGTTGTAGCCATTCGTCTCGCACGAACCCGCATTGGCTACCACGGGCAAGGAAGTTTCCGAGTCGCTAAAGCAAACGAAAGCATTCTGCTTGTAGTCCGTGTAGTTATAGGCAAGCTCGATGCTGAACCGTTCCTGGGGCGTCAGGGTAGCGGTGAATCCGTAATTGCGGTTGTGCCCTCGATAGTCGATCAGAGTATTCCCGTTGGACGCCTGCCAAAGATTGATCGATCCGGCGAGGACGGCCCATGGTCGGGGCGTGTAGCTGGCCTGGATACGGTACCGCGATTCCTTCCGCACGCCGATGCGCACGATCGTGTTGTTGTTACTGGTGTTTTCCCAGTCAAAGTTAAGCCGCAGGCCGGTAATCGGCTTTGCCCAGATACCGAACAACGCGGTGTATTCGTTGACGACGATGCGATTTTCCTCGGGGGTCGTGTAGTCGAATTGATCGAAGATTTTATCGCCATAGCGAAATCCGATTCGCGCCCCGATGCGCTTGGTGGCATCCCAGATCAGATCCGTCTCGTTTCTCGTCCATTGTTGGTTAAACGACAACTGATCGACAGCGGTGGCGACGCTCTGGGTGGTAGCGCTGATGGGAGTGAGCAAGGTGGCATCGTCGGCCGACCAATCGGTTTCCGTGGAATTAAAGCTCGACGGGATGCGATAGGCCCAGTAGCGGAAGGTGTCGACCACGCGAAAATGCTCCGACAGGTGCACGGTCGCGCTGAAGTCCGCCACGTTCGAGATGCGCGTCGCTTGGCCGGGCCCCGTGACCGTTTCCTGGCGAAGGTCGGTGCGCGAACTCAACCCATTAAAAAATTCATTGAACGGAGCCGTCATATCGGCCGAGCTGTACGCGTAGGAAGCGCTCAGCTCGAACCGAGGGAAGTAGCTCGTCTGCAGGCTGATGCGCTCGGTCGGCGTGGAGGTGCGGATGCGGTCCGAGCGGTTGTAGTTGAAATAACCGTTGCAATCCACGTTGGTCAGGGTGCCGGCGGGGTTAATCAGGCTGGTGGCCGGAGGGGCGATGGCGCAGGGAGTTTTGTTGCCCGTATCAATAGGAAGTCCAAGCTCCACGCTACCGGGCGGTCCCGGCAATAACGCCGGAGCGAATGTGTTCAGTTGCCACTGCGTATCTCCCTTGTAGTAGTCGAGGAATTGATCATAACTGATGACCGTATGCGGCAATACTTTCAAGTCTGCCCCGAAACGATAGGAATTCAGCGTGGTATTCCACGGTTGATAGAGCAATGCATCCGTGCCTTCATGGACACTCGAGTAGGACGGCCCCGTCATGTTGTTGCGCGTGTAGCCCAAGCGAAAGCTGATCTTCGACTGCGGCAAAAGCGTAAGGTCAAAGTTGCTCATGCGCCGGCGGGTGTAGAAACTGTGGGGAGATGAGTCGGCGGGAATGCTCGGGCTCGACGTAGGCGGATTTAGGGGGTTAGCCATCAGATCAAAATTGTAATCCGTCTGATCGCGCAGGAAGCTCGCGCGGAAGTCATACCACTTGTCGAGATCGATGCGGGCGTGCAGTCCATTATTGGGTTCTCCTCCCCAGCCAAAGCTGCTGATGAATAGGTTGTCGAAGAGCAGGCCGTCGTGCGCTTCGGATTGCATGGAAAGTGACTGATCAAGCAGTCGCGGTCCGCTGCGCAAATCAACCAGCGTGTCATACATCGCTTGGCTGCCGCTTACGTCCGACACGCGGCCGCCGATCTCGGTCGACTGATGAATCACGTAGCCGCCGGCTTCTCGCTCTGCGGGCTGCGGCGGCGCGCTTGAACCCGTGCCGGTGGCCGTGGACTGTGCCTCGACGACAAACCTCGAAAGCAGAATAAGAACTAAGAGCAGATGCAGTCGATAGGAGTTCGAGGTCATGAGTTTACCCCTCACCTGAAGAACACGTTGCTGGCGTTCGAACCATGAATGGCCGCGTGGCACATCGTGCACGCCTGGTATTTGGTCGCCTGGTTGTGGTTAGGACCTTGGGGACCCTGCGCAGGGAAGGAATGACACTGCAAACACAACAAGTTGATATTGCTAACCCGGAGGAAACGTGGATTTGTCGAACCGTGGGGGGTATGACAACTGGTACAGCCTTCGGTCTTCACCGGCACGTGTTCGTAGACAAAAGGCCCTTGCTTATCGGCGTGGCATTTGTAGCAAATCGCATCGCCACTCGGTAAGGTCCTGACTTGGCGGATCGTGGTCGTGCCATGAACGTTGTGGCAGTCGCTGCACTCGAGCAAGCCCTCGGTAACCCGGTGGTGATACGGTCTGGCGAAGTCGGCTTTGGCCGTAGTGTGGCATCCATAACAGAGCTCAGGCTGTTTTTGGACCAGCAACTGTTGCGCTTCCTTGGCGTGATGCGGGGAGTGGCAGTCGAGGCAACCGACGTCTTGGCTGGCATGGGATGAACTCCTGAAGTGCCGCTGCTCGTGGTTTTCGCCGTGGCAGCTGAGGCAACGAGCGCTGGCCTGTTGGGTCGAGAGGGTTTTGAAGCTGATGATCTTCGTTACATCTCCTCCGCCGGCGACGTGCTCGGATCCGGGACCATGACAGCTTTCGCACCCATGCCCGTTTTCGAGAGTCGTCTTGAAGTGCGGGGTGGCCTCAAAGTTCTTGTGGTAAAGCTCTTCATGGCAGGTCTTGCACACATCGGCGCCGACATATTCGGCGGTCGGTTTGCTCGGCAGGGCATTTTTTTCCTGCTGACCGGCGGCCATTCTCGGGTGAATCAGCACCGACAGCATGAGCCCGGCTACACCGAGACCCAGGAATTGTATGTATCTTCTGTTAAGGTTCACGATCCGATCTCCTTTCTCGGAGATAACCTTGTTAACCAACCTGCGCAGGCTTTACTTCGACCTTCCATTCATGGGCAGCACTCTGTGCTGTCATTGCTTCTGAACTCTGGAAATCCGTTCCTCGAGACCCAGTGTCTTCAAGATCTCCGGTGAGGCCTCGTCCATCGCCAAAGGCTGATGGCAGACGTCACAATCCTGCTTAATCGCCTTTCCGTCGGCGGTCGCGTGCGAGCCGTCGTGACAGCGGAAACAGCCGGGAAAGTCCGTGTGCCCGAGGTTGTTCGGGTAAGTTCCCCAAGACACCTTTAGATCCGGGAAGACATTGCGGTTATAGATCGCGAGCACGGCCTGACTTGCCTGTTGAATGTCTTGCGAACGCTTCGCGTACAGATCCGGGTAGTTCTGCTGATAAAAACTGACGAAGGAAACAGGCAATTTTTCGGATGCTTCTTGGCTGGTCCGGTACTCCGCCTTCAGCAACTCCAAGCCGTTTTTCTTGAGGTAAGGCAAAGTGACAGGAAGATCGCCTAGAGCCAAGGCTTTGTCCAAAGCGCGATCCGGCAGATCAAAAGTGTGGGTCGGGCGATTGTGGCAGTCCACGCATTGCATGTCGTATTTCGGCGTTGAAGAATCGGGCGGCGAGCCGGAGCTGACAAAGGTTTCAGTAGTCCCAGTCACGGTATTTCGGTATTCGACCCAAGGAATGGTCTGCCGGGCAGCGTCGGAGGGAGCAAAGCGGATGTGCACTCCCGGACCGAAGTGTGCTCCGTGAATGCCCGCGGTTCTGCTTCCCCCCACCATCATCAACAGGACCGTCTGAGTACGCGTGTTGGCTTCGTCCTCGGCGTACTTGTTGATGACGCGCAACGTCACGCCGGCAAATTTCTGCGGCCAATGACAGTTCTCGCATGTCTCCCTGGCGGGAACGAGGCGACCGCTCTCGATGGCCGAATGAATCGGCCTGGGGGTGGTGTTCAGCACCGTCTCGAACAGCTGGCGCATGCCCGCAGCCTTGCTGCTGATCCATCCGCCTGCACCTGGGGCGACGTGACATTCGACGCATTCCACCCGAGAGTGCGGTGAGTTCTGGTAAGACGCGAACTCAGGATGCATGGTGTGGCAGGTTCCTCCACAAAATTGTGGCGTCTCCATGTGCTCGACGGCACGATACGTGACTTGGGTTCCGATCAGCACGTTAGCCAGCGTGGTGGCGCCGAAAAACCAAGCCAAGCGCTCCAGGGCAGCCTTGCGATCGAAGGTAGTGCCGGTCAGCCCTTGTTGAATCTGGCGCCGGCTCAGGTAAACACCGATTGGAATCAGGGCCAATCCGGCAAAGAAAACGATCGGCAGAATCAGAAAGAACACGATCCCGATATAAGGGTTATCGACGTGACCGCGAATTTGCGCAGGAAGCACAAAGAGCCATGAGATCCCTGCCGTGGTGACTAAAGCCACGCCGACCAGACTCAACCAATGGCGAGTCAGGAGGAACCAAACGGGTTGCTTGGGTGGAGCGGTCATAATTCAGCATTCGCCTTGGGGGGGCACAAGGTCAGGAAATGCTAGGCCATGCCAGGAAAAGCTGAGACTGGCAGAAATAACAGCTCCTGCACTGAGCGAACTAGTAATTCTTACAGGCGACAGATTGAAGGAAGAATGCTTGGCTGCCTAGGGTCAGGACAGCTTCATAGCATGGAAATTACGGTTGAATTATCAATCGCAGCAAACGGGTCACAGGGAGACAGCAGGAAAATGGCTCGGCCCGCAGCCGACACTGAGGAGAAGCGTGAAGTGGCGCCTCGCACGAACCCCTCAGGTGCAGCCGACGAACCAAGCCCAAGAAAAGATTAGCTTTGGGTCGCGTCAATGTCGTTGCTTCTGAGCAATGAGTCCGAAGGTCGTGGCGGTTGACGGGACCGCGTGGTTGCCTTCCACATCGGGCCTCTTCTTTGGGCGGACTAGCAGTTCTGGCAGTTGCCGATCCTCTCTTCGGGAAACGTATGCCAAAGATAAACCGGAAAGAAAAGGTCATCGGCGAACATGCCACGATGACCCGCAGTATGCGGTGCTTCACCGCGCTTGACGATTCCGAGAAAGAGCTGGACACCCCGCCATTTTGAGCGGTGACGACTCAGATGAACCGGTCAATCGTGTTTGCGATCGTGTTGGCAGGCGGCTGGCTCGCGGCGCAAGCGTATCAAGATCAGGCTCAGCAACCGGCGAAAGAGAAGCCAGGGCCGGTCTCAGTGCAGGGATGCGTGAGCCGCTCGAGCGGTGATTTCACACTCATGCAGTCGGATCCAGGCAACACCTACGTGATCCGCCAAGCGGCAAACTCAAACTGGATCCCTACCTTGGGCAGCAAGTTGAAGTCACGGGGAACGAAACACCCACGACAAGCACCAGCTCGAATTACAACCGGAGGCCAGCTTCGGCTGTAACCATTGTGGTGGAATCGATCAAGACTATCTCCAAACAGTGCGGGGCCTAGGGTTCGGGACGAACTGGTGGACTTCCATTATGGGGCTGATCACGCTTTAAGCGACGGCTGACAAACCATGTGCCCTGAGTAATTGCATCCACTGCAAGCGGAAGCTCAGTGGCTTCGGACTTCAGCAGGTAACCTTGTGCTCCTAGTCGCAGGGCTTCTTGCACGATTTCAGCGGATGAGTCTTGGCTGAGGAACAGTATCTTGGAATTGGGAGAGAGTTCGCGAATTCGGCGCGCCGCTTCCATACCATTCAGTTTGGGCAGGCCAAGATCGAGCAGAATTAAGTCCGGCTGGAGTTCTACGGCTTTCTCGACAGCTTCCAACCCGTCAGAGGCTTGTCCGACTACCTGACACTGAGTTTTTCGTTGCAGTATGGAAGACAGGTAACGTCGGAAGTCTTCGAAATTGTCTACGATTAGAGTCCTTAACGGTGGCATCCTGTTAGTGAGTTAAGTATGGTCTCACGACCCTCAGGAAATCAACCACTAACCTTCGCCCCATAGCTCGCAAGCCTGTACGACAAACTAGAGCCTACATCGTAGGAACAATTGTCCGAGGCGGCCGCCTCACCACCCTCCTGGTGATCGCGTAAATCATCTTATGTTGTCACGAACATCGACCAGGAGTTGGTCGGCAGCCTCAAGTCGGATTAGACCCGTACTCGGGTACTCGACCTCCAGGATGACGTAGACAATGATGCCCGTAATGGCCGCGAAACCCATGATGTGAAGCCAACTGCGATTTCGGTCACTTGCCATTCGATAACCAGCAAGCAACGAGCAGAGGAGACCCAGGCCGAACAGAAGCGCGTAGATGATTCTGGGAGAATGGATTTCGTCAGGCGCCACTCGGCGCGTGGTCGTGATGTCGAACATGTTGTTGAGCGCAGGCAGCAGGAGTTTGCCGGCGTCCGGATCAGAATTCGGGAGGAAGGTTGCATTGACCGCTTTCGTCCAAATCACTTCCTGGATCTTCTTGGACTCGGCCATTTCCGCAGCTGTGGCTTCGCGGTTCGCGGACGGCGATATGTCTCCAGTCGAGAGTCGACATAGCGTCGAAGCAAAGCTTGCGGTTCGGACTGCGCCTGCTCGGGTACCAACTGCAGCCGCAGATACGTTCGTCCGACGGTGTTCGCTTCCTCGGCAATTAACCTTCGCTTCTCGTTAAAGCGTGGTGCCGCGCCGGAGAAGGTGAAAGCCACTAGCAAGACAAACACAGCGAAAACCGCACCTTGGATTTTTTCCAGACTGCCCCGCATGTCTACCAACTTTTTCGCGACAGGCTGCACAGCGGCTCGACGACCGGTTTCCATCAGGACCAGCATCGCGATGAGAAGCAGCAGGCAAAATAGAAGAGGGGAGATGGGAGCTTCCATGAGATGCACTCCTCAGACGCGTAACAACCACTGGCCGACGACCTTGCTGAAGACCATGCTTTCACATCTGCCAGCTGTCCAAGATGGTTTTGGGTGGGTTGCGTTGCCAATCAGATTCTTGCCGAGATCACGGCGGACCGAAGTATACCCAGGAACTGATGAACCCGGAGATAGCCAGTACGGTGGTGGGAGGATCGAAGTCTCCGGGCATAGCATTCCTCCAACCGTTGCCTGGTTGAGCTACGGCGTGCCTTTGCCGCAAATAAGCGAGAGGCTGAGACTAATTAAGAGTTTTTACATACTCGGCAATCGCCTTGGCTTGCTCTTCCGTGACCCCAGGAATGCCCTTATTGTGAGGCGGTTTCATCTTCGAATCACCCTTGGTGATGTGATCGGGCAGCTTGCTCGTTAGCGACGATCCTTTTATCGGGGGGGCTTTCATCGACGGCTTGCCCTCACCGTTCGCGCCGTGGCAAGACGCACACTTGGCCTTGTAGAGTGCTTGCCCATCCTCGGCTGCCCAGGTGACGGTGCATAGGCTCAATACCAGGGCTGTCAATGCAATTAGCATCTTGCTGTTCATAACCTTCTCCTTTATTCAAGCGGCTTCATGTCGCAGTTACGCCTTCGATGGCACACAATTATTGTTTCTCGGCCTTCGAGCTTCGTTCTCGCATCTCGAAGGCTATCAGGACTTCTGGCGAGGCTTCTCAGCCCAGCGAGCCCACAGGAACCAGACAGGCTTGTTCAGGGCAGTCATAGATGACAAAACCCATGGTATCGAACGTAGGCGAGTGTAGAAAACCCACGTTGGCCGCAAATACTGTCAAAAATACCAGTGTTGACCTCCCGGGGCGAACGCTATCGTACACCGAAATGCTCTATTTCGCCTTATCATCTTTGCGAGATGGCCGAGTGAGTAATTCGGACGGGCGGGTCGTTCCGAATAATTAAGTGGCGGTCATTTCTGCCTAACAGGCGAACCATTACTTGGGCTGGACCGCCCTGGCTCGTTATCTCGGCCCGGTAGTGGGCGCATTCGCCAGGTGGCGCGATGAAGAGCGCTGGCTCCGCAACTATTGCCCCACCTGTGGGGCGACGCCGGCGATGGCTCAGCTCGTGGGCATTGATCCAGGCGCCTCGATTCCTTTCGTGCGGCCGCTGCGCTACCCGGTGGCGGTACCGACGAACCGGTTGCCCGTTCTGCCAATGCCAGGACGATCACCGGCTGGCGGTATTGGCTATTGAGGGAGAGGGCGGCCTGCGAATCGACTACTGCGAGGCTTGTCTAGGCTATCTCAAAACTTACAATGGTGAGGGGAGCGAAGGCTTGCTGTTGGCAGACTGGACTTCGCTGCATCTAGACATTCTTGCTCGCGATCGTGGGCTGAAGCGACTGGCGGCGTCGTTGTATGACCTGTGACCGACGGCGCTGGCACCCTCATCGAAACCCACCTATGAATCGCACAACCTGTTCTCGGCACCACTGTCAACAATGACAGTTGCGTCGGTACGAGCCATCCCCGAGCCTAAGCAGTGGAGGCGGAGGAATCGCGCTAGGCACCACGAGAAGAACCCTTCCTGCTATCGCTATCGTCGCAACCGAGAATCTAACTCTCAGAGCCTTCGCGACCTACGAAAAAACATGAAGAAGCGCAAGACTTTGCTGTCGGCATTGCTCGCGGCCATGTATGTGGTGCTATTGAATGGTCAGAGCGCAGAGTCGCAAGAGAAGGCCGTTTCGGGCACGGTGCAGGTCCACATGGTAATCACTGATGCTGCGTTGCGGGCTGACAAAGAGCTTCCTCCGCTCCAAAAAGAAGACGTGAAGGTAAAACAAGGCAAGAATTTCCTTCAAGTTACACAGCTGATTCCCGCCCAGGGCGACAACGCCGCGCTGCAGTTGATGATTCTGATTGACGACACTCTGAACACCTCGGTGGGAAACAATCTTGAGGACCTCAAGGATTTCATCAAGGCTCAGCCACCATCGGCGCTTATCGGTGTCGGGTACATGTCGAACGCGGCTGTCAGCGTCGCTCAGAATTTTTCCGCCGACCACGATCTCGCCGTCAAGGCGGTGCGTCTGCCGCGGGGCAGTCTTTCGACCATGGACAGCCCCTACCTGTCGTTGATCAGTCTGGTGAAGGGATGGCCTCAACAGAATGTGCGGCGCGAAGTCCTGATGGTCACCGATGGAATCGACCGGCTCCGCGGTGAAAAGCCACAACCGTCCCGGCTCGGACCTAACTTCGGGCCGGTCTACCACAGCATGCCTACGATCAGTACCGATGCGACCTCAGCCAGCGAAATCAGCCAACGCTACAATGTGCTGGTCCATTCCATCTATGCCCTAGGGGTCGGCCGAGCGGGGCGAAGCTCCTGGGACTTGCAACTTGGCCTGTCTGGACTCGACAAAATAGCAGACGAAACAGGCGGGGAGTGTTTCTCTCTCGGCACCTCCCAGCCGGTCAGCTTTAAGCCTTACCTAGAAAGCTTGCAGAAACTGTTGAACAATCAATACTACGTAGTTTTTCTGGCGGTGCCGAAGAACAAGGCCGGTCTCCAACCGGTCAAGGTGCAGACCGAACTCTCGAATTCTGAAATCTATTCCCCTGACAACGTTTGGGTAGCTGCGGCTGGGAAATAAGGGGGAAGGTCTCCAGCCGTCGATTCGTGAATCACAATTGGCGAAGCAGATGGGGATTTCATCCGCTGCGTGTGCCTGCACGGCGCGGCACAATTGGCGCAAAGATGATGCGACGGTCCAGAAGCCTGCATCCCGCGGTTCATCACTACCAACCTTAAAGTTGCGCTCTGGCACTTCTGAGTTGCGCTCTGGCACTTCTGACAGTTCTCCCCTTCCGCCAGGGCTGCTCTACTAGGTTTAACAACGCCATTGCAGGTAACTCTGTTTCGTAACAATCAAACTGAAAGTTAAAAACAATAAGGAGAAGAATAATGCCAGTCAAGAATGCCAAGGAAATGTTCGTGCTCTTGTTAAGCAACTTGCGGCAGGGCAACGAGCGAACCAGCAAGATCATTGAAGAAATCATCCCACAAGTGCAAGACCCAGATGTAAAAGAAGCGCTGGAGGCGCGGGCGTTCCTCTCTCAGAAAGTTCGCAGTACTCTCGATCAATGCTTCAAGCTCATTGGCGAGCAGCCTGTCCAACTCAGCGGACGCCTGTACGACGTCTTCGTCGAGGACTTCCGCAAGGAACTCGCCGAGATTCAGAATCCAGTGGCTCGGCACCTTTTCATCTTGGCTAAGGTCAGCCACCTGATTCACCTTCGTATCGCGGAATACAGGGCGCTCATCGCGGCGGCCGACCTGTCGGGTCACTATGGCGTGGGCGTGCTGCTCGAGAGCGCTCTCGCCGACAAACTTGTTCTGGTGGAGCGGGCCGAGCATTTCATTCGGGCGCTTGCAGCAGGCAAGTTAGCGGAAAGAATTGCGACAAGGACGGCTGCATAACTGAACCTTCCATTAACCCAACGATAAGCCTGAGTCGCGCCCGGAGATCGTGTGGTCGAGTCTGCACGATCTCCGGCGCGAGATATGACATCCAGCCTAGAATCGGGTTGACAGTCTGGCGCGATGGCAGCTATATTCCACGGCAACTGGTGACCTAAAATGCATCGTTCCCGTATTCTCATCGCTGACGATCATAATCTCGTGGCAGAACTCTGCCAGAAGTTGCTGGAAAACGAATTTGAAGTGGTAGGTACCGTATGTGATGGGCGCGCTCTGGTCCAAGCCGCTATAGAGTTGAAGCCAGATGTGATTGTGGTCGATATCGCCATGCCCGTTCTGAATGGCCTCGATGCCGCCCGGCAGGTGAGAGAGATGTTTCCTGCCGTCAAGCTTATATTCCTGACCATGAACAACGATCCTGCGGTTGCCGCCGAGGCCTTCCGTCGCGGAGCGTCTGGGTATCTGCTGAAGACCTGCGCCTCCTCGGAGATGGTGACGGCCGTTAGGAATGTGCTGCGCGGCATACCCTACCTGTCGCCGACACTTTCGAAAGACACGGTCGATTTCCTGCGACGGCAACGCGACACGCTCGAGGAAAACGAAGAACGGCTGACCGAAAGGCAGCGCGAAGTCCTGCAACTGTTGGCCGAAGGAAAAGCCATGAAAGAGATCGCCGACATCCTGAACATGACGGCTCGAACCGTGGCGTTTCACAAATACCGGATCATGGAGGTGCTGGACGCCAAAAGCAATGCTGATCTGGTCAAGTATGCCGTCCGGAACCATATGGTCGCGGCCTAGGCGATTCCCGCCCGCAGGTTTCAGACAGTTTCCCTTCTATGGGCAAACAGTACTACGACCGATCGCGGCCCTGCGGTGTAAGTGAGGGCCGAGACTGGAGCTGAATCTTGCCATGGAACGATGTCCTGTGGAGAGTCGAGGGCAGTATCAATCCATCGGCGCCATGGCCCCGCGATCGCGGGAAGCTCGAACTCGAGCGGCTCCCAATAGGCGTTCAGGATCAGGTAGATCAGCAGCTTTTCCCTTCGGATCTCCGCACTGAATGCCAAGCTGTGCGAATTGTCGCTCCAGTCGGGCTGGTTCAACTTCACGCCGTGCCAAGCCTTATCCGCCCTTTCAAGCAGCTGATTGAGGCTCTCGCCTTCGAGTTCGGGACCGATTTGTCTTAGCTGGCGCCTTTCGATGAGCAGTCTCACGAACCGGTGCACGTCCGCATATTGATCCAGCAGCCTCCAGTCCAGCCAACTGATCTCGTTGTCCTGACAATAGGCGTTGTTGTTGCCGCGCTGCGTCCGTCGCACT